>NZ_JBSFRG010000011.1:0-157355 GCF_053589115.1 Rhodococcus sp. NPDC003383 | reverse complement strand
GAGATCCGGACCGCGGTGCACGCCCCGGTCCGGAAATGCCGGGACAAGACCGGTCCCACCCCGCGCAGGCCTCGGCATCGCCGGGTCCGCCGCAGCATCACGGCTTCGAGACCCCCGAAGGGGGTGACACAGTCGAGGAATTGTCCTGCACCCGAAGCGTCGGTGTGGGACACGGTCGAGCCCGCAACATCGCACGATGGTGTGGTGGGTAGCCGTGAGGAACGTGGATCTTCACCGCCTGCCACGCCAGTGGCAGAAAGTATCAGATTTACGTAGACGCTTCCGGGGACTCGATGCCGAGTACGTTGACGGAGAACCGGAATCCGGTCATGTGTTCCAGCGTGGCGCACGCATGTCCCGCGCGCCAGAATCGTTTGCCGGTACGTACGATGGCCGACGGGCACCGAACGGACGTGGACAGGAGTGGATCGTGGGCGCGTTGTGGCACGGATTTGCCGACATGGGCGCGATCGAACGCGACGGAGCGTTCGTCGTCGCTCGCGGTGAGGGCGCCTACATCTGGGACGACGCCGGCACCCGCTACCTGGACGCGACCGCGGGCCTGTGGTTCGCGAACATCGGGCACGGCCGCACCGAGATCGGCGAGGCCGTGGCCGCGCAGCTCGCAAAGGTCGCGCACTACTCGAACTTCGGGGATCTCGCGCTCGAGCCGACGGTCGCGCTCGCCGAACGACTCTCCGCGATCGCGCCCGTCCCGGACAGCAAGATCTTCTTCACCTCCGGCGGCTCCGATTCGATCGACACCGCCGCGAAACTGGCCCGCCGCTACTGGCAGGAGATGGGCCGGTCCACCAAGACGCTGCTCGTCGGACGGCAGAAGGCGTATCACGGCATGCACATCGGTGGCACGTCGCTGGCCGGGATCCCCGTCAACGGCGAGGGCTACGGGCAGTTGTGGGACGACACCGCGACGGTGCCGTGGGACGACGCGAAGGCGCTGCTCGAGCTCATCGAGTCCGTCGGTGCGGACACGATCGCCGCGTTCTTCGCCGAACCGATCATCGGCGCCGGTGGGGTGTACCTGCCGCCGGAGGGCTACCTCACCGAGATCCGTGACATCTGCCGCGACCACGACATCCTGTTCGTCGTCGACGAGGTGGTCACCGGATTCGGCCGCATCGGTGGATCGTGGTTCGCGTCGTCACGGTTCGATCTGCAGCCCGACATCATGACCACCGCAAAGGGTCTGACGTCCGGCTACCTGCCGATGGGCGCCGTGTTCGTCGCTCCGCGGGTGGCCGAGCCGTTCTTCGCCGGTGGGGTGTGGTGGCGCCACGGCTACACCTACGGCGGACACGCGGGGTCGGCCGCGGCGGCCCTGGCGAACCTCGACATCCTCGAGAACGAAGGGCTGCTCGACGAGGCCGCGCGGCTCGAGACCACATTGCACACCAAGCTCGCACCGCTCGCGGATCACCCCCGCGTGGCGGAGATCCGCAGCGGTCTCGGTGCGGTCGCCGCGGTTCAGCTCGCCGACCCGACCGAGGCGCCGGGATTCGTGAAGGCGCTGCGCGCACAAGGTATTTCGGGTCGCGCGGCGGGTCAGGGTGCGATGCAGATCTCGCCGGCGTTCGTCATGACCGACGAGCAGGTCCAGGATCTCGTCGACGGATTCGCGGTCGCACTCGGCTGACCTGCCCCAGGGCCGATCCGTCAGCGGCGGCGAAGCAGCCGGCGCAGTGCCCGGCGCAGCCGGGTGACCGGTGTCGCCGGAATCTCCGTCAGCGGTACCTCGCCCGCGGAGTCGTGCGCGGCCGTCGCCTGCGTATACCGCTCGTGCAGCACCGAGCGCACCTCGTCCGGCGTGTAACCCCGCCGCTTGCGTTCGGCACGCACCGCGACCGCGCCGGTCGCCGCGACGCCGACCACACCGGCCAGTCCGACCAGCTTCCACCACTGCCTGCCCCGAAGTGCCATGGCCCCGACCCTAAGGGACGACGATGTCTGTCGTCCGGCCCACCCGCCTACCCGGCCACCCCGGCCGGACCGGTCGCGGGAGCCGGTCACCGTGGCATGGAAGGCTGTCGGGCATGGAGCACAGCGCGACACGATCCCGGATCACGCTCGACGAGGCGGTGGCGATCACACGCACCGGTGACCTGTGGATCTTCCGGGGCAGCAGCGGAGCCGACCGTGCGATCCAGGCGTTGACGAACGCGCCGGTCAATCACGTCGGGATGGCGGTCGTCCTCGATGACCTGCCGCCGCTGATGTGGCACGCCGAGCTCGGAAAGAGCCTGCCCGACATGTGGACCGGCCGGCACCAGCGCGGCGTGCAGTTGCACGATCTGCGCGGTGCGGTGCAGGTGTGGAGCGCCCGGTACGGGCAGCGGGGCTGGCTCCGGCAGATCTCCACGCAGATCAGCCCGGAGCAGGAGGACCAGTTGCTGCGGTCGATCGCGCGGCTCGACGGCACGCCGTTCCCGTCCACCGCGAAACTGACGGGCCGCTGGTTCGCCGGTCGCCTGCCGCGGCTCCGGAAGCCGTCGGACGTGGGCATCGAGAGCGCCTACTGCGCCGAGGTCGTCGGTATGACGATGGAGGAGATGGGGCTGCTCGAACAGCGGCGGCGGGGCAGCAACTGGTACGACCCGGGTCGGTTCTGGAGCGGGGACCGCCTTCCGCTGGCACCCGGAGTCGAGTTCGGGAGGGAAATCGAGGTCCTCCTCAGCGAGGAGGATCTCGCGGCCGGGCGGCGGTCAGCGGGCGAGGGAGCGTGACTCGCAGCGTTCGACGCGACCGCCGACCTCGACGCGCCCGTCCGACAGCCAGCCCGTCCGGATCCGCGATCCGCGTCCCTGGGTGATGTCGAGGTCCCGGCCGAGGTGGGCGGTGAGCCGGACCGCGGCGGCTCCGGTCGCCTCGTCCTCGGGAATGCCGAACGCGGGTGCGAACATCCGCGCCCGGACGGTTCCGGCCGTTTCCCCGGTCCAGGCCCACACGTACCACTCGGCTGCATCGGCGAAGTCGCCGGAGCTGCACCGGTCCACGTCTTCTGGGGCCGGCCGCTGATCGAGTACGAACGGCGGTGCCCAGTCCGCACGCGCACCCACCCAGGTGACATCCCCGTCGTAGCGCACCGCGACCGGCCCGGCCGGGACCTCGAGGGTGTCGATCGGGGTTCCGCGATCGCGGAGCCACCAGGACAATCCGACCGTGGGGTGACCGGCGAACGGAAGTTCCTTCGCGGGAGTGAAGATTCGGGCCTGGGCGCGCGTCCCGCCGGGTCCGGGCGGCCGGACGAAGATCGTCTCGCTGTAGCCGAGTTCGGCCGCGATCCGCTGGCGGTCGGCGGCGTCGACGTCCTGGTCGAGCACGATGCCGAGTGGGTTGCCGTGTTCTCCGCGGTCGTCGGTGAAGACCCGGACGACGCCGACCTGAATCGTCATGGAGGAAACAGTAACCCCCGGTGTATTCGTTCGTCGCGACCAAGTCTAAAGGGAAATCTATCGGTCGGGATATACTCATAGGCGTGTCCGATCAGCAGTATCAGCCGACCCTGTCGCAGCTCCGTGCCTTCGTCGCGGTTGCGACCCACCGTCACTTCGGGACGGCGGCTGCCCGCCTGCACGTGAGCCAGCCGACGCTGTCCCAGGGTCTCGCGGCCCTGGAATCCGGTCTCGGCGTGCAGTTGATCGAACGCAGCACCCGCCGCGTGCTGGTGACTCCGGACGGTGCGCGCCTCCTGAGCCAGGCCAAGGCCATCGTCGACGCGGCCGACGGGTTCGTCGCCGCTGCCGCGGGCGTCACCGATCCGCTGACCGGACCACTGCGTCTCGGCCTGATTCCCACCGTGGCGCCCTACGTGCTGCCGACGCTGCTGCCCGAACTGCGGACCCGCATGCCGTCGCTGTCGTTGCACGTCATCGAGGACCAGACGGCCCGGCTGCTCGAGTCGCTGCGCGCCGGGACCCTCGACGTCGCGGTGCTCGCGCTGCCGTCCGGATCGACCGGCCTGATCGAGATACCGCTCTACGCCGAGGACTTCGTGCTCGTCGTCCCCCCGGACCACGCGCTCGCCGGTCGGGACGACGTACCGCTGACCGTGCTCGACGAACTCCCGCTGCTGCTCCTCGACGAGGGGCACTGCCTTCGGGACCAGACCCTGGACCTGTGCCGCTCCGTGGACGCGCATCCGCTCTCCGGCGACACCCGGGCGACCTCGCTCGCCACGGTCGTGCGCTGCGTCGCCGGCGGACTCGGCGTCACGCTCATTCCGGCGTCGTCGGTCGCGGTCGAGTGCGCCACCGGCGATCTCGCGGTCGCGCGGTTCGCCGAACCGGTTCCGGGCCGCACGATCGGCCTCGTGTTCCGTTCGTCGAGCGGGCGCGCCGAGGACTATCGCGCGCTCGCCGATGTGCTTCGGGAGGTTGCCCCGGAGGGGGTCCGGTAGCGAGGCGCCGGAGCGCTCCCTTCTGCCGAACAGCTGCGGTCCGGCGGCGCGGGGGAGCACCATGGCGGCATGTCACGCCCCGAGATCGGTCTGCAGGTGTTCGTGCTCGACACTCCCGACCCGCGCGGTCTGGCCGCGTTCTACGCCGCGCTGCTGGGCTGGGAACTCGATTCCGACGCCACCGACGACGACTGGGTTCAGCTGCGGGCACCGGCCGGAGGGGGACTGGCGTTCCAGCGGGCACCCGGACACGTCCCGCCGAGTTGGCCCGCCGAGACCGTACCCCTGCGTGCCCACCTCGACCTGCAGGTCACCGACCTCGAGGCCGCGGAACGCTGGGCGCTGCAGCACGGCGCGGTCCGCGTGATCGGACCGAATCCGAGCCCGACGTTCCGCACCTACCGCGACCCGGGTGGCCATGTGTTCTGCCTCGTCGTCACCGGATGAGCAGACCGGTCACACCGGATCGAACGCGGAGATGAGCCACCTGCCGTCGACCTCGGTCAGCGACACGAGCACGCTGCTCGACATCGCCGTCGGGTCGGGCCTGTCGGCGCTGGTGGTCACCTGATTCGTGAAGACCAGCACGGTGGCCGCATCCGCCTGCAGGTCCGAGACCGCCGCTCGCACCACCGAGGCGGTCGCGGTCACCGACTTCTCGCGCGCGGCCGGCGCGACGACCCGATCGGTGAAATCCGTGTAGTACGCGAGGAAGTCCCCGGTCAGATACGACTTGGCGGTCTCGAGATCCGCGTCGATCGTCTCCGGAGAGTAGGACAGCAGTGCCTCCGATCCGGCGGTGGCGGCATCGAGCGCCGCGCGCGCCACGTCGTCGCCGGTGCGGGCATCCGTCCGGTACAGGCCGACGTACAGCCCCGACGCGACCGCGACGGACACGATCGCGAGAAGCGGCAGCACCGTCCGTCCGGAGACGAGCCGCCGCAGCGTCCCGGCCGGGGTGCTCGCGCGGGCGGCGGAAGGATCCTCGAAGTCGTTGTTCACGGCACGAACTCCACTTTCGACATCTTCAGCCGATCACCGTCACGGATGACGGTCACGCTGAGCCGCCACACCCGCGGCTCCTGATCGGCACCGGCCGCGTTGGTCACCTTCGAGGTCGCGGCGACCAGCACGACCGCGGAGTCGTCGGTCATCGACTCCACCGCGGCCGCGTCGACCGTGCCCTCGGTCGCGACATTCGACTGCTCGATGACGTCGACGAAGTCCTGGGCCCGGTTCCGGAAGTCGTCGTGGAACTCACCGGTCGAGTTGTCGAGGACCCGCTGAACATCGGCGTCGGCGTTGTCGAAATCGAGCGTGGTCAGGGTGACGACACCCTGCCGTGCCGCTGCCTCGAACTCCGCCGCGCGGCGGTCTCGATCGCTCGCCCCGGCGTGATGCCGGAGCATGTAGGCGCAGGCCACGATGGCCGTGCAGATCACCGCGCTCGCGGCCACGGCCGCGAGAGTCCGTCGGCGGCCGCCGGATCCTGTGCACCCAGCGTCGGTCGATACAGCTTCGGTCGATACAGCCTCGGTCCCTTCGCCGGAGTCGTCCGAACCGGCCGTGCGCGCCTGCCGACGAAGGCGCGCGGCGCGAGCGCGAGCTTCGGCTGCGACCGCTTCGGCTTCGGCTTCCTCGGCGGCGAGGAGCAGGGACTCGGCGTCGGTCGACGACGGCGCGCGGTCCGGCATGTGTACCTCCTTGGCTCGAGTACCGGGCTCGCTTCGAGCATCGTGCGATCCTCGGCTCGGCACGGGCGTTCCGCCTGTACGCTTCCGCATTCTCGGGGTCGGCGTCAACGTCCGGCCCCAGGGATGTGTCTCGCCGACATCCCACATGTCAGCACGAAATGATCCGGAACGCACGGGGAATCGCACTCGTGCTGTGATGTGCCACAGTCGGGGACGGTCCCATCGGATACCGGAACGCGCACCGATACGCGAATATTATTGGACAGCAACGTGATCGGGCATGAATCTCGGTGACCGAGATGCGACCGCCCGCCCGGTTCCGTCATTCGGCTGTGGGTGCGTGTCGAAAGTGTCACTGCTGTAGTTCTATTCGTGGGACGTCGGTGTCGAACGAGTGGGCGACCGTCCGGACATGGTCCCTCTGCGAACCGGCCCGCGCAGTGGCCGATGTGCCGCCGGGCGGAGGGTGGTCGAGTTCCGGTCTGTCCGCGCTGCGCCGGCGATGGGCATCGTTGCCGCTTTCGAACGCTCGTAAAGCGTTGTTGCGGGCTATGGTTGGAGCTTCAACCTTGCCCGGGAGCCGGCCTGGTATGCGACCGGGTCGGCTCGGCCGCGGGCGTGACGAGGTGCCGAAACAGTCTCGAATGAGACCCTTGTCACATCTGTCAAACCAACCTACTGTGTGTTTACTAGGTTCTCGGTCCGCAGGGGGTTGCCGTGCCACACCGTTGTCGTGCGACGCGCACGGGGGTGCGCGTGTCGCCGAGGACCGGCGGGGATGCAGTTCGGAAGTACCCGGGACACCGAGGTCGATGGAGTGCGCTGCGTCTGTCGGCAGGCGTCGGACCGTTCGGTCGTCACGGTAATTCGGTCTCGTCAGGCAGAAAGGAACTTCCATGACAGCTCGGCAGTTCGACACGGCTCACCGGAAGGGCTCGGGGGGCGAGGGGTCGGGAGAGAACGGGTCGTCAGGGGAATCCGGAACCGTCGACTCTCGATACCGCCTCGACGTCGTCGCGCTGAACACTGCGGACGTCGTCCGGTTCGCCGGCGGTTGGCTGTTCGATCGCGTCATGGCCGGATGGAACGTCACGGTCTTCGTTCAGGATGCATCGGATCCGCGCCCGTTGCGGATCCTGGGGGTGGGCACGGGTGATCTCGAATCCGTCCTGACGACTCGCCGCAAAGGGTTGTACCCGCACACCGTCGCCGTCGAGGCGGACCTGTACAGCTCGGACACCCGGGTCCGGGACGGGGTCCACGCCGCTCTGGGGCACCACCCCACGGAAGTGACGCTGTGGGGCGATCGCATTCCGCCCGAGCTCGACAGCGAGGTGCGGCTCGTGCAGCACCGCCTGAGTCTGGCTGCGAGGGCGTTCAAGGCCCAGGCGCTCGTCGCGGCAGGCGCGAGCGCAACCGACGTGGCCGCCGCCGAGACGTTCTGCACCGGACGGCTGTCGCGGCCTCGCGTGCGATCGGACCTTCTGCCCGCCGGGTGATTCCCGCCCGCCGCCGTCGCCTCGACCATCTCCGGAGGAGTGGTCGAGGCGACGACGGCAGTGTGCTTGTTCAGTCCGGACGGTTGATCACTGCGGGTCACCGATCTTCGCCGCGTCGCGGCGTACCGTCACCGGCTCCGCGAGACGCTGCTCGTCGCACAGACGCTGGAGCTTCTCGAGCGTTTCGTCGAGGCCGGGACCCAGCTGTGGTCCCGGCGTGAAGGTGGCCGGCAGATTGCGCATGCCCTGGATGACGCCGATCGTCTCGTAGTGGACGGTGCCCTCCGGATCACACCGGTAGTCGGGCATGCGATCGAGGACCGCGGTCACCATCGACTTGAACACCGTGCGCGCCACATTGGACCCGATGCACCGATGGATCCCGAGTCCGAAACTGAAGTGGCGATTGGCCTTGCGGTCCATGATGATTCGGTTCGGCTCGGGGAACAGGGACGGGTCGCGGTTGGCCATCGCCCAGGACAGCCACAGACGCTCACCTTCCTTGAACTCGGTGCCGGCCGCTTCGAAGTCCGCCGCGATCGTGCGTCCGTCACCGGGGGCGGGGGTGAAGTAGCGCAGGAACTCCTCGGTCGCGGAGTCGAGTAGAGAGTCACGTTCGCGGCTGAGTTCGTCGCGCTGTTCGGGATTCTGGGACAACCATTCGAGGGCGTGCGCGGTGAGCGCCGTCGTGGTGTCGAAACCGCCGCCGATGATCAGCCCCAGCATCCCGAGCAGTTCGAGGTCGGGTGCGGGCTCACCGTCGATGCGCAGTTCGAGGAGCGCGTCGACCAGTCCCGGCCGCGGATTCTGGCGGATCTCGTGCATGTTGGTGAGCAGGTCCAGTCCCATCGCCCGGTGCATCTCGGCGACGCGCGGGGCGTCGGGCGAATTCTCCGGTGTGTACACCGCCGCGTGGACCGGTTCGCTGTAGATCGACCACTGCTTCAACGGAATCCCGAGCATCGCCAGGGTCAGCACCGCAGGCACGACATTGGCGAGGTCGTCGACGAAGTCGATGCGGCCCTGCTCGATCTTCTCGTCGAGGCTCGCGCGGACGACCTCGTCGATGAACGGCTTCCACCGCTGCACCGCGGCCGGCGACAGATAGGGATTGAGCACCGAACGGTATTCGCGGTGTTCGGGGTCGTCCATCTCCAGGATGCCGCCGCGCACGAGTGACGCGCGCTGGGCGGTCGGGATCGAGATGCCCTTGTAGCCCTTGCGTTCGTTGTTGATGTCGTGATCGTTCGAGATGTGCGGGCAGCGGGCCAGTTCGAAGACCGCGGCGCTGCCGGCCGCGACCCAGTGGCCGTCGTAGGTGTCCGTCCAGGCGACGGGGCAGGTTTCGTGCATCTCCTGGGTGATCGATTCGAACCGATGCCGGTACTCGGGTGTGTGGCGGTCGAATTGGTATCGGTTCTTCTTGCGATCTTCGTCGGTGACGATGTTCTCGGTGGTCACGGTGTGGCTTCCCTCGGTTGGTCGCGGTTCACGGCGCACGTCTGTTCGGGCGGGGTCAGGAGATGGAGACGGCTTGTTCGGGGCACGATCGTGCCGCCTCGCGCACCTGCTCCTCCTGATCGGCCGGGACCCGGTCGTACACCGCGGACGCGTGACCGTCGATCTCACTCAGTTCGAAGGCGCCCGGGGCGCTCATCGCGCAGAGCGTATGACCCTGGCAGCGTTGCGAATCGACTTTCACCTTCATTGACCTGTCCTTCGAGTTGTCGTGAATCCGTGCCCCGCAGGGGAGATGAGCAGGGGAGATCAGACGTGGTAGTCGTACCACTTGAGGTAGCCGCCGCCGTCCACCCGCAACTGCACACCGGTGACGTAGCGGGCTTCCTCGGAGACGAGGTAGACGATCGCGTTGCTGATGTCCTCGGGTTCGACGTACGGGATGCGCATCGCCTGCTGGACCCCGAAGGCCGGTTCGGCATCCGCGCGGGTCGGGTGCTCGAGGTCGGGACGGAAGGAGCGGTACATCGGCTCGCTCTGCAGCATCGCGGTGTTGCAGTTCGTCGGGTGGACGACGTTCGCGCGGATGCCGCGCGGCGCGAGGTGGGTGGCCAGGTCGTAGACGTAGTGCGTCAGTGCCCGCTTCGAGTGCACGTAGGCCATGCCGCCCAGGTCGGCGCCCGGGTTGTCGACCTTCGAGGTGTCCATGAGGGCTGCCGTCGACCCGGTGGCGACGATGGCGGCGCCGTCGCCGAGATGGGGGAGCGACACCTGGATGGCATTGATCGTGCCGATCAGGTTGGTATCGATGACATCGCACCAGGCCTGGATCTGAGGCTCACCCTTCATTCCTGCGACGCCGGCCTGCGCGACGACGATGTCGAGCTTCCCGAACTCGGCGATGCCGGCGTCGAGCGCCGCACGCAACTGCGCCACATCGCGTACGTCCGCCTGCGCGGTCACGATTCGGCGTCCGGTCTTCTCGACCAGCCGGGCCGTTTCCTCGAGATCCTCCGGGCGGGCCATCGCGTACCCGATCGTCGGGATGTCCTCGCACAGGTCGACGGCGATGATGTCCGCGCCCTCTTCGGCCAGGCGAACCGCATGGCTCCGGCCCTGTCCGCGCGCGGCGCCGGTGACGAACGCAACCTTGCCTTCAACTCGTCCCACGATCTTTCCCTCCTGTGTCTGTGGTCTCTCGGGCCGTCGGCCGTGGCGCCGGACGGAACCGGAGGATGCTGCTCGGTGTCGGTCGTGTGCCCCGAGAAATGCGGATGTCCGCCGCGCGGTCGTGAAAGGAATCTGTGTGGGGCATGCCCCGGTTGAATCGCCTTTGCCTCGGAACAGAATGATAATTCCGAGTGACGAGAATCATACTCTGCATACGGGAGCTCGGGCAAGGATTCGGACATTCGTCCCCGTCCGGGTTCGGCGGCGGAGTCCGAAATATGGCCGGTCCCATATTCGTACGCGCAGCGAATGGTCTCGGTGGCGTGGAAGCGGAAGGTCGTGCCGTCGACGGTCGAATGTCTGCGAAAGACCGGATTCCCCGTTCCCCGGAACATTCTTTCCCGTACCCTCGCGGCCGGTGGGGCTCTGCGTCGCGTCCAGGGATCGATGCAGGTGGAATTCGCCTCCGGCGCCGGCGCATGTCAGCGGCGTTGCGGTCTCGGCGATGCGAGGTGCTCCCGAGGTGGTCGGATCGCTGCGAATGTGCGTCCAGGGCGCTCTTCCGAATCGAAAGGGAATCGAATCGATGGTCAACGAACTGACCGGCAAGGTCGCCGTCGTCACCGGTGGAGCATCGGGGATCGGCCGCGCGATCGTCGAGCGGTACGTCGCCGAGGGTGCTCGTGTGGTCGTCGCGGACGTGGAACGTGAGCGCGCAGAGGAGCTGGTCCGAGCCTGTGGCCCGGCGTCGGTGTTCCGGTACACCGACGTCGGGGACGTCGAGCAGGTCGCGGCCACGGTCGAATTCGCGATCGAACGCTTCGGCAAACTCGACGTGATGTGCAACAATGCCGGCATTCCGGGCAAGATGCACAAGAGTTTCCTTCACGACGACCTCGCCGACTTCGGCAGGGTCATGGCAGTGAACCTGCTCGGTGTCATGGCAGGCACTCGGTACGCGGCGTCGTTCATGGCCGAGCACGGCGGCGGGTCGATCGTCAACATGTCCTCGATCGGCGGGATCCAGGCCGGCGGTGGCGTGATGACCTACCGGGCGTCCAAGGCCGCGATCGTCCAGTTCACGAAGTCGGCGGCGATCGAATTGGCGCAGTACGACATCCGTGTCAACTGCATTGCGCCGGGCAGCATACCCACGGCCCTGCTCACCACGTCCATGAGTGCGATGGCCGACGAGCGCAGTGAACGGCTCACGCGCGCGGTTCGTGCCTCGATGCAGACGGATCGGCCGCTCGAACGGGACGGGACCCCGGAGGACGTCGCCGAAGCCGCGCTGTATTTCGCCGGGGATCGCTCGCGTTATCTCACCGGGACGGTGCTTCCCGTCGACGGTGGCACCACCGCGGGAAAACCGTTGCGCAGGAAGCCTGCTCCCGCACCGGCCGCTCCCACGCCGACGTCCTGAGCGGAGACCGGCGGGAATCACGCCTGCGGATCGGCAATTTAAATCAACTGCTTGACTTAACCGTGCCCGTCGGATTTACTGTGACGGGGATCACGGGGGATGGGATCGAGGGGCCACCCGAGTGATGGCTCGGGTGGCCGCCCCCGATCGCAACGTCCTCACCCGGAACGAGAGCCGACGCCTCGCTGGGTGGGGCACACAAGGAGCGGATGCGATGACCACCGCGAATCGAACAGCTCGCGCCGAGCGTGTCAGCGCGACCCGGGGGGCGATTCTCGCGGCCGCCGAGCGGTTGTTCGCCGAGCGGGGCATCGCGTCCGTCTCCAACCGGCAGATCAGCGAGGAAGCCGGACAGGGCAACAACGCCGCTGTCGGATACCACTTCGGAACCAAAGCCGACCTGGTCCGGGCCATCGTGCGCAAGCACAACGCGCACGTCGAACGACTCTGCCATCAGATGGTCGCGCAGGTCGGCGACTCCGCCGATGTGCGGGACTGGGTGACCTGCCTGGTGCGCCCGCTGACCGAGCATCTCGATTCGCTCGGAAATCCCACGTGGTACGCACGATTCAGTGCACAGCTCATGCCCGACCCCGCGTTCCGTGACGTGGTCTCGGAGGAGTCGCTGACCTCCCGGTCACTGCTGACCATCATCGCGGGACTGGAACGGTCGTTGCCGGACCTGCCGCCCGACGTCCGCCGTCAACGCTTCGCGATGGCCCGCCTGCTCATCGTGCACACGAGCGCCCAGCTCGAGCGCACCCTCGCAGACGGTGGCACCGGCTCCGACTGGACCGCGACCGGCACCAGCCTGATCGACGCGATCACCGGCCTGTTGCTGGCACCCGTCACGACCGGCTGACCTCCGGTTTCGGGCGCCACCGCCCACACGTACCCACGAAGGAAGACGCCATGAAGGTCTACGTGGACCAGGACAGATGCATCGCCGCCGGGCAGTGCGTCGCGCATGCCGACGAGGTGTTCGACCAGCGGGAGGACGACGGCATCGTCGTGTTGCTCGACGACAGCCCTTCGGAGGACCTCGCCGACGGTGTGCGCGAGGCCGCGTCGATGTGCCCTGCACTGGCCATCCGCATCGAGGAATGACCCCACGACCGATCACGAGGAGCGCGATGTCCGACACGCTGGCAGGACCCGAAAGCGTCACAGCCGCAGACATTCCCGAGTATCCGATGGACCGGGCCGCGGAATGCCCGTTCGCTCCTCCGCCGCAGGTGCTGGACATGGGCGCGCAGCGCCCGCTCAGCCGGGTCCGTATCTGGGACGGCAGCACGCCGTGGCTGGTCACCGGCTATGCCGAACTCAAGGAGCTGATGTCCGATCCGCGCGTCAGCGTCGACGACCGCAAGCCGGGCTTCCCGCACTGGAACGAGGGCATGCTCTCGACGGTGCACAAGCGCCCGCGCTCGGTGTTCACCTCCGACGGGGAGGAACACACACGCTTCCGGCGGATGCTCACCAAGCCGTTCACGCTCAAGCGGGTCGACGCGCTGCGCCCCGCGATCCAGCGGATCACCGACGAGCACATCGACGCGATCCTCGCCGGCCCCCAGCCCGCGGATCTCGTCACGGCCCTCGCACTCCCGGTTCCGTCCCTGGTCATCAGTGAGATGCTCGGTGTGCCCTACGAGGACCACGAGTTCTTCCAGGCACACGCCACGATCGGAGTCGACCGGTACGCGACCGCCGAGCAGGCCGCCGAAGGCCGGACCGGGCTGGCGAAATACCTCATCAAGCTGATCGAGGCGAAGATCGACGCACCCGCCGAGGACGTCGTGTCCGAACTCGGCGAACGCGTCCGGGCCGGGGAGATCAGCATGAAGGAGGCTGCGCAGCTCGGCACCGGGCTGCTCATCGCCGGGCACGAAACCAGCGCCAACATGATCGCTCTCGGCACACTGGCGCTGTTGCGCAACCCCGAGCAGCTCGCCGTCGTCCGCGACACCGACGACAAGAAGGTCCTGGCCAACGCGGTCGAGGAACTGCTGCGCTACCTGAGCATCATCCAGAACGGACAGCGCCGCGTCGCGGTCGAGGACATCGAGATCGCCGGCGAGACGATCCGCGCGGGGGAGGGCATCATCGTCGACCTCGCACCGGCCAACTGGGATGCCAAGGCGTTCCCCGAACCGGACAAGCTGGATGTGCACCGGCCGGCTCGCCTGCACGTCGGGTTCGGGTTCGGGCCGCACCAGTGCGTCGGACAGCAGCTCGCGCGGGCGGAGCTGCAGATCGTCTACAGCACGCTGCTTCGCCGTATTCCGACTCTGCGCCTGGCGATTCCGTTCGAGGACGTCGAATTCAAGCACGATCGTCTGGCGTTCGGCGTCTACTCGCTGCCGGTCGCGTGGTGATCACCGGTCCGGTCCGACGAAAACTCGACGGGCATCACGCCGATGTCGCGTCGCGAAATGTGTGAACCAATCGATCCGAAACGGAGGGTCACGATGCCGGTTCCGAACACGAGCTCGTTGCTGTATCCGCCCGAGGGATTCGGTCCACCGAAGGACCGGCGCGGTCACGCCGCGGGCGGGGTGGGATTGCCCGCCGGGACGAAGGTCTTCTCGGCCGACAACCACATCTCGCTCGCCGACGACATCTTCTTCGAGCGATTTCCCGAAGAAATGAAGGACCGGGCGCCGCGCGTCTGGTACGAGGAAGGCGCGTACCAGCTCGGGCGTAAGGGAAAGTCCTTCCTCCCGGGCGATTTCAGTCACGTACTCATGCAGTACGACCCGCTGGACGGGTCCGGAAGCACGAACCTCGAAGCCCGGATTCGAGATCTCGGCGAGGACGGCATCGACGTCGAGCTCGCCTTCCCCAATGCGCTCCTCGCGCTGTTGTTCTACCCGGACAAGGAAGTTCGCGAACTGTCCTTCCGGATATACAACGAATACATCGCCGAGCTGCAGGAGCGGTCGAACGGCCGGTTCTACGGGGTCGGACTCGTCAACTGGTGGGACGCGGACGGTGCCCGGCGCACGCTTGCCGAACTGAAGTCCCTCGGCCTGAAGACCTTCCTGCTCCCACTCTCGGCGGGCAAGGACAACGACGGCAACCAGATCGACTACGCCAGCACCGCGATGATCCCGGTCTGGGACGAGATCGAGGCGTCCGGGGTTCCGGTCTCGCACCACATCGGCGAAGCGCCGCTGTCGAGCCCGTGCGAGGTCAACAGCGTCGCGGTCGGCATGATGCACAACGTCGCCCCGTTCCGGGAGATGTTCGCCAAGTACATCTTCAGCGGCATCATCGATCGTCATCCGGCACTGCGGATCGGCTGGTTCGAAGGCGGGATCAACTGGGTGCCGGCCGCCATCCAGGACGCCGAGCACCTGCTCGCCTCGTTCCGGCACATGCTCGACCGTCCCGTCGAACACGACATCCGGCACTACTGGGACGAGAACATGTGGGCCTCGTTCATGGTGGATCCGCTGGGACTGTCGATGGCCGACGAGATCGGAATCGACAAGATCATGTGGTCGTCCGACTACCCGCACAACGAGAGCACGTTCGGATACTCGGAAAAGTCTCTCGCCGCCGTCGTGGACGCGGTCGGCCCGGACGCCGCGGCCCGCATCGTCAGCGGGAACGTGATGGATTTCCTCGGTCTGTGACGGTGCCCGAACGGCCCAGTGTGTCGAGACCGAAGGAGGACCGAGGGATTCGTGGACGGGAACGATGAAGGCGAGGCCGGCTCGGCACCGCTGAGCGGATACGTCGTGGTCGAGTTGTCGACCGGCATTGCCGGTGCCTACTGCACGAAGATGCTGGTCGACGCCGGCGCCGACGTGGTGAAGGTCGAACCACCCGGCGGCGATCCGCTGCGGACCTGGAGCGCCTCCGGCGCCCGGATCGAATCCGGCAGCGACGGAGCCCTGTTCGCGTTCCTCGCGGGAGGCAAGCGCAGCGTCGTCGCGGACCCCGACCTGGAGGACGACCTCGACACGATCCACGCGCTGCTCGAGACCGCGGACGCGGTGGTGTGGTCACGTGAATCGGCGGTCGCCGAACACCCGTCGCTGCGACCCGAGCAACTCCGGCAGGCGTATCCGCACCTGACCGTCACCGCGATCACCCCGTTCGGTCTGGACGGCCCGTGGAGCGACCGGCCGGCCACCGAATTCACCGTCCAGGCGTGGTCCGGCGGGATCATCGGGCTCGGGCGCGGTGCTCCCGACCGCGCACCGGTGCACATCGGCGGCAGGATCGGGGAATGGCTGACCGGTGCGACGGCCGCGGCGGCCACGCTGGCATCGCGGGCACGCACCCGGCTCACCGGCGACGGAGAACTCGTCGACGTGTCCATGCTCGAAACCGAGATCCTCTGTCTCACCTACCATCCGGTCTCGTTCTTCGACGGACTCGATCGCCCGTTCCGCACCGAGCGGCGGCTGACCGTTCCCGGGGTGGCCACCGCGCAGGACGGTCTGGTCGCGCTGGGGTGCGGAACCGCGCAGCAGTGGTTCGACCTGTGCGTCATGGTGGGGCACCCCGAATGGATCGACGAGGAATCACCGCTGTCCATCACCGAACAGGCCATCAAGATGGCCCCGGAGATCCGGGCGTGGATCGCGGAGCGGTCCGTCGAGGAGATCCTCGACTTCGCCGTGGCCCTGCGGATTCCGAGCGGTCCGGTCGGCAACGGGGAGAACGTCACCGGAATCGATCACTACCGCATCCGGGGGACGTTCACGGACAACCCCCGCGGAGACTTCGTCCAACCGGTTCGCCCGTACCGCATCGAGCCCGGCGCGTTGCCCGGACCGCGACCGTCGCCCGCCCTCGGGGAACACACGCGGGATCGGCGCCTGCGAATCGGGACGCCGCGGCCGGCGGACAACGGCGCCGCCGGTTCGGCCGGCTCTCGTTCGGTTCGGCCGTTCGACGGCCTGCGCGTGCTGGACATGACGAGTTTCTGGGCCGGACCCTCCTGCACCCACGTCCTCGCGATGCTCGGCGCCGACGTCATCCACCTGGAATCGGCGTCGCGCCCGGACGGTACCCGGCTGATCGCGGGAGTGCCGGTCTCCGAGGACGACTGGTGGGAGAAGTCGCCGATCTTCGCCGCCCTGAACACCGGCAAGCGGAGCCTGGCCCTGGATTTCCGCACCGAACGTGGTCGTGAGGTGCTCCGCCGGCTGATCGCGACGTGCGATGTGATCGTCGAGAACTACACCCCACGTGTACTCGACCAGATCGGGCTGGACTTCGACACGGTTCGTGCCCTGCGTCCGGACGCGATCCTGGTTCGCATGCCGGGATTCGGCCTCGACGGTCCGTGGCGCGACAACCCGGCCTTCGCCTACGTCATCGAGGACAGTTCGGGCCTGAGCTGGCTGACCGGTCATCGCGATCAGAATCCAGTGGAGCCCTATTCGGTCGGCGATCCGAACGCCGGTGTCCATGCGCTCGTGGGGTTGCTCGTGGCGCTCGAACAACGCCGCCGCACCGGTGAGGGCGCACTGGTGGAGGCACCGATGGTCGATGCGGCGCTCAACATCGCCGCGGAGCAGGTGATCGAGTTCTCCGCGTACGGAACGCTTCTCGAGCGTGACGGGAATCGTGGTCCGGTCGCTGCGCCGCAGAACCTGTACCGGACCGAGGAGCTCGACGAGTTCGGGCGACCCGACTGCTGGGTGGCCGTCGCGGTCGAAACCGACGAACAATGGTCGTTCCTGCGTACTGCGCTGGGCGATCCCGGGTGGGCGGCGGATCCCCAGCTCGGCACCGCCGAGGGGCGGCGTCGCCACCACGATCTTCTCGACGACCAGCTGGCGCGGTGGTGCCGGAGCCGGACGGCGGACGAGATCGTGGAGGTGCTGTGGGGTGCCGGTGTGCCGGTGGCGAAGGTGATGCAACCGCACCGGCAGAGCGAGATACCGCAGCTCGCGCACCGGGGATTCTTCGAAGAACTCGACCATCCGGTGTTCGGCACGGCGCGGTACAGCACGATGGCGGCGCGATTCTCGGAAGGGCCGACCGACGTCCACGTCCGCCGCGCACCGCTGCTCGGCGAGCACAACCACGAGATCCTTGCCGAACTCGGATTCGACGACGGGGCGATCGTCGCGCTCGAAGACGACGGTGTCCTCGGGCGCGCACCCGTGTGGTGACAAGACGATGAACCCCGGGCACGACGAAACGCCGCCGGAACCGGCAGCGTTCCGCGGCCGGACGTCAGGGAACGAAGGTGGGCAGAGTGTCCCAGCCCCGCACCGTCGATGTCGGCGACAGCGCGGCGTTCGCCGCGTCGACCTCCCACTCGGGGAAACGCTTCAGGATCTCCTCGAGCGCGACCCGGCCCTCGAGCCGCGCCAGTGCCGAACCGAGACAGAAATGCGTGCCGACACTGAAGGTCAGATGCCGACGGGGCTCGCGATGGATGTCGAATGTGTCGCTGTCGGGACCGAACTGGCGGTGATCGCGGTTGGCGGCGCCGATCAGGAACATCATCACGCTGCCCTCGGGAACGGTGGTGCCGTGGAACTCGACGTCCCGGGTCACGTACCGCGCGACATGCGGTGCCGGCGGCTCGAACCGCAGCAGTTCCTCGATGGCCTTGGGGATCAGCGTCGGATCCTCGACGAGCTGTCGTCGCTGGTCGGGGTGTTCGGCGAGCACCTTGCCGGCCCAGCCGATGAGCCGCGTGGTGGTTTCGTTGCCGGCCCCGGATACGACGTTCACGTAGGTCAGGAGTTCGTCCCGGGTCAGCCGACGAACCGTTCCGGTCTCGTCCTCGAACTCGACCTCGAGCAATTCGGTCATGATGTCGTCCGACGGATGCTCGGCGCGCCAGTCGATGTATGCGCCGAAGATGTCGCCGCTGACCATGCCGTCGGATGCGGCCTTCATCTTGCCGCCTTCCTCGGTCCGCATCTGCTCGTTCGCGAAGTCACGGATCGCTTCCTGGTCCTCCTCCGGGATGCCCAGGAGCATGCCGATCGTCCGCATCGGCATCTGTGCGCCGATGTCGGCGACGAAATCGAGCCGGCCCGATCCGACATGGGGGTCGAGCGCCTCGGCGCAGAACTGGCGGATTTTCGGTTCGAGTGCCTGGATCTTGCGCGGAGTGAACATCCGCGCCAGCAGTTTTCGGTGGATGTCGTGGATCGGCGGATCCTCGAAGAGCAGCACGCCCGGCGGAATCGCGATGTTCGCCTTGATGAGTTCGAGAATCGCACCGCGAGCGGAGCTGAACGTCTGGTAGTCGACGAGTCCCTGGTCGACGTCCGCGAAGCGGCTCAGCGCATGGAAATCGTGGGTTTCGTTGTAGTAGAGGGGCGCTTCTTCGCGGATACGCTTGAACATCGGGTAGGGATCGGCATTGATCTCGCCGTCGTACGGGTCGTATCGAATGTCGCTGGCTGCGCTGGTCGTCACAGGTCTACCACCTTTCGGAGGATTCGTATTCGCGTGCGCGCTGGGCAGGACTGCAGTCGGAACGATCTCATCGACTGCTACCAGTGTCGGGCTCCGAGTCTTGCGATGCAAGCATTATTCTCTGATTCTGAGAGTAGAATTCTCATCCAGCACCGGATCGGGGCGGGGAGGCCTGAAAGGTGTGAGACGACAACGATTTCGGAATGCAGCGTTTTCGGAGTGCGGCATTCCCGTGATCCCCCGTGGGTCCGACCATCGACCGGAGGGTGCTGTGCAGGTCACGAGGTCCTACGACGCGCTCCTGTCCAAGGGGGAGGATCGCCGGCTGCAGATCGTCGCCGCCGCGCAGCGCATCCTCACGCGCAACGGCTGGCGCGGTACGACGCTCGCGCAGATCGCACAGGAGGTCGGGGTCACCCCCGCCGGTCTGCTGTACCACTTCTCGTCGAAGGAGCAACTGCTGCACGCGGTACTCGACGCGCGTGACGCGGACGATCACGCGCGCGCCGATCCGGCCGGGGATCTGGCCGAGGAGATCCGGAAGACGGCCTGCCGCATCGAACAGTCGCCGGAGCTGGTGGGGACGTTCGTGGTGATGCTGGTCGAGAACCTGATGCCGGACGCACCTCTGCACGGTCGACTGCTCGACAGGTGGCGCCTGTCCGTCGACATCGTCGCCGAGACGATTCGCACTCACCAGCGTTCGGGTCGGTACCGGGATGACATCGACGCGTCGGTGCGGGCGGTCGAGATCATCGCGTTCATCAACGGAATGGAGATCTCCTGGCTGCTCGATCGGACGATCCCGCTCGGTGACGTCTTCGCCGAGTACTCCCGTTCGCTCGATCGGGATCTTGCCGCGGTCGTGGTGAAGTGAGCGCCGGACGCTGTCACCGCAGCGGTGCAGTTCGTGGGATCAGTTGTGCGCCACAAGCGTTGCTCGCAACTCGCGTAACCTCGGTCCTTGAGTTCTGACGAATCAACTGTAAGCTTTACGGCAATCGAGAATATCGTTCGCAGATGGGGCAAAGATGCGATCCGAAATCAGAGAATCATCCTGGGAACGGGGTGTCTCCGGCGCGCCACGAGAGTGGCCTGTGCCGAGCGGATGGGTACGCGGCCTCCTCTCGGGCGATCGGTCGGGTCCGGTTCGTGCGGTCGGGGGACTGTTCGCGATGTCCGCCGACGCGGTGAAGTTCTTGTTCCGCAGGCCTTTTCAAGCACGTGAGTTCCTGGAGCAGTCCTGGTTCGTCGTCCGGGTGTCGCTGCTGCCGACGCTGCTCGTGGCGATTCCGTTCACGGTGCTCGTGAGCTTCACACTCAACATCCTCCTGCGCGAGCTCGGCGCCGCCGACCTGAGCGGGGCGGGTGCGGCTTTCGGTGCGGTCACGCAGGTCGGGCCGATGGTGACCGTGCTGATCGTTGCGGGCGCGGGAGCGACCGCGATGTGCGCGGATCTCGGCTCGCGCACGATCCGCGAGGAGATCGACGCTATGGAGGTTCTCGGAATCGACCCCGTCCAGCGGCTCGTCACACCGCGGATGCTCGCGTCCGGTCTCGTGGCGATGCTGCTCAACGGACTGGTCTGCATCATCGGGGTGATGGGCGGCTACACCTTCTCGGTGTTCGTCCAGGACGTCAATCCCGGAGCCTTCGCCGCCGGAATCACCCTGCTGACCGGCATCGACGAGGTGATCATCTCCTCGGTCAAGGCGCTGCTGTTCGGTCTCATCGCCGGACTGGTCGCGTGCTATCGCGGGCTGACGGTCTCGGGCGGTGCGAAAGCGGTGGGAAACGCCGTGAACGAAACGGTGGTGTACGCGTTCATGGCACTGTTCGTGGTCAACGTCGTGGTGACGGCCATCGGAATCCAGCTGACGGCCAGGTGACGACACGTGCCTCCGAGTTCCGAGTACGCGCGCACGGTCGCCCTGCTGCGGCGTCCCGTCGACGGACTCGGCCGGGTCGGCGATCACGCGATCTTCTACGTCCGTGCTCTCGTCGGCGCCCCTGTCGCGGCCTGGCGCTATCGACGGGAAACCCTGCGTCTGATCGCCGAAACCAGCATGGGCGCAGGAACTCTCGCGGTGATCGGCGGGACCGTCGTCATCGTCGGGTTTCTCACCCTGGCGACCGGCGGCACCCTCGCGGTGCAGGGTTACAGCTCGCTCGGGAACATCGGTATCGAAGCGCTCACGGGCTTCCTCTCCGCGTTCATCAACGTGCGGATCTCCGCGCCGGTCGTCGCCGGGATCGGTCTCGCCGCGACCTTCGGTGCCGGCGCCACCGCGCAACTCGGCGCGATGCGGATCAACGAGGAGATCGACGCACTCGAATCGCTGGGCATCGAACCGATCGCCTACCTCGTCGGCACGCGCATCGTCGCAGGCCTGATCGCCATCACCCCGCTCTACGCACTGGCCGTCGTCGCCTCGTTCCTCGCGAGCCGATTCACCACCGTGTTCCTGCTCGGTCAGTCCGCCGGACTCTACGACCACTACTTCGCGACGTTCCTGAATCCGATCGATCTGCTGTGGTCTTTCCTGCAGGCGTTCCTCATGGCGTTGACAATCCTGTTGATACACACGTACTTCGGGTTCTTCGCCGCCGGTGGGCCCTCGGGCGTCGGTACCGCCGTCGGGAACGCGGTCCGCACGTCGCTCATCGCGGTCGTCTCGGTCACCCTGCTCGTCTCGCTGGCGGTCTACGGCGCCAACGGCAACTTCAACCTGTCCGGATAGCGAGGTGGAAATGGGACCGAAGGTGCTCCGGCCCCTCGCCGGGCTCGCGGCGATCGCGGTGCTCGCCGGCATCGTCGCCGGTGCGGCCGCCCTGTTCGACGGGCGTTTCACCGGCAGTGTGCCGGTCACGGTGCTCTCGCCCCGCGCCGGGCTGGTGATGTATCCCGACGCGAAGGTGAAGATGCGCGAGGTGACGGTGGGCAGGGTGGACTCCGTCACGGCCCGTCCGGACGGCCTGGCCGAGATCACCCTCGCGCTCGATCCCGCACAGACGCAGGCGATCCCGTCGAACGTCTCCGTCGACATCGCGTCGACCACCGTGTTCGGAGCGAAGTTCGTGCAGTTCCTCCCGCCGGCCGACCCGTCTCCGGTGCCCCTGCAAGCGGGCCGGGTTCTCGAATCGGAACACGTCACCGTCGAAATCAACACCGTCTTCGAACAACTCGTGAACGTCCTCGACCGGATACAGCCGGAGAAGCTGAACGAGACTCTCGGCGCGGTCGCCGCCGCGATGAACGGTCGCGGCGACCGGTTCGGGCAGATGCTCGTCGACCTCGACTCCGTCCTCGGCGCGATCGAACCGGCCCTGCCCGCGCTGGTCACGGACCTCGCGCTGGCGCCGGCGGTGGCTTCCACCTACGCGGACACCGCACCCGACCTGATCACGACCGGTGCGAACGCCGCATCCATCGGCGACACCGTCGTCGACGAGGAACACAATCTCGACGCCTTCCTCCTCGGGATGATCGGGCTGTCCGACGCCGGGCAGCCCGTGCTCGCCCGGAATCGGGACGGGCTGACGACGCTGCTCGATCTGCTGGTGCCGACCACTACACTCACCGACGAGTACAACGAGGCGCTGACCTGTTCCCTGACGGGCCTGGCCTTCCTCGCCGATTCGAAACCGGTGGACGTGGAAGGGCTCGGCTTGTCCGCGAACTTCCTGTGGGGCACCGACCCGTATCGGTATCCGGAGGACCTGCCGAAGGTCGCCGCCTCCGGTGGACCCCAATGTTCGGTCCTGCCGGTGCCATACGAAGGCCGCCCGCCGTTCGTGGTCGCCGACGTCGGTGCCGACCCGTTCGATTCCGGACGCCAGGCGGTCACCGTCGAAGGGCTGTCGGAGGCGCTGCTCGGGCGGGTCGCCGGACCGGCAGAGCCGGATCCGGCACCCCCGGTACCGTTCGGCATCCCGGCCCTGCCGAATCCGATTCCCGCCCTGCCGAACCTGTTTCCCGCGCTACCGGACCGGGGGCCGTGATGAGTACCCGGAACGGCCCGATCCTCCGATTCGGCGCCTTCGCCGCCGTGATGCTGGCGCTGTCCGGCCTCCTCGTCCTCGTCTTCGGGGAATACCGGACCGGCGCGACGACCATCTATTCGGCGGTGTTCGAGGATTCGTCGGGCCTGCGCTCCGGCGACCCGGTGCGGATCGCCGGTATCCGCGTCGGCACCGTCTCCGACGTGGCGTTGCGCGACGACCACTCGGTCGCGGTGACATTCGACGCGGACCGCGAACTCGTGCTCACCACCGGCACAACGGCGGCGGTTCGGTACCTGAACCTGGTGGGGGACCGCTACCTCGCGCTCCACGAAGGACCGGGGTCGACGCAGATTCTCCCCGCCGGCGCCGAGATCCCGGTCGAGCAGACCGCACCGGCCCTGGACCTCGACCTGTTGCTCGGCGGATTCAAACCCGTCATCGACAGCGTCGATCCGACCGAGGTCAACGCACTCACCTCGTCGTTGCTGCAGATCCTGCAGGGTCAGGACGGCACCGTCGAGTCACTGCTGGCGCGGACGTCCTCGTTCTCGAACGAACTCGCGGCGAACAGCGAGCTCGTCCAGAGCCTGATCGACAATCTGAACCGGGTGATGACCACGCTGTCCGACAGCGGCGGCGATTTCACCGCGACGATCGACCGCCTCGAACGGCTCGTGGGCGAACTGTCGGCGGAACGCGACCCCATCGGTGCCGCGATCGAAGCCCTCGACACCGGCACGGCGTCGATGACGGACCTGCTCACGCAGGCACGGCCCCCGCTCGCGGGCGCCGTCGACGAACTCGCGCGGCTCGCACCACTTCTCGACGACGACAAGCAACGTCTCGACTCCGCGCTCGAGAAAGCTCCCGAGAACTTCCGCAAGCTCGTGCGGGTCGGCGCGTACGGAAACTTCATCCAGTACTACATCTGCGCCATCTCGGTGCGGGTGACCGACGAGAACGGCGAGACGGTCCAGTTGCCGTGGATCGAACAGGACTCGGGAAGGTGCGCTCCCTGACATGCTGCGCTATCGATCTGCCAACCTGATCCGGAACGGCATCATCGGGACCGTCCTGATCACGTGCATCCTGCTCGTGGGGCTGCAGGCGCAGGCGTTCGTCACGGCGGCGACCACACTGCCGTACCGCGCGAGATTCGTCGAAGCCGGTGGGCTCCGGGCCGGCGACGACGTCGTCGTCTCCGGTGTCGAGGTCGGCACCGTGTCGAAGGTGTCGCTGCTCGACGGTGATGCGCTGGTCGAGTATTCCGTCGATTCGTCGGTGCGGCTCGGATCGGCCACCACCGCCCACATCAAGACCGGCTCGTTGCTCGGCAAACGGATCCTGACACTGGTGTCGGACGGGCCGGGCCTGCTGCGCCCGAACGAGGTGATCCCCACCGACCGCACGTCGTCGCCGTATTCGCTCACCGATGCGGTCGGGGACCTGACGACGAACGTGTCCGGCATCGACACCGACGCGGTGAACCGCTCCCTGGACCTGCTGTCCACGACCCTCGAGCGCATCGAGCCGCAGCTGGGCCCGACCTTCGACGGACTGACGGAACTGTCGCGCTCGCTCAACGACCGCAACGAGTCCCTGCGCGACCTGCTCACCGCGACGCGCGATGTCACCGGCATTCTGGCCGACCGCAGCGCGCAGGTGAACACCCTGATCCTCGACGCGAACACCCTGGTCGCCGTCCTCGCCGAACGAAGGCAGGCGATCGTGGACCTGCTCGCGAACACCGCCGCGGTGTCCGAGCAGTTGTCGAGCCTGGTCGCCGACAACGAGGCCGAACTGGCCCCGACGCTCGACCGGCTGAACTCCGTCGCGGCGCTGCTCGAGGAGAACCGGGACAACATCGCCGCGGCGCTGCCCGGACTCGCGAAGGTCGCACTGACCCAGGGCGAGGCCGTCTCCGGCGGCCCGTTCTACAACGCGTTCGTCGCCAACCTCGTCGACGGGCACATGATCCAACCGTTCGTCGACCAGGCCCTCGGCGTCGATCCGCCGGCCGTGTTCCCCGTCCCCGGTCAGGAGCCGCGATGACACGCCGCACGATCGTTCTGCTCGCCGCAGCCGTTCTCGTCTGCGGCATCGCCGTCGCCTCCGCGATCGGGTACCGAGAGCTGTTCGGCCCCAGAACGATCCGTGCGGTGTTCACAACCGCCACCGCGATCTACGAGGGCGACGGGGTGCGTGTCGCGGGCGTCGAGGTGGGGCACATCGTCTCGATCGAGCCTCGCGGTACCACCGCCGAGATCGTGATGGCCGTGGATCGGCGTGTCCCGATACCCGCGGACGCGAGCGCGGTGATCGTGGCCCAGAGCCTGGTCGCGGCCCGCTACGTCCAGTTGACACCGGCCTACCGCAGCTCCGGTGAGACGATGGCCGACGGCGCCACGATCCCCCTCGAACGCACCGCGGTTCCCGTCGAGTGGGACGAGGTCAAGACCGAGCTCACCCGTCTCGCGGCGGAACTCGGCCCGGACGGCGACCTCTCAGCCAGTGCGGTGGGACGATTCGTCGACAGCACCGCCGACGCGCTCGCCGGCAACGGCGACAAGCTCCGCAGCACCATCGAGCAATTATCCGGTGCCGGAAGGGTTCTCGCCGACGGTAGCGGCGACATCGTGGACATCGTCGCGGCGTTGCAGACCTTCGTGACGACCCTGCGGGACAGCAACGTGCAGATCGTCAGTTTCGAGAACCGGCTCGCCACGTTGACCAGCGTGCTCGACGACAACACCACCGACCTCGACGCGGCGGTGACGAACCTGTCCGTCGCGGTCGGCGACGTGCAGCGGTTCGTCGCGAACAACCGCGACCGCGCCGGTGAACAGATCGAGCGTCTGGTGAACGTGACGCAGAATCTCGTGGACAACAAGGACGACGTCGAACAGTTGCTGCACATCTTCCCGACGAGCATGGCCAACTTCTACAACATCTACAATCCCGATACCGCTACCGAGGCAGGGGTTTTCGTCGTCAACAACTTCTCGAACCCGATCCAGTTCGTGTGCGCCGGGATCGCCGCCGTCGAGAACTCGACCTCGCAGGAATCGGCGGACAAGTGCGTCCGGTACCTCGGCCCGCTGCTGAATCAGCTGACGTTCAACTATCTTCCGACCCCGATCAACCCGGTGAAGGGACCGTCCGCGCGGCCCGAGAACCTCATCTACACCGAACCCCACCTGATTCCGGCCGGCGGGGGAGTGAACGCCCCGGCCGCGACGCCCGCGTCGAGCCTGCTCGACCTGTTGCTTCCCGGAGGAGGAACGCCGCGATGAGATCTCGAACATCCGCCGTCCCGCGGGGTACGCCCGCGATGCTCCTGGCTGCCGCAGTTGTCGCGTCGACGGCGTCCGGCTGTGCGTGGGACGGGGTGAACTCGCTGCCCCTGCCGGGAACACCGGGTCGCGGCGAGGGCTCGTACACCTTCACCGTCGAGATGGCCGATGTGGGCACCCTCGAATCGAATTCGCCGGTCATGATCGACGACGTCGTCGTCGGCAGCGTCGGCCGCATGGTCGTCCACGGCTGGCACGCGGACATCGAGGTATCCGTGGAGAAGGACGTCGCCGTCCCCGCGAACGCGGTCGCCACCGTCGGGCAGACCAGCCTGCTCGGCTCGAGCCACCTGGCGCTGAACGCCCCGGCCGGTTCACCACCCGAAGGGCGACTGGCCCCCGGTGCCACGATCGGCCTCGATCGCTCGGCGACGTACCCGTCGACGGAACGCACCCTCGCGGCCGCGGCGGTGGTCCTCAACCGGGGTGGTCTCGGCCAGATCGGCGACATCGTCACCAACCTCAACGACGCGCTCGGCGGGCGCGAGGACGCGGTACGCGACCTGCTCACCCGGCTCGACACCTTCGTCGGCACGCTCGACACCCAGCGCGCCGACATCGTCGCGACCATCGACGGGCTCGAGCGCCTCGCCGGCACCGTGTCCGGGCAGCGGGACGTGGTCGCGGACGTGCTGGACCGGCTGCCCGCCGCCCTCGAGACACTGCTGCGGGAACGTCCGGCGTTCACCACCGCGCTCGACAGGCTCCGGACGTTCAGCGACACCGCGACCGGCGTCGTCACCGACACCCGGCAGGATCTGGTGACCAACCTCGAGCACCTCGAGCCGACACTGCGTGCCCTCGCCGACGTCGGCGCCGACCTCGACAAGGCCCTCGCATACGCGACGGTCTACCCGTACGGCCAGTCCGTGATCGACCGGGCGGTGCGCGGCGACTACCTGAACCTGTTCGCGACGGTCGACCTCACCGTGCCCCGGCTCCAGCGCGAACTGTTGCTCGGTACACCGTGGGGTGATCCGAACGCGGTGGTGCAGGCGGCGGTCGGTGATCCGGGTTATGCGCAGCCGACCCGCGATCCGCTCGGGGCCGCGGTGGGAGGCACCCGATGATCCTGTCGCGCTTCGTCCGGTTCCAGCTCGTCGCGTTCGCGGTGCTCGGGCTCGTCGGGCTGCTCGTCACGACGTTCGTCTACATCCAGGCTCAGTCGCTCGTCGGCGTCGGCCGCATCCGGGTCACCGTCGACCTGCCGTCCGCCGGCGGCCTGTACCGGTTCGCGAACGTCACCTACCGCGGCGTCGAGGTCGGAAAGGTCACCGCCGTAGACCTGACTCCGGGCGGAGTTCGGGCGACACTCTCGCTCGACGACGACCACGACATCCCGGCGGACCTGGAAGCGCACGTTCGGAGTGTGTCCGCGGTGGGGGAGCAGTACGTCGATCTGCGACCGCGCAGCGACAGGGCGCCCTTCCTCGAAGACGGTGCCGTGATCGACGCGGCCGACGCGATCGTGCCCCAGCCTGTCGGTCCCATGCTCGACAACCTCAGTGCGCTCGTCGGGAGTATCCCGACCGGTAAACTCGACGACCTGCTCGACGAGATGCATGCCGGTGTGGGCGCAGTCGGCTACGACCTGGGTTCGCTGCTGGATTCGTCGTCGACGCTCGCGGCAGACGCGAGCGGTGTCGCGGACCGCGCCCGGACGCTGATCGAGGACACGGTGCCCCTGCTCGATTCGCAGGTGCAGAGCCTCGACGCGATCGAGAAGTGGACCCGCAGTCTGGCGGGGGTGACCGGACAGGTCGTATCCGACGACCCGCAGCTGCGCACGGTGCTGCGAACCGGCCCGGGCTTCGCGCAGGAAACCGCTGCCCTGTTCGACACGGTCGACCTGACCCTGCCGGTGCTGCTGGCGAATCTCACCACCGTCGGCCAACTCGCTGTGACCTACAACGCGGGACTCGAACAGCTGCTCGTGCTGTTGCCGCCGGCGGTGTCGATGATCCAGGCCGTGCAACCGTCGAGAAACGCCTCGGGTCTGGGGCTCGGGGACTTCCGGATCGGCGGGATCTCCGATCCGCCCGCCTGCACTGTCGGCTTCCTGCCGCCGTCGCAGTGGCGACCGCCGTACGAAACCGACACCGTCGACACCCCGGAGGACCTGTACTGCAAGCTCCCACAGGATTCGCAGATCGCCGTCCGCGGCGCCCGAAACATCCCTTGCGCCAACAATCCCGACAAGCGCGCGGCGACCGCCGAATTGTGCAACAGCGATCAGGAATTCGTGCCCCTCGCCACCGAGCAGCCGGTCGTCGGTCCCTATCCGTACGACCCGAACCTGGAAGCGCAAGGGCTGCCGCAGGATTCGCGATACAACCCCGACGGATCCCTCGTGGCGCCCGAGGCGTCGCTCCCACCGATCCCGAGCGCGCGCGGAGCGGAGTCGGAATCGGAACCTGCTTCGGCGCAATACGATCCGCACACCGGACGGTACTTCGGCCCGGACGGGCAGTTGTACCGGCAGGGTGATCTGGCCGCCGGTGCCGAGCCGGCCACGTGGCAGGACATGATGCCTCGCTGAAACGTGGCCGCCGGTCCGGGCGATGCTCAGCCGCGACGCTTCCGGACCCGGCCGGCGCTCTTGGGGCGCCCGGCGTTGCCACGCCGCGTCTTCGGCTTCTTGTCGCCCACGACCTTCCGGGGCTGTGAACCCTGCCGTTCGCCGCGCCGCTTCGCCTTCTTGTCGGGCTCGTCCTGCCGTCCCCGCGAGCTGTTCGCGGTACGGCCGCGCACGATCCCGACGAACTCGTCGACGAGATCGGTGGTCCGGTCGGTCAGCCACACGAGACCGACCTGGGACTGCGGAGCGTCCACCACCGGGCGGTACGTCAGGTCCTTGCGGTGATGCAGCCGGGCCAGCGACTGCGGGGTGACGAGAACCCCGACCTCGGAGGCGACGTGCGAGATCGCACCCTCGGTGGTTTCCGGACGTTCGAAGGCCTCCTCGCCCGGAAGCTTCGCCCAGTCCAGCACGTCGTCGAGCGGATGCAGGACGGTCTCCTCCTCGAGGTCGGCGACCGAGACCTCCTCGACCGCCGCGATCGCATGCTCGGCCGGAACCACCACGACCGAGACCTCGGTGTAGAGGCTGATCACCGACAGGCCGTCGCGTTCGAGGGGCAGCCGCAGCAGCGCGGCGTCCGCCTGGTCCTCGCGCACGCACGCGGCACCGGACGTGGACGGGACCGGCACCAGTTCGATCGGGATGTCGGGCATCCGCTCGGTCCACACCCGCACCCACTTCGCCGGGGTGACCCCCGGGACATAGGCCAGCCGGAACACCTGCGGAGACTCGTCACTCACCCGGTCAGGGTACCGTCGTGGGGGTTCAGTTCTCGCAGAGAGGCCCGTAGGTCCAGCGGCCGCCGAGCATCGTGCCCCACACCGGGTCTCGGCGAGTGCTGCCCCGGTCGCAGGAAGCGCGTCGGCGTTCAGCACCACCAGATCGGCGACATCGCCGGCCGTGACCCGCTCCCGGCCGCCGGTGGACGCGGCGAGCGCGACCGGCCACGGCAACTCGTGCTCCCGATGCCACACCCGTCCGTCGGGGAGCGTGCGGTCGACGGCGGCGGCCAGCGTCAGCCACGGATCGAGCCGTGCGACCGGGGCGTCCGAACCGAGCGAGAGCGTCGCGCCCGAGCCGAGCAGCGTGCCGTACGGGAACGCGCGGGCGGTGCGACCCGCCCAGTACCGGTCGGCGAGTTCGGCGTCGTCGTGTACGTGCGCGGGCTGGATGCTCGCGGTGACTCCGAGCTGCGCGAAGCGGGCGAAGTCCGCGTCGGCGACCAGCTGTGCGTGCTCGACGCTGCCGCGCGTCCCGGTCGTCTCGAAGCAGTCCAGCACGTGCTCGCACGCGCGGTCGCCGATCGCGTGGATCGCGGAATCGATGCCGTGGTCGCGTGCCCGCGTCATCCACCGCGCGAGCTCGTCGGGCGGCACGGTGAGCACCCCGTGGTCTCCGTCGGGATACGGATCGTGGCAGTAGGCGGTGCGGGTGCCGAGCGACCCGTCGACGATCACCTTCATCGGCCCGACCGTGGCCAGCCCGCCGGTGCCCGGGATCTCGTCGCCGGTGCGCCATCCCGCGTCGATCGTGGCGTCGAGCCACTGCGGCCAGATACCGCAGCGCACCCGCAGCCGGTCGGTCCCTGCAGTGATGCGCCGCGACCACGCGGTGATGTTGTCCGCGATCTCGAAGTCGACGATTCCGACCACCCCGCGGGCGGCGACCGCGCGGGCGGCCTCGTCCACCCACCGGTCGAGCACGTCGGGGTCGACGCGCTGGAGCTCGTTCATCAGCGGCATGAACTCGGCTTCGCGCAGCAGGCCGGTCGGATGCGGAGCGAGCGAGAAATGCTGCAGGGCAGCGGTATTGAGCCACGCACTGTGTAGATCGGCACTGACCGCGACGAGCGGCCGGTGCGGCGCGATCGCGTCGAGCAGCGCAGCGTTCGGCTCGTCCGGCCACAAGCCGTCCCGAAACCCGTGCGCCACCACCACATCCGGTTCCGGTTCCTCGAGACGGGTCGCGAACAACGCAACCACCTCCGCGGCCGAGCGCGCACCCGACAGATCGAGCGCGGCCTGCGACAGCGCCCACTGGTCGAAATGCACGTGCGAATCCCACAGCCCGGGCAGCACCAGGCGGCCGCCGAGATCGACGACCTCCCCGGCACCGTCGTCCCCGGCACTGCCGCCGACACGGCCGTCGTGGATCCGCAGGTCGGCCGGGTCCGCGCCGGGAGCGAGGCGGGCCTGACGAAGCAGCATCGTTCAGCCCTCGACGATCTCGAACTCGTCGAACACCACCTCGCCGGAGGCATCCGACTCGGCCAGGTTCACCTCGCCGATCAGCGCCCAGCCGTGATCGCCCGCGGGATCGGCGAGCGTCTGCCGGACCCGCCACAGCGTCGGTTCCTCCACGACGGAGAACAGCCCCGGACCGCGTGCGTCCGGTCCGGTGCCGATCTCGTCGTACTCGTCGAAGTACAGCTCGAGCAGATCCGCCCAGTCCTCGGCCTCGAGTCCGTCACCGAGCTCGGCCAATTCGTCCCACCGCTTCCGGGACGCGAGTTCGACCCGCTTGAACATCGCGTTGCGCACCATCACCTTGAACGCGCGGGGGTTCGCGGAGATCGGGCGCGGCGTGTCCGCGCCGAAGGCGAGCTGCTGGTCGTCCGCCTCGACAGCGGGGTTGGCGAGCTGCTCCCACTCGTCGAGCAGCGACGAATCGACCTGGCGGATCAATTCCCCGAGCCATTCGGTGAGGTCCTCGAGTTCCTCGGTGCGCGCCGAATCCGGCACGGTCTGGCGCAGCGCCCGGTACGCGTCCGCGAGATAGCGCAGCACCAGCCCTTCGGAACGGGCGAGGCCGTAGTGCGAGACGAGTTCGGAGAACGTCATCGACTTCTCGACCATGTCCCGCACCACCGACTTCGGTGACAGCGGCGTTTCGGACACCCAGGGATGCCCGGCCCGGTAGGTCTCGAAGGCCGGCTCGAGCAGCTCCGCGAGGGGCTTGGGCCAGGTGACCTCCTCGAGCAGCTCCATGCGCTCGTCGTACTCGATCCCGTCCGCCTTCATCTGCGCGACCGCCTCGCCGCGCGCGGCGTGCTGCTGGGCGAACAGGATCTGCCGCGGGTCGTCGAGGGTCGACTCGATCACCGACACGACATCGAGCGCGTAGGTGGGGGATTCCATGTCGAGCAGTTCGAGGACGGCGAGCGCGAACGGCGACAGCGGCTGGTTCAACGCGAAGTCACGCTGCAGGTCGACGGTCAGCCGCGCCCAGCGGCCGTCCTCGTCGGGGGAGTCGAGGCGTTCGACGATCCCGGCCTGCAGCAGACCCCGATACAGCTCGATCGCGCGCAGGATGTGGCGGCGCTGTGCCTTGCGGGGCTCGTGGTTGTCCTCGAGCAGGTGACGCATCGCGTCGAAGCAGTTGCCGGGACGGGCAATGACGTTGAGCAGCATCGAATTGGTGACGCGGAAGCGCGAGACCATCGGCTCGGGCGGTGCGGCCACGATCTTCTCGAACGTCGCCTCGCCCCAGGACACGAAACCCTCGGGTGCCTTCTTGCGCTGCACCTTCCGCTTCTTCTTGGGATCGTCGCCCGCCTTGGCGAGCGCGCGATGGTTCTCGATCTCGTGCTCGGGTGCCTGCACGACCACCGTGCCCATCGTGTCGAACCCGGCGCGTCCGGCGCGTCCGGCGATCTGGTGGAATTCGCGGGCCTTGAGCTGGCGCATGCGGGTGCCGTCGAACTTGGTCAGGCCCGTCAGCAGGACGGTGCGGATCGGAACGTTGATCCCCACGCCGAGGGTGTCGGTCCCGCAGATCACCTTGAGCAGTCCGTCCTGGGCGAGGCGCTCGACGAGTCGCCGGTACTTCGGCAGCATGCCCGCGTGGTGCACACCGATGCCGTGGCGCACCAGCCGTGACAGCGTCTTGCCGAAGCCCGTCGAGAAGCGGAACGCGCCGATGGCCTCGGCGATCGCCTCCTTCTCCGCCTTGCTGCACATGTTCACGCTCATGAGTGCCTGGGCGCGTTCGAGTGCGGCGGCCTGCGTGAAATGCACGACGTAGACGGGAGCCTGATGTGTGGTGACGAGTTCCTCGATGGCCTCGCCGATCGGCGCGAGCGAATACGAGTACGTGAGCGGCACCGGACGTTCGGCGCCGGAGACTTCCGTGGTGGGCCTGCCGGTGCGGCGCGTCAGATCGTCCCGGAACCGGCTGACGTCCCCGAGCGTCGCCGACATCAGCAGGAACTGCGCGTGCGGAAGTTCGATCAGCGGAACCTGCCACGCCCAGCCGCGGTCCGGTTCCGAGTAGAAGTGGAACTCGTCCATGATCACCTGACCGATATCCGAGTCCGCGCCCTCCCGCAACGCGAGGTTCGCGACGATCTCCGCGGTCGCGCAGATGATCGGCGCACCCGAATTCACCGAGGCGTCACCGGTCATCATCCCGACCAGGTCGGCGCCGAACACCTCGCACAGCGCGAAGAACTTCTCGCTGACCAGTGCCTTGATGGGTGCGGTGTAGAAGGTGCGCTTGCCGGTGGCGAGGGCGAAGAAGTGCGCACCGAGCGCCACCATCGACTTTCCCGAACCCGTCGGCGTCGCCAGGATCACGTTCGAGCCGGCGACGATCTCCATCAGCGCTTCCTCCTGCGCGGGATAGAGCGTCAGGCCCCTGTCCGTCGTCCAGGAGGTGAAGGCGTCGAACAGCGAGTCCTCGTCGACGGGGTCGGGGATCAGATCCGGCAGCAGCACCGTTACAGGCTAGTCGGCCTTCACCCGACAGCGGGCCACGGTCCGTGTCCGGACAGCGGGCCACGGTCCGTGTCCGGGTGGCGCCGCGCTCGTCAGGTGGCGCTGCGCTCGTCGGCGCCCATCGCGTCGAGGACGGCCATACGGGTTTCGGGACCGCCGCCGATCTGGCTTTCGCTGACACCGGCGATGAGCAGCTGCCGCCAGCGTTCGGCGTCGAATTCGAGCGGGGCAGTGGTGGTGAGGAACTCCTCGACGACTCGCAGGAACCGGATCGGATCGTCGCGGAACGGGAAGTGCCCGGCACCGCGGAAGATGTCCAGCCGGGAGCCCGGCATCGCGGAATGGGCGAGATAGCCGTGGCCGACCGGGATCACGCTGTCGCGATCGCCCCAGATGAGCTGGACCGGCAGGTTCTCGGTCAGGTAACAGCGGTCGAGCATGGTGACGACCTGCCCGCGCCAGTCCACGACCGCGCGGAGGGTACGCAGGTACGCCTCGTAGGCGGTGGGATCGGGCAGTTCGCTGAGAACCCGAACAAGATCGGAGGTGTCGTGCAGCAGTGCGCCCGGACGCAGGGGGGTGCCATGCAGCCGGCTCAGCACGTTGCCGGTGAGCTTGACCGCGGGCAGGGCGCCGGGCAGCCGCAGCAGCTTGAGCACCTCGGCGAACACCGGCATCGAGACCAGACGCAGGACCGGATGCACGTCCTTGGTGACGCCGCCGGAGGAGACGAGGATGAGGCGGTCGACCATGTGCGGGAACTGGTAGGCGAACTGCATCGCGACGCCGCCGCCGAGCGAGTGCCCGATCACGGTGACCTTGTCGATGTCCAGGACCGACAGCAGATCGCGCATGCCGTTCGCGTACGCGGCGACCGAGTAGTCGGCGCGCGGCTTGTCGGAACGGCCGTGACCGAGCAGGTCGGGGGCGATGACGGTGTAGTTCTCCGCGAGGTGGGGGATCACCTCCTGCCACGTCGACGAGTTGTCACCGATCCCGTGGATCAGCAGCAGCGCGGGACCGCTCCCGGCGAGCCGGAAGGCGCGGCGGTAACCGTGGATCGTGCGGAAGACCAAACGCGGTTCGGAATCGGGAACCGGGCGGAGTTTCCGCGTGCGCGCTGTACCCATGAACGTCTCCTGACGACGTCGCGAGGATCCGGGGTCACGAGGACCGTCGGAAGGCCGGCCGGTGTTCCTACCGCCTGCCCACTCTTGCATGCTCGGTGAGCGTACCGACTGTATGTGGCCCGAACAACACGAAGAGTAACAGCAAAGTAACCGCGCGGTAATCGCCGCAGGTCCGACCGCTGCCGGACCGTAACTTCGCCTACGGCGTCGTGCCCGGATCGTCGTCTCGACGCTCGTACTCGGCCAGGAACCGCTCGAACTCCGCACCCAGTTCCTCGCCCGTCGGCAGGCTCTCGTCGGTGGGCAGGGGAGACGCCTGCTGCTCCTGCGCGGCCACGTAGCTGTCGTACTGACGTTCGAGCGCGCGGACCACCGTCTGGACCTCCTCGTTGTCGCCGATGTGCTCGTCGACCTGCTCGCGCACCCGCGCCGCGGCCTGACCGAGCGCCTCCAGCGGCAGCTTCAGATCCGCGACCTCCGCGACCTGCTCGAGCAACGTCTCGGCTGCGGCCGGGTAGTCCGTCTGCGCGAGATAGTGGGGAACGTGGACGGAGAACCCGACGGCCTCGTGCCCGTGCTGCGCCATCCGCAGCTCGAGCAGCGACGACGCCCCGGCCGGCACCCGCAGCTCGCCGGACCAGCGATGGTGGTCGGCGATCAGATCCTTGTTCGTCGAATGGGCCGTGACCCCCAGCGGGCGGGTGTGCGGGATCGCCATCGGAATCGCGTTGATCCCGATGGTCCGGCGCACCCCGAACTGCTCGGCCAGCAGCCGCACCGCGGTGATGAACCGCTCCCACTTCAGGTCCGGCTCCACGCCGGCGAGCAGCAGGAACGGAGTCCCGTCGGTGTCGACGAGCGCGTACAGGTTCAGCTCGGGCGCGGCGTAGTCCGAGAAGTGATCGGACTTGAACGTCATCAGCGGCCGGCGCGAGCGGTAGTCGATCAGCTCGTCGACTGCGAACGACGCGACCAGTTCGGTCTCGAGGCTCTCCCGCAGATGCGTCGTCGCCAGCCGCACCGCATGCCCGGCGTCGGCGAACCCTTCCAGTCCGTGCACGAGCACTGGACCCCGACCATCCGCCGACGTCAGGCGCGGAGCGGGGAACTCCAGCTCGTACATGCGGGACTGCTCGTCCATGCAAACACTCCGATCGTCTGAACCACCCGCGAGACCCGAAGGCACGCGACGTGGCATGGTGGACAACGAGTCTAGTTGAACCGGTGAACGGCTCATGCCCGGGCACGGGACCGGGTCGTCGAGCGTCGGAGGTCCCAGTGGCAGGGCACGATCGTCGAGAATCCCACTCGCGGGGCCGGTTCCGGCGCGCACGATCGGCGGCGGTCGCGGCACTGCCGGCGCTGCTCGTCGTCACCGCGTGCGCGACCACCGTCCCGGGTGCGCCCCTTCCGCAGGCGTCCTCGGTCGACGGTCTTGCGGCGACCGCACCGGCGACACAATCGTCACGGCCTCCGGCGGAGCTGCTGCTGCCCCCCGAGGAATTCCCCGAGCCCTACGTGGCCGTCGTCCTGCCACCGCAGGCCGTCGCACAGGCCGCCCCGGACCTGACCGGTGTCCCGGTCGGTGCCAAGGTGAACCCGCCGGGGTGCCTGCCACCCGCCCAGGACTACGGGCCGGACGGCACCGCCATGGTCGTGGGCACCGACAACGACCGGCGGGCCACCATCAGCGTCGAACTCGTCGCGGGCGCAGCCCCGCTCGAGAACCTGCGCACCTACCTCGCGGATTGCCCGGAGATCGACACCACCCACCGCGGGGCCACCGCGACCGTCACGACGGTGCCCGAATCCGCGCCGCCGTCCCCGGCGGCGGGGGTCGAGACCCTCGAGCTGTCCCGCACGGTGCGATCCGGGAGGGGAGACGACGCGGTCACCCAGTCGATGCGCACCCGCATCGCGCAGATCGGGGACCTCCGGCTGCTCGTGACCTACATGTCGTTCGGGGCCGACGACCCCGACCTCGACAACCTCGGCATCGTCTACGACGCCGCGGTCGCGCGAATCCTCGCGGGGTGACTCGGCCCCGGTAGCCCGACGCGCTATCAGCCGGGTCCGACAATCCCGGCTCCAGGGGTGCCTGATCACCGCAGTGCGGCGAAAGTTGTCCACAGGCGCCCGATCCATCCCCAGATTCCGCGATTCCCGTCGTCGGCCCGCCCGAGCGGCCCACGGATCGGGGAAGGTCGGCGCATGACCACATTCGCCTCGTCCTCCCGCCCGCTGCGGCTGACCGAACCCGGTGAACTGATCGCCGCGATCCCCGCCCTCCTCGGGTTCACCCCGGCCCGCTCCGTGATCGTCGTGAGCCTGAGCCCGTCGCGCGACACCCCGGGTACCGCCGCGATCGGTGCCGTCATGCGGCACGACCTGCTGCTCCCGGACGGCGACGAACCGGTCCCCGAGCTGATGGGCGCGGCGTTCGCCCGCTTCGGCACGGTGTGTGCGCGTGACGGGGCCGAAGCGGTTCTCGTCGTCCTCGTCGACGCCCTGCTGGACCGGCCGGACAGCCCGGCGGTGGACCGTGCCCGCCGGGTCGTCGACGCCCTGATCGCGGAACTGGCGCACCACGGCATCGACGTGGCCGGGGTGCACGCGGTGCCGGAGATCGGCAGCGGAAGCGAATGGTTCGCCCTCGGCCGCGAGGCGCGACGCGGAACGGTGCCGGATCCGACCGCCTCTCCGGTCGCCGTCGCCCGCGTCTACGAGGGCGGGCTCATCCGGCGATCACGTACCGAGCTGGCGGAGGTACTCGAACCGATGCCGATGCCGGTGCGCAGTCGCGTCGCCGGGTACATCGACGAGGCGGTCGACTCCCGCGACCTGGCCTACGAATACGCGGTCCGGGCGGGTGGCCGCGACCACGCGGACCGGATGGAACTGGAAACGGTCCTGGACCGTATCGCCGATCACGACAACGGAATCGAGCCACTCGCGCCGGAGATGGCGGAACTCGCTGTGCTGCTGTCGAATCCGACGGTCCGCGACGCCGTGCTGGCGCTCGCGGCCGGCCCGTACGCGGATGCGGCCGAGCGCCTGTGGATCACGCTGACGCGGTCGCTGCCCGACCCCGAGCGCGCCGAGGCGGCCGCGCTCGTCGGATTCGGAGCGTACATCCGCGGAGACGGGCCCTTCGCCGGCGTCGCGCTCGGGGTGGCTCTCGAGGCGAACCCGCGGCACCGGCTGGCCGACCTGCTCGATCAGGCGTTGCAGGCGGGTCTGCGCCCGGAGACCGTGCGTGGTCTCGCCGATACGGGATTCGAGATCGCGGCGCGGCTCGGTGTCCCGCTACCGCCACCGGATCCCGCGGGGTGACCTCAGCGCCGCGCGGCGTGCGAGCGGTCGCCCAGATCGCGGAGGTAATCCCATGCGTCCGAGACGATTTCGTCGAGGTCGGTGTGCTTGGGTTCCCATCCGAGTTCCTCGATGGCGCGGCGGCTCGACGCGACGAGCACGGCCGGATCGCCGGCGCGGCGCGGCGCGTCCACCGCGGGGATCGGCAGACCCGTGACGCGTTCGCAGGCCGAGATCACCTCGCGGACACTGAATCCCTCTCCGCTGCCGAGGTTGTAGATCGTGTGCGTGCCCGGCCGCGCCGAGTTCAGGGCCAGCAGATGCGCGTCGGCGAGGTCCTTGACGTGGATGTAGTCGCGGACCGCGGTGCCGTCCTTGGTGGGCCAGTCGGTGCCGAACACCGAGATGTGGTCGCGCTGCTTCAATGCCACCTGCAGCACGAGCGGAATGAGATGGGTTTCGACGACGCGGTTTTCGCCTGCGCCGTGATAGGCGCCGGCGACGTTGAAGTACCGCAGGCTCGTCGCGGCCAGGGCGTGTGCATGCGAGTACGACGAAATCGCATGGTCGATCGCGAGTTTGGAAGCGCCGTACGGATTGGTGGGCCGGGTCGGCGCGTCCTCGGTGATCGGAACCTGTTCGGGCTCACCGTAGGTCGCGGCCGTCGACGAGAACACCAGACGCGGCGTCCCGGAGAGCCGGATGGCCTCGAGCAGTGCGAGTGTCGTCACGACATTGCCCTGCCAGTACTTCTCGGGAACCTCGACGGATTCGCCGACCAGCGACTGCGCGCCGAAGTGCAGCACCCCGTCGAACCGCGGCGTGTCCGCGCCCACGCCGAGAACCTCGGCGGCGACCTTCCCGATGTCGCCCTCGACGAACTCCGCGCCCGCGGGCACCGCGTCCGCGTTCCCGGTCGACAGGTCGTCGACGATCACCACCTCGTGACCCTGTTCGAGCAGGACGGTGCTGCACACGCTACCCACGTATCCGGCACCGCCGGTCACCAGAAGCTTCACGATCGTCGACCCCTCTTCGCCGGCCCGGTACCCGCCGGCGAAGAGGACCTCGATCAGACCTGCTTCACCTGAACGGCATGAGCCATTTCGTCGGACAGTTCGAAACCCTCGTGGCCGGCGACCGTGATGATCACCGACCCGGGCTTCGTCTCGACTGTAACGCGCGCGTCCGGAACGACTCCGGCCTCCCGCAGTCGCGCGATCACGTCGGGATCGGACTGCACGTACTCGGCCAGTCGTCGCACGACCACCGCGGTCGGCTTACCGGGCGGGATCTCGGTCAGCCGCACCAGCTTCTCGTCCTCCGCTGCGGGACGGTTCAGTCCGAGCTGCGCCAGCCCGGGGATCGGGTTGCCGTACGGGGAGGTCGTCGGATTGTTGAGAACCTCCACGAGGCGACGTTCGACCTCTTCGCTCATGACGTGTTCCCAGCGGCACGCCTCGGCGTGCACGTTCTCCCAGTCGAGTCCGATCACATCGACCAGCAGCCGCTCGGCCAGGCGATGCTTGCGCATCACCGACACCGCGAGGTCGCGGCCCTTCTCGGTCAACTGCAGATGGCGGTCGCCGGCCACGCGCAGGAGACCGTCGCGCTCCATCCGCGCAACGGTCTGGCTGACGGTCGGCCCACTCTGCTCGAGGCGTTCGGCGATGCGCGCCCGCAGGGGCACCACGCCTTCCTCCTCCAGGTCGTAGATCGTCCGGAGATACATCTCCGTGGTATCGACCAGGTCCTTCACTCTCACACCCCTTCGTCTGCGGCCGATTCTAGCCGGACGAAACGTGCGGTGGGGCCGCGCGGTGCTCGCGTCGACCAGGGCCGCGCAGTAGCGTCTGCAGGCATGACCACCACATCCACCGCGACCGGCGGTTCGGCACATCTGGACGGCGATCGCGTTGTGGTGTGGAGCCCGGACTATCTCGGCTACCGATGGGGCCCGACCCATCCGATGAACCCGACACGACTCGATCTGACGATGGCGCTGTCCCGGAACATCGGGTTGCTCGACGGCGTCGAAACCGTCCGGCCCACAGCCGCAACCGACGCCGAGCTGTTGCGGATCCACACCCCCGGATACGTCGAGGCGGTGAAACGCGCCGGTGCGCAGCAACCGGATTCCGGGCACGTCGAACCCGATGCCGCTCACGGCCTCGGCACCGAGGACAATCCGATCTTCCCGCACATGCACGAGGCCGGTGCGATCCTCGCGGGCGGCACGCTGGCCGCCGCGCGCGAGATCGCCGCCGGGCGCGCCGTGCGCGCGGTGAGCATCGGGGGTGGCATGCATCACGCCATGGCCGACTGGGCCGCCGGATTCTGCGTGTACAACGACGCGGCGATCGCGATTTCGTGGCTGCTCGACCAGGGTTACGACCGCATCGCCTACATCGACGTCGACGCCCATCACGGCGACGGTGTCCAGCACGCCTTCCTCGGCGACCCCCGGGTGCTGACCGTGTCCATCCACCAGCATCCGGCCACCCTGTGGCCGAACACCGGATGGTCCAGCGAGATCGGCTCCGGTGCCGCCGAGGGCACGGCCATCAACATCCCGGTGCTGCCCGGCACGGTGGATTCGCTGTGGCTGCGCGCATTTCACGCCATCGTTCCCGGTGCGATCGCGGCTTTCCGGCCGCAGATCCTGATCAGCCAGTGCGGGGCGGACAGCCACCGCGAGGATCCCCTCGCCGACCTGTCGCTGACCGTCGACGGGCAACGCGCCTCCTATCTTGCGATGCGCGACCTCGCCGACCGGTACTGCGAGGGCCGCTGGCTCGCCGTCGGCGGCGGCGGATACGGCCTCGTGCGCGTCGTGCCCCGCGCGTGGACCCACCTGATCGCGGCGGCACTCGATCGGGAGATCGATCCGGCCACCGCCGTTCCCGAGGAATGGCGCGAACGGGTCGCGACGATCGCACCCGGGGTGGATCTGCCGACCACGATGGGGGAGGGCGGCGACGTGTCCTATCTGAAATGGGACGGTCCCGGCGGCACCCCGGAGACCGGCATCGCCTCCCTCGATCGAGCCCTGACCCGGATCGATTCGGCGATCATCGCCACGCGACGTGCCACCTTCCCCCTGCTCGGCCTGGATCCGGAGGACCCCCGTGACTGATCCCGACGGCACGCCCGCTGTTTCGGAGGCGGACGCGGCGAAGGCCGCAGCAGAAGCGGAGAAGAAGGCAGCCCAGGAGCGCGCGATCGAGGTCGCGCGAAACTTCCCCCGTCACTGGGTCGCCGACGTCCTGGCCTCCGACGGCGGGGCCGTGCACCTGCGGCCGATCGTCCCGGAGGACGCCGAACGGCTCCTCGAGTTCCACTCCAAACTCTCCGATCGCACGCGGTATCTGCGCTATTTCGGTCCCTACCCGACGATCTCGAAGAAGGATCTGTTCAACTTCACCGTCGTCGACCACCACAAACGGGTCGCCTTCGTCGCGGTGCTCGGCGACGAGATCATCGCCGTCGGCCGGTACGAGGGGCTGCCCGGTGAGGGAGACGGCAGATCCGCCGAGGTCGCGTTCACGGTCGCCGATGCGCACCAGGGACGCGGGCTCGGACCCATCCTGCTCGAGCATCTCGCCGGGGCGGCCGCGGAGAACGACATCCACCGGTTCGTCGCGGAGGTCCTCGCCGAGAACCGCAACATGATCACAGTCTTCCGTGAGGCCGGATACCAGGTCAGCCGCAGTTTCGAGGGCGGTGTGGTCCGCCTCGAGTTCGCGATCGACCCGACCGAGGCGCTGGTGTCGGTGCGCAACGCCCGCGAACGTGCCGCCGAGGCGCGCAGCGTCCGCAACCTGCTCAGCCCCCGCAGCGCCGCGGTCATCGGCGCCTCCACCGACAGCCGGAAGGTCGGCAACACCGTGCTGGTGAACATGCTGCGCAGCGGATTCACCGGACCCGTCTATCCGGTCAACGCGGAACACCGTTCGGTGCGCGGCGTGCGCGCCTACCCGACCGTGCGGGACATTCCCGACGAGGTGGATCTCGCCATCGCCGCGGTGCCTGCCGAGGCCATCGACGCCGTGCTCGACGACTGCCTCGCCAAGGGCGTCAAGGCCCTGCTCGTGGTGTCGTCCGGGTTCGGCGAGACCGGTCCGGAGGGCCGCGATTCCGAACGTCGCCTCGCGCACGCGGCGCGGGCACACGGCATGCGGCTGATCGGGCCGAACGCGCTCGGTGTCGCGAACAACGACCCGACCGTGCGGCTCAACGCGACCCTCGCTCCGGTGCTGCCGGCGGCCGGCAACGTCGGCTTCTTCTGCCAGTCCGGCGCGCTCGGCATCGCCATCCTGGACGAGGCCGCCAAGACCGGTGTCGGGCTGTCGTCGTTCGTCTCGGCCGGTAACCGCGCCGACCTGTCCGGCAACGACCTGCTGCAGTACTGGGACACCGATCCCGCGACCGAAGTCGTGCTCCTCTACCTGGAGAGCTTCGGCAACCCGCGCAAGTTCTCGCGCATCGCCCGCCGGGTCGCCCGGAGCAAGCCGATCGTCGCGGTCAAGAGCGGCCGCCACGCGGTGCCGCCGGCGCTGGCCGCGAACACCGGGGAGATGGACGACACCATCGTCAAGGATCTGTTCGAACAGGCAGGTGTCGTGCAGGTCGACTCCATCGCGCAGCTGTTCGACACGGCACTGTTGTTCGGCTACCAGCCCCTGCCCGCGGGCCCGCGCGTCGCGGTCGTCGGGAACTCGACCGCGCTCGGGATGCTGGCGGTCGACGCCGCCCGCAGCGAGGGACTGCAGCCGGGAACCCCCAACGACCTGGGTGCGCAGGCCAGCCCGCAGGAATTCGCCGACGCGGTCGCGAAGGCCGTGCACGCGCCCGACGTCGACGCCGTGATCGCGGTGTTCGTGCCGCCGGTCGCCGTGACCGTCGAACCGTACGCGCAGGCGCTGCGCGACGTCGTCGCCGGTTCCGAGAAGCCCGTGGTCAGCACGTTCCTCGCGACCGAGGGCATCCCGGACGTGCTCGCGGTCCGCGACGCCGAGGGCAACCCGATCCGCGGGTCGGTGCCGTCCTATCCGGGGCCGGAACGCGCGATCCGGGCCCTGGCCCGGGCGTGGCGGTACGCGAAATGGCGCAGTCGCCCCACCTCCCAGGTGGTCCGTCCGTCCGGCATCGACCCGGAGCGGGCGCGTGGCCTCGTCGACGGCTGGCTCGCCAATTCTCCCGACGGCCGGTGGCTGTCCGACTCCGAAGCGGCCCTGCTGCTGTCCTGCTATGGGGTGCACGTCGCCGACTTCCGGGCCGTGACCACCGCCGACGAGGCCGTCGCGGCGGCGGACGAGATCGGATACCCGGTGGCGGTGAAGGCCACCGGCGCCCAGTGGCGGCACCGGCCGGATCTCAGTGGCGTGCGCCTCGACCTGCTCGACGGCGAAGCGGTCCGGGTCGCCTACCGCGACCTGGCGGCGGCGTCCGGTGAACCGCTCATGCACGTGCAGAAGATGGCCACCAAGGGCATCGGCTGCGTCGTGCGCGTTCAGGACGACCCGTCGTTCGGGTCGCTGATCTCCTTCGGGCTCGCCGGGGTCATCTCCGATCTGCTCGGCGACCGCGCCTACCGGGTCCTGCCGCTCACCGAGGACGAGGCCGCAGAACTCATCGACGCGCCGAAGGCCGCTCCGCTGCTGTCCGGGTACCGCAACGCCGCTCCCGTCAGCAAGGCCGCACTGGTCGATTTCGTCCAGCGCATCTCCGCGCTCGCCGACGACCTACCCGAGGTGCGGGAGATCGCGTGCGAACCGGTCCTTGCGTCGGCGATCGGCGCCGAACTGACCGACGCGCATCTGCGGATCGGTCCCGAGCCGCACCCGCTGGATCTCGGGCCCCGCCGGTTGCGCTGACCGACACCCCACCCGGGGGAGTGCAAGAAGCCCCGAATACCACGATCCCCGAGAACCCAGCCCGGTTCTCGGGGATCGTCGGCGCTGACTTGCCCGGTCAGCTGGCGTAGGCGCGGAGGCGTTCTGCTCGATCGCCCTCGCGGAGTTTGCCCATCACTTCGCGTTCGATCTGCCGGACCCGTTCCCGGGACAGGCCGAACAGCTTGCCGATCTGGTCGAGGGTGCGCGGCTGCCCGTCGTCGAGCCCGTACCGCAGGCGGATGACCTGCTGTTCACGCTCGTCGAGGGTGGCCAGCACACTGCGGACGTCGCTGTGCAGCAGACCCGCGATCACGGCGCTCTCGGCGGAGGTCGCCTCGGCATCCTCGATGAAATCGCCGAGCGGCGCTTCCTCGTCGTTGCCGACCGGCATGTCGAGGCTCACCGGGTCGCGGCTGTGGTCGAGCAGGTCGGCGATCTTCTCCACGGGGATACCCGATTCGGCCGCCAGTTCCTCGTCGGTGGCCTCCCGGCCGAGTTGCTGGTGCAGTTCCCGCTTGATGCGGGCCAGCTTGTTGACCTGCTCGACGAGGTGGACGGGGAGTCGGATCGTGCGGGACTGGTCGGCCATACCGCGGGTGATGGCCTGCCGGATCCACCAGGTCGCGTAGGTCGAGAACTTGAAGCCCTTCGCGTAGTCGAACTTCTCCATGGCGCGGATCAGGCCGAGGTTGCCCTCCTGGATCAGGTCCAGCAGCGGCATGCCGCGGCCGGTGTAGCGCTTCGCGAGCGACACGACCAGGCGCAGGTTCGCCTCGAGCAGGTGGCTGCGCGCGGCCTGGCCGTCGCGGACCAGGAGGGCCAGGTTCTGCTTCTTGGCGGCACTCAGGCGCTTCTTCGTTTCCAGCAGATGCTTCGCGTACAGGCCGGCCTCGATCCGCTTGGCCAATTCCACCTCGTCCGCTGCAGTCAGCAGGGCCGTCCGGCCGATGCCGTTCAGATAGACGCGGACCAGGTCCGCGGCCGGGCTCTGGGAATCGAGGTCGGAATCGACTCGAGCGTAGGTGTCGGGGCGTGCCATGACGTGCCTCCTCATCGGTGGTGTCTCACAGCGTTCAACGTCGGGGCGGGCACGGAAGTTCCCGAGGTTCCCGAGCGCTGATGCTGCTGACCTGCGCCGATGGGGGAGTGGTCCTGAGAAGTTGCTGAGAAGATCTGCGGCGGGGAACCGAGGGGGAACCGGTGACGGCACCCCCGCGGCGCCCCTGTCACGCCCTCACACCGGCTCGATCAGCCCGTGCCTCACCAGTCCGTGGACGAGCGGGATCGCCTGCTCGGCGAGCGCCTCCTCGTCCTCACCGTGTGCGACCGCCAGCAGCGCGAGAAGTTCCTCCAGCACCAGTCCGTCCGGGCGCATGCCGGCGAGCAACGCCGCGGCGAGATCGTCGACCTCGTGCTGCCAGGCCGGTCCGTCACCGCGGTGCACCCGCGCCACGACCTGCCGCCAGCCGTCCTCGCCGGGCAGGTACACCCTCTCCAGCGCGGTGTCCGCGCGCACCGCGAACCGGGCCGTGAGGACATCGTGGTCGCGCAACCAGGCCAGCCGCTCGAAGTAGGCGAGCGCCTCCGCCCCCAGCGGATCGGTGAAACCGTGCCGCAGGTCCTCGGCGAGCACGTCCGACGGCTCGTCGGTGCGGCGCAGGTACACGAACCCGAACCCGACGCCTTCGACGCGATGGTTGTCGAAATGATCGAGCCACGCCTCCGCCCGATCGGCGACCGCGGGGTCGCGCGGATCGGCGTCGCCGTCCTGCAGCCACGTGCCGACGTACAGGGCGGGGTCGGCCACGTCACGCTGCACGATCCACGCGTCGACACCGTGGGAGGGCAGCCACGACGCGACGCGTGCCCGCCAATCCTCGTCCTCCACGTGCACCCACGACGCGAGCATCGCGGCGGTCCCGCTGAGTTCGAGATGGTCGACGGCCTGCGACACCATGAGCTTGCTCGCACCGTCCAGATCCAGGCCCGAATCGCGGTAGCTGTGCTCGATGCGTCCGGCGCTCACCACGAACGGGGGATTGGCGATGATCCGGTCGAAGCGCCGGCCCGCGACCGGTTCGAACCACGAACCTTCGAGCAGTTCCAGCTCGACCTCGTTGAGCGCGGCGGTGACCTCCGCCAGCGCCAGACAGCGGGGGTTGACGTCGGTGGCGGTGACCTTCTCGGCGAAGTCGGTGGCCCGCACCGCCTGCACGCCGCAGCCCGTGCCCAGGTCCAGGACGGTCCCGACCGGCTCGGCCGGGATGGCTCGCAGCAGCGACAGCGACGCCTGCCCGACGCCGAGCACATGGTCCGGACGCGTCGGGACCGGGCGGATTGCGCCGTCGAGATCGGACAGCATCCACCGGGTTCCGGTGCCCGCGTCGAGCGGACGCAGGTCCAGGGCGGCGCGCACGCCGTCACCGTCGTGCTCGAGCAGTCCCGCCGCGACCGCGGTGTCGATCGCGACCGGTTCCAGCGCCGCCGCGACCTCCTCGGCCGGGCACGTGTCGCCGAGCAGGAACAGCCGGATCAGCGTGCCCAGGTCGCCGCCGCGCCGGGCCGCGCGGCGGACCGGCACCGGCTCGCTGCGGCCGAGCGCCGCGTGCGCGTCCGGCCCGAGCAGCTCGAGCATGGTGTCGGTGTCGTACCGGCAACGGAGCAACGCAGTGCGCAGGGGGGAACAGATCGACAGCAGCAGGTCACGGTCCACGCCCTGCATTCTCGCAGCAGGCGGGCAGGCCGACGGTTTCGAGGGTCGGCCCGCCGACGCGGCGAGGGGGTGACGCGTCAGCCGTCGATGACGCGCGGTTTGGGGGCTTCCAGGGCTTCGGTCGCGGCAATATCGGCGCGTCGACCGTCCCAGCGGCTCGGCTCGTCCTTCGAGCGCGGCGGCCGATCGTTGGCGATGAGCACCGCGATCCACGGCAGCGGAATGGACACGCCGATGATCGCCATCGAGATCCACGGATTCTCGAACGCGCCGTAGGCCAGCGCCGCCAGAATCAGCGCCGGAATGCGAAAAGCCATGATGGTCATGTACTTGCGGACCCGTGCCCGGTGCTGGTCCTCGAGAGACGTGGCGGCCTCGGTGATCAGAATCGGGTTGTCGGGTGATCCACTCTCGTGGGATCCACCGAAACCTGGAGTTCTCGCCATCCCTCTACTGTCCCACTCCGCCGTGTCGAATGCACACGCGGTGCGGCATCATGGAATCGTGAGCACCCAGATCAAGGAACGGCCCGACACCACCACCGACGAGTCGACCGGTGACGACACTCCCAAGTTCTTCCACTACGTGAAGAAGGACAAGATCGCCGAGAGCGCGGTCATGGGAACCCACGTCGTCGCCCTGTGCGGTGAAGTGTTCCCGGTCACGCGGTCGCCGAAGCCCGGTTCGCCGGTGTGCCCCGAGTGCAAGAAGGTCTACGACGGCCTTCGCAAGGGCGACTGAGGCAACGAAGAAGCGGTAGAGCCGGCCTCCGGAGTCCCGGCCCGGACGATCGGGTCGGGACTCGGTGCCTGCCCGGTGTCCTCCACCGGGTTCCCCAGCACGGGGGTCTCACGCGGTGGGGCGGGGTCGTGCGAGGGGGCCTGCGGTCCGGACGTGCCCGGCGGGAAGCCCTCCGGTGAGGCGTCGACCGGCCCTGAGGCCCCCGTCCGCAAGTCCTCCGACTGCACGTCCTCCGATCCGGTGCCCTCCGACCGCGCGTCCTCCGGCTTGCCGTCGATCGGGCACGAATCCGGAGTCCGGTCGCCCGGGCGGAGCAGATCCGACAGGCGCACCGGATTCGTGGTCAGCCGGCGGGTCAGGTTCGTCACCGGTCCGAGTTCCGGCGACGGCTGCTGCGCGGCCTGCTGCGCCAGCCACTCGCGCCACTGCTCGAGCCGGGTCGCCCGCGCCGGCCAGAACTCCTGCACGGTCGCGTTGAACTCGGCGCCCAGTACGACCGCGAAGCCGAGGAAGAACGTGAACAGCAGGAAAGCGATGGGCGTGGCGAGCGCGCCGTAGGTGTAGCCGGTGCCGGCGATCCAGCTCAGATACCAGCGCAGGCCCTCGCTGGCGGCCAGGAAGAAGGCCCCGGCGACGAGGGCACCGCCGAGCAGCCGATGCCACGGCAACGTCTTGGGCAGCGCCACCTTGTACAGCGTGGTCAGACCGACCAGCAGCAGCAGGCCCACCGCCGGGTAGTAGAACGTGTCGACGATCCGGGACCCGAGGTCGTACCAGGACTCGGGCAGCGCCCGGCCGATCAGATTCGGTCCGAGAGCCACCAGCGGCAGTGTGAACACCGCGAGGATGAGAAACATCACGTAAAGGATCAGTGCGAAGAAGCGCTGCCACACCGGGTGCCGATGCTCCTGCTGACCGTGCGCCTCGACGATCGAATCGACGAACGTCGAGATCGCCGACGAGCCCGCCCACAGCGACAGCAGGAAGCCCAGCGACATCAATTCCGGGCGTCCCCGGACCAGCACATCGGTGGCGGTCGGGCTGATGATGCCGTCGACGACGTTCTCGCTGAAGATGGTCCGGCTGAAGGTGATGGTCTTGGACAGGATGATGTCGACGGTGTCCGGTCCGAACCATCCGCCCACGTAACCGAGGGTTCCGATCAGCCCGAGCACCAGCGGCGGCAGCGACAGCGTCTGCCAGAAGGCAGCGGTCGCCGCTTTGCTGAAGATCGAGTCGTCCCACGCCTTGGCGGCCGTTCGACCGATCACCCGAAGCGCGACCTGCACCTGCCGCGGGACGCGTCGGTGAGCAGTCCGCGGTGTGGGGGATCCGGATGGCTCGCTCATGTACTTCCAGCATTCCTGACGACGCGCAAGGACGTGCATCCGCGGTCGATGTGTGCGCGTCGAATTCTGCCACGATCGGGCACGAAACCCCGGTCGCCGGGCGGTTCGCGGCGGGGAACGGCCGCCGGAGACGATAGGCTGCCACACGGTCGGCGGAAGGTCGGGACGACGCAGCGGCAGCCGGCCGATCGTGAGCGGAGAAGGAGCACAAGCAACAGGTGAGCACCGAAACCGTAGGCCCTGCCACGACTTCCGCCCCTGCAGGGCAGCTGCGCGCATGGCAGCGGCGAGCCCTGACCAAGTATCTGGCGACCGGACCGCGGGACTTCCTGGCCGTCGCGACGCCCGGTGCAGGCAAGACGACATTCGCACTGCGCGTCGCCGCCGAGCTGCTGCGGGACCGCACCGTCGACCAGATCACCGTCGTCGCGCCCACCGAGCACCTCAAGCACCAGTGGGCGGCGTCGGCGGCACGCAGCGGCATCGCACTCGACTCGAACTTCACCAACTCGACCGGACAGACATCGAGCGACTACCAGGGTGTCGTGGTCACCTACGCGCAGGTGGCGTCGCACCCGTTCAAGCATCGCGTGCGCACCGAAGCGCGCCGGACGCTGGTCATCCTCGACGAGATCCACCACGGCGGCGACGCGAAGAGCTGGGGCGAGGGCATCCTCGAGGCCTTCGGTGACGCCACCCGGCGGCTCGCCCTGACGGGAACGCCCTTCCGCAGCGACGACAGCGCCATTCCGTTCGTGACGTACGAGCCGAACGACGAGGGGCTCATGCAGTCCAAGGCGGACCACTCGTACGGATACTCGGACGCGCTCGCCGACGGCGTCGTCCGGCCGGTCGTGTTCCTCGCCTACTCGGGTGAGGCGCGGTGGCGCACGAGCGCAGGGGAGGAGTTCACCGCGCGTCTCGGGGAGCCGCTCAGCGCCGAGCAGACGGCGCGGGCGTGGCGCACCGCGCTCGATCCGGCCGGTGACTGGATCCCTGCGGTCCTCGCCGCCGCCAACACGCGGCTCGAGCAGCTGCGCGCGGGTGGGATGCCCGACGCCGGTGGCCTGGTCATCGCGACCGATCAGACGGTGGCGCGCGCCTACGCGAAGATCCTCGAACAACTCACCGGCGAGATGCCGGCCGTCGTGCTGTCCGACGACCCGACCGCCTCCGATCGCATCTCCCGGTTCAGCGACGGGGACCAGCGGTGGATGGTCGCCGTGCGAATGGTGTCCGAAGGCGTCGACGTTCCGCGGCTCGCGGTCGGGGTGTATGCGACGAGCGCGTCGACGCCGCTGTTCTTCGCCCAGGCCATCGGCCGGTTCGTGCGCTCACGGCGCAAGGGCGAGACAGCCAGCGTGTTCCTGCCGTCGGTGCCGGTGCTCCTCGACCTGGCTGCCCAGCTCGAGGCCCAGCGCGACCACGTGCTCGGCAAGCCGCACCGGGAGAAGGAAGGTTTCGACGACGAACTGCTCGCCGACGCGAACCGCCGCAAGGACGAACCGGGCGAGGAGGAGAAGGCCTTCACCTCCCTCGGTGCGGACGCCGAACTCGACCAGGTCATCTACGACGGTTCCTCGTTCGGAACGGCCACGTTCGCCGGCAGCGACGAAGAAGCCGACTATCTCGGGCTTCCGGGGCTGCTCGACGCCGACCAGATGCGCGCGCTGCTGCGCCAGCGCCAGGAGGAGCAGCTCAGCAAGCCGCGGAAGGCGGCACCCGAACCGCCGCCGCAGGTCGTCGAGCGGGTCACCACCGCCGACACCCTCGCCCAGCTGCGCCGGGATCTGAACTCGCTCGTGGCGGTCGTGCATCACCGCACCCGGAAACCGCACGGGGTCATCCACGGGGAACTACGCCGCCAGTGCGGTGGCCCGCCGACCGCACTGGCGACGGCGGAACAGTTGCGCGACCGCATTGCAGTGCTGCGCAGCTGGTGACAACTCCCGGCCGCCACCCTGTGAACGACGAAGCGGGCGCCCACGGTGTGGGCGCCCGCTTCGGGGGTCGGGTCCGAGCCTGCGGCTCCGGACGGCGGATCAGACGGTTGCGGTGGCGTCGTCCTCGGTGACGATCGTGGCACCCATCTCGCGGAGGCGGTCGGTGTGTTCCTTGGCGTGGTGTCCGCAGAACAACAGCTCACCACCGGTGGCCAGAACGGCGCGGACGCGAGCGGCGGCACTGCACCGGTCGCACCGGTCGGCAGCGGTCAACTTCGGGCTGGTCAAGGTACCGGGCATGACTCCTCCAAACTGGCCACCACTGAGTCGGTCGCCTGGGGTCTGGTCCGCCGCGCCGGGGTGGCGCGGTAGATCTACTCTGTCAGACGATGCGCGTTCATGTGTTGTTCCCCTGGGCGCACGATGGTGGCGCGTTTCACGTGAACGGCTGCAAAAGCCCAGGACGTGGACATATATGCCGAGTGTTTGTTCGCTCACAGCGCAGCGGAAGGAGTGCCGGTGACCGGGAATCTGCTGCACATCTGCAGCCGGGACGAGTGGTCTGCCGCGCAGCGGGACGGGGTCGTGGCCCCGGATTCGCTGGAGTCGGTGGGCTTCGTGCATCTGTCCACACCGGAGCAGGTGCACCTGCCGGCGAACCGGTTGTTCTCCGGGCGTCGCGACCTGGTCCTGCTCCACGTCGCACCGGAACGGCTGTCCGATCCGGTGCAGTACGAGCCCGGTGTGCCCGGCGATCCCGAATCGATGCGCTTTCCGCATCTGTACGGTCCGCTGCCGGTCGGAGCGGTCGTGGACGTGACCCCGTACGAGCCGGGTGAGGACGGGCGATTCGCGGCCCTGTGAGCCGCGCCGTCCCCGAAACCGCTCGCGCGGAACCGCTCGATCCGGGGCAGAGGTGAGCCCTGACTGCGAGCTGTCGCGGGGCAGTCCTACCCTTGCGGAATGAACGTCGACGTGACGCCGCTACCAGGCATTGGAGTACGCAAGGATTTCGAGCTGGCATCGGGACGCCGGATCGGGGTCATCACCCACCGGGACGGCCATTCCGACCTGATCATCTCCAAGGCCGACGACCCGGACGCATGCGCCGCCTCCCTTCCGATGACCGTCGAGGAGGCGGCGACGCTGAGCAACCTGCTCGGCGCACCGCAACTCGTCGCCCAGCTCGAAGAGGACCACCGGGACCTGCCGGGGATCATCACCCGCCAGCTCCACGTCCACGAAGGCTCGCGTTTCGACGGCGCGGTCCTGGGCGACACCGCGTTGCGCACCCGGACCGGCGTCTCGGTCGTCGCGGTGATGCGCGCGGGACAGGTCGCGCCCTCCCCGAAACCGGACTTCATCCTCACCGGAGGTGACATCCTCGTCGCAGTGGGCACCGCGGACGGCCTCGACGCCGCGGCCAAGATCCTGCGGAACGGCTGACCCGCACGCATGAATTCGACGACTCTCGCACTCATCGAACTGGGTGCGGTCTTCTTCGCGCTCGGGGTCCTGGGGCGTGTCGCAGCCAGGTTCGGCATGTCGCCGATCCCGTTCTATCTCATCGGTGGCCTGTGCTTCGGCAACGGCGGGTTCATCCAGCTCGGCGACATCAGCGAGTTCAGCCACCTCGCCAGCGAAATCGGCGTGGTACTGCTGTTGCTGCTGCTGGGGCTCGAATACACCGCCAGCGAACTGGTCACGGGACTTCGCCGGTCGCGCACGGCCGGAATCATCGATCTCGTCCTCAACGCGACCCCGGGCGCAGTCCTCGCGCTCATGCTCGGACTGGGTCCGATCGGCGCGTTCGTGCTCGCCGGCGTCACCTACATCTCCTCGTCCGGCATCATCGCGAAGGTCCTCGACGACCTCGGCCGGCTCGGTAACCGGGAAACCCCGATCGTGCTGTCCATCCTCGTCTTCGAGGATCTCGCCATGGCCGTGTACCTGCCGATCCTCACCGCGATCCTGGCCGGGGTGAGTCTGCTCGGCGGACTCGAAGCCGTCGCGATCTCGCTCGGGCTGGTCACCGTCGTGCTGGTCCTGGTGCTGAAGTACGGCCGCTACGTCTCGCTCGTTCTCGACAGTCCGGACCGGGAAACCCTGCTGCTGAAACTGCTCGGCGCGGCGCTGCTCGTCGCGGGTATCGCCTCGGCGCTGCAGGTTTCGGCCGCAGTGGGTGCGTTCCTGCTGGGTATCGCCATCTCCGGGTCGACGGCGCACAACGCGTCGCGGGTGCTCGAGCCGTTGCGTGATCTGTTCGCCGCGATCTTCTTCGTGTTCTTCGGCCTCAACACCGACCCGACGGCGATTCCGCCGGTCCTCGGGTGGGCGGTGCTGCTGGCCGTCGTCACGTCGCTGACGAAGCTCGCGACCGGGTGGATCGCCGCACGGCAGCACAGCATCGCTGTCATGGGCCGTGCCCGCGCGGGTGCCGCGCTCATCGCCCGCGGTGAGTTCTCCATCGTGATCGCGGGACTGGGCGTCGCGTCCGGTCACGTCGACAACAAACTCGCGGCGATCGCGTCCGCCTACGTGATGATCACCGCGGTGCTCGGCCCGGTCGCGGCCCGCGTCGTCGAACCCGTGATGCGCGCCGTGGCGAGCCGCCGATCCGGGCAGCCGGCCCAAACGCCCGGTCCCGAGCCGGATCTTCTCTGACCACCTCCGAACGCAGTCAGGGCCACCCGGAAGGGTGGCCCTGACTGCATTCCGAGATGGGTGCTCTAGTCGAGGTAGTCGCGCAGCACCTGCGAGCGGGACGGGTGCCGCAGCTTCGACATCGTCTTCGACTCGATCTGGCGGATGCGTTCACGCGTCACGCCGTAGACCTGACCGATCTCGTCGAGCGTACGAGGCTGGCCGTCGGTGAGGCCGAACCGCAGCCGCACGACGCCGGCCTCGCGCTCGGACAGCGTCTCGAGCACCGACTGCAGCTGATCCTGCAGCAGCGTGAAGGACACGGCGTCGACCGCCACGACGGCCTCGGAGTCCTCGATGAAGTCGCCGAGCTGGCTGTCGCCCTCGTCGCCGATCGTCTGGTCGAGCGAGATGGGTTCACGCGCGTACTGCTGGATCTCCAGCACCTTCTCCGGCGTGATGTCCATTTCCTTGGCGAGCTCCTCCGGCGTGGGTTCGCGACCCAGATCCTGGAGCAGCTCACGCTGGATACGGCCGAGCTTGTTGATGACCTCGACCATGTGCACCGGAATACGGATGGTGCGGGCCTGGTCGGCCATCGCGCGGGTGATGGCCTGACGGATCCACCACGTCGCGTACGTGGAGAACTTGTAGCCCTTGGTGTAGTCGAACTTCTCGACGGCACGGATCAGACCGAGGTTGCCCTCCTGGATGAGATCCAGGAACGCCATGCCGCGGCCGGTGTAGCGCTTCGCGAGCGAGACGACGAGGCGCAGGTTCGCCTCGAGCAGATGGTTCTTCGCGCGGTTGCCGTCGCGGCAGATCCAGTTCATGTCCCGGCGCTGAGCGACCGGCAGCTTCTCACCCTTCGCGGCGAGCTCCTGCATCCGGTAGGTCGCGTACAGGCCGGCCTCGATGCGCTTGGCGAGCTCGACCTCCTCCTCGGCGTTGAGCAGCGCGACCTTGCCGATCTGCTTGAGGTAGGCGCGAACCGAGTCGGCGGACGCGGTGAGCTCGGCATCCTTGCGGGCCTGCCGCAGGGCCTCGGACTCCTCCTCGTCCCACACGAAGTCGCCGGACGCCTTGTCCTTCTCGCTGGGCTCGTCGGTGTCGGTGTCCTCGTCCTCGACGACGATCTCCTCGGCACCCTCGAGGTCGTCCTCGCCGATGTCGAGATCTTCGAGGTCGGTGTCGTCGCCGTCGAAGTCCTCTTCGCCGGCCGCCTTCGTCGCCTTCTTGGCAGCGGCCTTCTTCGCGGTGGTCTTCTTCGCGGCCTTCTTGGCGGGGGCCTTCTTGGCTGCGGCCTTCTTCGCGGGGGCCTTCTTGGCTGCGGCCTTCTTCGCCGGCCGCTTCGTGGCGGGTGCGGTACCGGTCGCGGGGTCCGCGGCGGCGCCCGCGGCGTCCGAGACGGGTGCCGATTCGGCGGAAGAATCAGCGGTGTGGATGTCGGTGGCTGCCACGTACGCCCTTTCGTGACGAGGTAGTGCGGCGTCGCGCCAGAGTAGCTCCGGCGGAGAGGTCTGTCGGGATCGGACCGGTTCACGGCCGGCTGTGCACCATTGTAACGATCGTCGTGACGATCGATGTGGCGGACTCAGGGAGTGACGCCTGTTTCCGCAGCGTATGCGGCTCCGGCGATGCCTGCGGTGTTGCGGAGTTCGGCCGGTACGACGGGCGTGGTGTTCGTCAGCAACGGAATCCACTTGTCGCTCTTGCGGCTGATGCCGCCGCCGGCGACGAACAGATCCGGCCACAGCAGCGCCTCGAACCGCGACAGCACCCGGGAAACCTCCTCGGACCATCGCTTGTAGGACCAGTCCCGGTCCTCCTTCACCTTCGACGACGCGCGATGCTCGGCTTCCTTGCCGTCGATCTCCATGTGACCGAATTCGGTGTTCGGGAGCAGCACCCCGTGGTTGAGCACCGCCGAACCGATGCCGGTGCCGAACGTCAGCAGGATCACGACACCCTTCACGTTCTTCGCCGCCCCGAACCGGTCCTCGGCGATACCGGCCGCGTCCGCATCGTTGAGGACCGTCACCTCGCGCCCGCCGAGTGCCTTCGAGAACAGCGCACGCGCGTCGGTCCCGATCCAGGACGGATCGATGTTCGCGGCCGTCAGGGCGACGCCGCCCCGCACCACGCTCGGAAGGGTCAGACCGACAGGGCCCTGCCATCCGGCCTCGGCGACGATCTCGGTGACCGTGCCGGCGATGGCGGCGGGTGTCGCCGGCTGGGGAGTGAGGATCTTGATGCGCTCGCCCACCAGCTGTCCGGTGGACAGGTCGACGACGCCGCCCTTGACGCCGCTGCCGCCGATGTCGATGCCGAAACCGAGATTCGCCGCGTCGGGGCGGGTTTCCTGCGTCATCCTCGTGCTCCCTGTCGTGTGTGGATGGGCGTCGCTCGTGCCGTCACATTAGTGCGAACCGGGCCGGGCCGTGGGTGGTGTGCGGGCGTGGCGTGTGTTCGGATGGGCGGGTGAGCGAATTCCAGCCACCGGACGCCCTCCGCGGCTCCGATGTCACCGACGCGGTCCGCGTCCCCGATGTCACCGAGGCGGCCGACTCCGGCGATCACGAGGCGCTGCGCGCGGTGGCGGTGGCGGTGGCGGTGGAAGCCGCCACCCACGTCCGTGCCCGCCGACGCGAACTGTTCGGGTCGGATCCCGCCGCCGAGGCCGGTGCGGTCCGGACGAAGTCGACGATCACCGATCCCGTCACGATCGCGGACACCGAGAGCGAGGATCTGATCCGCCGACGGCTGACGCAGCTGCGCCCGGGCGACGGATTCCTGGGTGAGGAAGGCGGCGGCGATGCCGCGACGGGCGAGTTCCGCGTGCGGTGGGTCGTCGACCCCGTCGACGGCACGGTGAACTTCCTGTACGGGATCCCGGCGTTCGCGGTGTCGGTGGCCGCGCAGATCGACGGACGTTCGGTCGCCGGGGCGGTCGTCGACGTGACCACGGGCGACACGTACTCGGCGGCGGCCGGTGGCGGAGCCACGCTGACCACCGCGGACGGCATCGTCACGACCCTGCGCTGCACGCCGGTCACCGACGTGCGGCTGGCCCTCGTGGCGACGGGGTTCTCCTACGACGCCGACCGCAGGGCCCACCAGGGCCGGCTCGTCGCCGAGTTGCTGCCACGGGTGCGCGACATCCGGAGGATCGGCGCCGCCGCGCTCGACCTGTGCATGGTCGCGGCGGGCCGGCTCGACGCCCACTACGAGCACGGGCTGAATCCGTGGGACTGGGCGGCCGGTGCGCTCGTCGCTGCGGAGGCGGGAGCGTCGCTCCGGCTGCCCGCCGGGTTCGGTACCGACGGGGAACTCACCGTGGCGGCCGCTCCGGGCATCGCCGAGGAGTTCCTGGCCATGCTGACCGAGATCGGAGCCGACGCCCCGATCACGTCCCGGCGGGGGTAGCGTTCAGCAGCGTGCCGTGCGTGCGGCGGCGAGCAGATCGATGTCCAGCGGAGCGGTCTGCCCGTCGACCGGCGCCTCCCGCAGTGCCTGCAGGACCTCCTCGGCGTCGGCGTTGGGGGAGATCTCGCGCGAGTAGGTGCCCAGCGCCAGGTCGACGGTGTCGTCGGTGCGGGTGTCCTGGATCAGTTCGGCACACGGCGCGACCAGCCAGACGGTGCTGGCGGCGGCGAGCCCGTCGGGACCGAACCGGATCTGACCGTGGCACTGCATGTTCTGATCGACGTAGACCGGGTCGTTGCCGGCCTGCACGTCGGGAGCGCTCGCGAAGCCGTAGTCACCGAGCTGGGCCGCGACGTGCGTGGCCTGACCACGTTCGCCGTTGGCGTTGAATACGCGCACCCGGGTCGCGGCCACCGGGGCGGGTTCCACGTCGAGCAGCGTCGAGCGGCTCACGACCTCCCCGAGCGGCGCCGGCTCGGGCCCGCCCGGTTCGGTCGCCGCGGTCGGCGGGGCATTGCACGCGACCGTCGTCGTGTCCGGCTCCGACGACGAGAATACCGAGAGCCAGACCACCATCGTGATCGCCGCCAGGATCGCGAACAGGACGGCGACCGGGGCCGTGCGTCGCCGGACGAAGGGCCGGCCGCGCTTGTCCGTCGCGCTGCCCTCGGTGATCAGGGAAACCACGCCGCCCTGCCTCTCGTCGTTCTGTGTGGGGGTGCGGACATCACTGTAGAGGTCGCACCCGCGTGTCACGAGGAGGCGGTCGGCCCCAGGAATGTCTCGAGTTGCTGTGGTGTTGATGACAATTGATCGTCAATTCGCGCACACGCCCGAAACGGTTGAGAAATTCGCCTCGCCGTCGGCTATTGTTCGGCGGCCCGGTCGTCGAGGGAGGCGGCCACAAGGGTTCGGAAACGGAAGCCCGGGGTATGTCCGAGACCGGGACACCACCAGCGGGAACTTCCCGTGACAGTCGGGCGTTGCCCTGGCCGGAGAGCACCAACAGGGCTCGCCGGAAGAGCATCGGCACGAGGACTAGAGGTAAGAGGATATGGCGACTGACTACGACGCACCGAGGCGAACCGACAGCGACGAGGTGTCGGAGGATTCACTCGAGGAACTGAAGGCGCGACGCAACGAGGCGCAGTCCGCGGTCGTAGACGTCGACGAATCGGATACGGCCGAATCGTTCGAACTTCCCGGAGCCGACCTCTCCGGTGAGGAGCTGTCGGTCCGGGTCGTTCCGAAGCAGGCCGACGAGTTCACCTGCTCGAGCTGTTTCCTGGTTCACCACCGGAGCCGGCTCGCGAGCGAGGAGAACGGCGTCCTGATCTGCCGGGACTGCGCGGCCTGACGGCTGCGCCGGGGACAGCGGGAGACACGGCCCCGCGGTCCCCGGAGAGAACGTGGCCGTGTCAGCTCTTCGAGGTGTCCGCACATCCCAAGGCGGCCAGCAGTTCTGCTGGCCGCCTTGTGCTGACCAGCCAATAGGGTGTCGGATCGTCCGGATCGTTCAGGACGACCAGCGCCATCGTGCCCACCCACGGCCGATGGGAGACGTAGGCGGCCGGATCGAGCTGCCGGCCCATGGCTGCACTCTTCGCGCTGGCGGGAACGACGACACCGCGGGCGATCACGTCGATCGGCAGGTGAGCGCGGTCGACGACGAGCTCACCGCCGACCACCCGGATCTCCTTCCGGGACAGCCACCACAGGATCCACACCGGAACGATCAGCAGGACCACGTAGGGCAGCCAATCCGGCAGGGCGCGAGCCGCCATGTTCAGCTCGGCGGCGAGCAGGGCGGCCACACCGAAGCCGAGGGGCCACCACCACAGAGGCACCCACAGACGTTCGGAGTAGGTCGGGGAACCGGTCGCGCTGCGGGCGGCGGCCCCGGGACGAGATGATTCAGACACGTCGTTCAGAGTAGTCGCCTGCACGGGTAGTCTCGGTCCACGTGACCGAGCTACCAGCCATCCCGCTTCGCCGTCTCGACCCGGGAATCCCCGTGCCGCGTCGGGCCCACGCCGGTGACGCCGGCGTCGACCTGTGCACCACCTCCGACGTGACCATCGAACCGGGCAGGCGGGTGCTGGTCGGAACCGGCATCGCGGTGGCGCTGCCGATCGGCACCGTCGGGCTGATCCACCCGCGGTCCGGCCTGGCTGCGAAGTTCGGCCTGTCCGTCGTGAACACCCCCGGGACCATCGACGCCGGCTATCGCGGCGAGATCAAGGTCTGCCTGATCAACCACGATCCGGAACAGCCGATCGAACTGCGGCGCGGCGATCGCATCGCGCAACTCGTCGTCCAGAAGGTCGAGCTCGTGGATTTCGTGGAGGTCGACGAACTCGACGGCACGACCCGTGGTGCGGGCGGATACGGATCGAGCGGCGGGCACGCCGGGCTCGTCAAGGAAGGTATGTGACATGTTCGGACGCCGTAAGAAGAACCGCGCCGAGTCCACCTACGTCGACGACGCCGCCTACGACTACGACGAGCACGACGACGAGGCCGGCGGTGATCCGCCCGCACCGGGAACCGGTCCGTTCGACATCGACGACATCGGTGAGGACGCGATCGGCACGACCCGGCTCGACCTCGGTTCGGTTCTCGTGCCGATTCCGCCGGGCGGGCAGATCCAGGTCGAGATGGCGCAGAACGGCGCACCGCAGGCCGTGCACCTGGTGACCCAGTACGGCCGGATCACTGTGACGGCCTACGCGGCACCCAAGTCGCCCGGCCAGTGGCGCGAAGTCGCCGGCGAGCTCGCAGACACACTGCGCAACGACAATGCGACCGTGAGCATCGAGGACGGCCCCTGGGGTCGTGAACTGCACGGCGTCACCCCGAACGCCGACCTGCGGTTCATCGGCGTGGACGGGTACCGCTGGATGATCCGCTGTGTCGTGGCGGGACCGTCCGGTGCGGTCGCCGCAAACGCACCGCTGGTGGAAATCGCGCGGGCGGTCGTCGCCGACACCGTCGTCCGCCGCGGCACCGATCCGCATCCGGTACGCACGCCGCTCCCGGTTGTGCTTCCGAAGGCGCTGGCCGAGCAGCTCGCTGCGGCCGCCCAGCAGCAACAGCAGGCCCAGCTGCAGGCCCAGCAACAGCGGCTTCAGCAGGGACAGATGCCACCGCAGCCGGGTGGGCAGCAGATCCCCGGCCGGCAGCCGGGAGCGCCGCTGACCCCGCCTCCGACACCCGCGCCGCAACCGCCGCGACCGCGGCGGGGTGAGTCCGGCTCGGCCATGCAGCAGCTCGGCTTCTGAACCCGGCCGGATCCGCGCTTGCGCATCCGCCGGGTTCATCGCCCGGGTTCACGGCCGCGGCCTCACACTCCCGGCCTGACCTCCTCCAGGACATCGGCGAAGGCCTCCTCGAGCAGCGTGGCGTAGCGCTGCGCGTCCGGCATCACGTCCGGTGAGGTGATCACCGTCAGGGTGAGGTCGTCTCCGAGGCCGAACAGCCCGTGGATGAGCGTTGCCTCCGATGTCAACGGTGGGCAACCCGCACCGAACAGGAGTGGACGCCCGGCCAGCGCCCACGGCGTGGTGTTCTTCACCCGGATGCTGGTGAGCGCGGTGTGCATGCGCGGGGCCGGGCGTGCGTCCAGCCGACGTCGGCTCGCGGCGAGTTCCCTCGGCAGCACGAACGACGGAATCGAGGCGGCGTCGGTCAGCCGGCGCAGGGAGGCCGCCGTCGCCGTCTCTCTACTCTCGATCAGCGACGCCTGGACCGCGGCGGCACGCTCCGGGATTGCGTCGATGCCCGGGTGCAGTAGGACGTTCGTCCAGCCGATTCGGTTGATCCCGAGCGACTCCGGCGCCGCCCCCACCGCGAGGGTGACGAACGCGGTCAGATCCTGTGGGCACCGGCCCTCCGTATCGGTGAGATAGCGCTGCAGGGCCAGCGAGATGGTGGTGAGCGCGAGCGCGGTCACCGTGACGTTCCGGGGCAGCGAACCGACCCGTCCCAGCCGCAGCACCAGCAGCGTCCGACGGTCACCGGGATCTCGGTTGAGCCGGGTCGAGGTGAGCTCCGGTGCGGGCGCCGATCCGGCGGCTCCGGCCGCCCGCGCCTGCTTGGCGTCCCGCACCGCGGCGCGGATCGTACGGACGTAACGGATCGTCGCGCGAGGGGCGCGCGCGAGCCCCCGCGCCGCCGCGAGCACGGGATTGAGGCGCGGCTCGACCGGTCCCAGGCCGGGAAAGTGCACCGGTTCGGTGCCCTGGCCGTAGAAGGCTTCCCACAGGGGATGGACGATCGGTCCCGAGATCAGGGAGTGGTTTCCGCGGAACACCACGACCGTCGCGGGGCCCGTCGCGCCCGGAGCGTCGCGGACGCCGTGGAAGATGTCGAGCCGCCAGGCGGTCTCCCGCGCGTCGAGGGAGGCGGCAGCCAGGTCCTCGAGAACGTCGAGCAGGGCCGGCCAGTCCAGTCCCACCCGCTCGTCGTGCACGATCCGCTGTTCGACCGGCAGATCGTCGGCCACCCAGTACGCATGGTCGAGATGCCCGGGAACAGCGACGAAGCGCCGGTTCAGCTCCGCATAGATCGGTGCACGCCGGCGGAAGTGCTCGGTGATCTCCGCGGCGGTCGGGGGTGTCCCGGCCCCGGAGTCGAAGACCCAGAAGTTGAGCGGATCGAGGTGGTGACCTCGATCGGCTTCCAGTACGTAGGCAGCGTCGATCGGCTGCACTTGTGATGTCAATGACATGCCGGAGGTATCGCGGGTGTTCGTCACGCGGTTACACGCTCCCACACGGCCAGGCAGCCCGCCCCGAGAATCGCCGGATCTGCACCGACCTCGGCGAGGGTGACGGTCGTCAGAGCGGCGCAGGGCAGCAGAGCGGCCCATTCCTGCGCGACGGCGAGCGGGTGGACCGCGTCGTCGACGGCGGCGGTGATCCCGACCGGCACCCTCACGCCCGCGAGAGCCTCCGCGTCGAGTGCGTGGAAGGCCGCGGCCTCCTCGAGCGCGGACGGCAGGTCCGGCCACTGGGCACGCCAGGACCGCGACAGCTCCCGGCCCAGCCATGCCGGGCTCGATTCGACCATCGCCGCGACCACAGGCTCGAGCCCGTGCGTACGCAACTCGTGCGCCGTCCACCGGGCACTGGCTGCGGCGGGCGCCTTCTCCGGGGAGCCGGTCCACGCCGGAAGCGCCGCCAGGACCCCGACTGCATCGGACGGGTGCTGCGCCGCCCAGTGCAGGGCCACTGCAGCGCCGATCGACACCCCGCCCGCGAGGATCGCGCCCGTGCGGGCCTCACGGTCGAGGGCGTCGAGGTAGCTGCCGACGACGCGCCGCGGGTCCGGGTCCACGGCGACGACGCGGATGCCGCGACGCTCGAGCGGGGCCCGGAACGCGGCGTCGGCGAACTGCGCGTCGGAGCCGGTTCCGGGCAGGACGACCGCGGTGAACGGCAGGTCACCGGCGGTTTGAGGTAGGTCCTGCGTGGGGAACACAGTGGGATCGGCATCGGCCATGCGTAGATAGTGCCGAACGCGAATCGAGGGTGCCGCACCGGATGTGGTTGTAGGTCTCGATTCGGTCTACAGTGGCCGTCAGAGACCCCTATGTGCGGAATGCGATCCATGCCGCACCCGTTTCAGGAGCGCTGTTATGGCACCCGCCACCGGTTACTTCCGCCGACTGACCCGCCGGTTGACCGAGGACATCGAGAGCATCGACGCCGAGGAGATCGCGGAGTCGTCCCAGGCGACCGGAGCCCGCAAGGCCGCCGAATGCACGCGAGGCGAGGAAGTGACGATGTTCGGGCGTCTGCGCAGCGTCGAGACCTGTTCGAAGGCGGCCAGTGCGACGGTCGAGGCAGAACTGTTCGACGGCACCGACTCGGTCGTGCTCTCGTGGATCGGACGCCGCCGCATCCCGGGCATCGAACCGGGCAAGACGATCCTGGTCCGCGGCCGCCTCGGAGAACGCGACGGCGCGAAGATCATCTACAACCCCTACTACGAGCTGCGCGAACGAGTCTGATCCTCGGTCGCCGGCCCCCGGCGACGGCGCGTGGCCGGTGGGATCCGCCCGCGCGTGCTCGTGATCATCACCCCCCTGAGCGGAAGGTGCCGGTGCCCCGTTGTGGCACCCTCGTAGGAGTGAGCGACAGCAAGCAGCCGACGGTACTCGAGCAACTCGGTGGATTCAGCGGGTTGGTGTCCTCGACATTGCCGGTCCTGGTTTTCGTCCCGGTCAACAGCCTCTGGGGTCTGACCGCGGCGATCTGGGCGGCGATCGCCGTCGCGACCGCCGTTCTGGTGTGGCGGCTGGCGCAGCGCACCCCCATCCAGCCGGCGATCTCGGGGTTCATCGGGGTGGCGGTGTGCGCGTTCATCGCCCACCGGACGGGTGACGCCAAGGGCTACTTCCTGTTCGGGATCTACAGCAGTCTCGCGTACGGCGCGGTCTTCCTGGCGTCGGTGCTGGTGCGCTATCCGCTCGTCGGCGTGATCTGGGGAATGCTCAACGGCCAGGGCACCGGGTGGCGTGCCCACCGGGACGCGGTGCGTGCCTACGACCTCGCGACCGTGGCGTGGACGCTGGTCTTCCTGGCCCGGTACCTGGTGCAGAACCACCTCTACGATGCCGACCGCACGGGCTGGCTCGCGGTCGCCCGCATCGGCATGGGCTGGCCGCTCACCGCGGTCGTGCTGCTGGTGACGCTGTGGGCGGTGCGTCGTGCCGATCGCATCGTCGAACCGGCCGTCACCGACGAGGGCGAGGACGCCTCGCTGCCGGGCGGCGAGACGCGCCGCGACGACAACTGACCGGAACCGGTACTCCTAGAGCCCGATCGCCTCGCGCAGTTCCTGTTCGACCTCGACGGACGCGACGAACAGCAGTTCGTCGCCACCCTCGAGCGGATCGTCGGGCTGCGGCACGATCACCCGATCGCCCCGCAGGATCGTCACGAGCGCCGCGTCGCGCGGCAGAGCCAGCTTCCGGACCGGCTTGCCGGCGAGTGCTGTCGTGTCGGGCAGTGTGATCTCGACGAGGTTGGCGCCCTTGCGCAGCGTCATCAGGCGAACCAGGTCGCCGACCGAGACCGCTTCCTCGACGAGGGCGGCGAGCATCCGCGGCGTGGACACCGCGACGTCGACGCCCCACGACTCGTCGAACAACCATTCGTTGCGGGGGTCGTTGACGCGCGCCACCACCCGCGACACGGCGAATTCGGTGGTCGCGAGCAGGCTGAGCACGAGATTGGTCTTGTCGTCGCCGGTGGCGGCGATGACCACGTCGTAGTTCTGGAGTTCGGCCGCTTCGAGCAGACTCAGCTCGCACGCGTCGGCGTGCACCCACTTGGCGTCCGGTACCGATTCGGGTTCGACATGCTCGAGTTTGCGTTCGAGCAGCATGACCTCGTGCTTGTTGCGGATGAGTTCGCGCGCGATCGAGCGCCCGACGGCGCCCGCACCGGCGATCGCCACCTTCATCTGCGTGGTCCTCTCAGTCGTTCTCGGCGGGCGGGTTCGCGGCCAGCGCGAGCGCCTCGGCGACGGTGCCCGACACCGCCGCGATGTACACCTGGTCGTCGGCCTGCAGCACCGTCTTGCGGTCGGGCAGCAGCCCGGCACCGAAGCGGATGATGAACGCGACCCGAGACTGTGTCGCGTCCTCGAGTTCCGTGACGTTACGGCCGATCCAGTCCTCGTGGAGGCTCACCTCCGCGACCGCGACCGTCCCCGTCGGGTCGCGCCAGCGGGTGGTCTCGGCGTCGCGGACGAGCGCATGCAGGAAGCGGTCCGTGGTCCACGGGACGGTCGCGACGGTCGGGATGCCGAGCCGCTCGTAGACCGCGGCGCGCTTGGCGTCGTAGATGCGGGCGACGACCCGCTCGATTCCGAATGTCTCGCGCGCCACACGCGCGGAGATGATGTTGGAATTGTCACCCGACGACACCGCGGCGAAGGCGTCGGCGCGCTCGATTCCGGCTCGCACGAGCACATCCCGGTCGAATCCCATGCCGACGATCGTCTGTCCGGGAAAGTCCGGACCGAGGCGCAGGAAGGCGCTGGGGTCGCGGTCGATGACCGCGACCTCGTTCCCGAGACGGACGAGTGCTGCGGCCAGCGACGATCCCACTCGACCGCACCCCATCACCACCACGAACACGCTCGATCTCCGTTCCGCTGCTACGCCCGACCGGCAACGTCCATTGTCCGGCGGTCGCCGGGTTGCCGAACCGAAACCGTACCGCCCCGTGCGGCGATCGCGCGTGCAACCAGCATCCAGGCTCCACAATTCGGCCATATCGGACAGGGGAGCGGGTCGGGGGTCCATCGGACGTGCGACGGCTTAGGCTTTGCGAGTGTCCAAGCTTTCGACCGCCACGAAGCGGTTGTTGTTGGGTAGGCCGTTCCGTAGCGACACGCTCGGCCACACCCTGTTGCCGAAGCGGATCGCCTTGCCGGTCTTCGCATCGGACGCATTGTCCTCGGTGGCGTACGCGCCCGAGGAGATCTTCCTGGTCCTTTCGGTCGCCGGCATGTCGGCCTTCGTGTTCGCGCCGTGGATCGGGGTGATGGTCGCGATCGTGCTGGCCGTCGTCGTGGCCAGCTATCGGCAGAACGTGCACGCCTATCCGTCCGGGGGTGGCGACTACGAGGTCGCGACCACCAATCTCGGTCCAACCGCCGGCCTGACCGTCGGCAGCGCCCTCATGGTCGACTACGTGCTCACCGTCGCGGTGTCGATCTCGTCGGCCGCGGCGAACATCGGCTCGGCGGTGCCGTTCGTCGCGCAGCACAAGGTGCTCTTCGCGATCATCGCCATCGCGATCCTCACCGCCGTGAATCTGCGGGGTCTGCGGGAGGCCGGGACCGCCTTCGCCATCCCCACTTACGCATTCATGTTCGGTGTGCTGGTCATGCTGGTCTGGGGCCTGACCCGCATCTTCGTGCTGGGGGAGGACCTGCAGGCTGAATCGGCGGGGTTCGAGCTGACGGCCGAACAGTCGAACCTGACGGCGATCGCGTTCGCGTTCCTCCTCGCCCGGGCCTTCTCCTCGGGTTGTGCCGCCCTGACCGGTGTCGAGGCCATCAGCAACGGCGTGCCGGCGTTCCGGAAGCCCAAGTCGCGCAACGCGGCGACGACCCTGCTGATGCTGGGCGGCATCGCGATCACGCTGCTGCTGGGTATCATCGTGCTCGCCGAGAAGATCGGTGTCGTGATCGCCGAGGACCCGGCGACCCAGCTGCAGGGCGCCCCGGAGGGATACCACCAGAAGACACTGATCGCGCAGCTCGCGGAAACCGTGTTCGACGACTTCCCACTCGGCTTCTACCTGATCACGATCGTCACCGCCCTGATCCTGGTGCTCGCCGCCAACACGGCGTTCAACGGGTTCCCGGTGCTCGCGTCGGTGCTGGCCCAGGACCGGTATCTGCCACGCCAGCTGCACACCCGTGGCGATCGCCTCGCGTTCAGCAACGGCATCCTGTTCCTGTCGGGTGTCGCGATCGTGTTCGTGTGGGTGTTCGGCGCCGAGGTCACCCACCTCATCCAGCTCTACATCGTCGGGGTGTTCGTGTCGTTCACCCTGAGCCAGACCGGCATGATCCGGCACTGGACCCGGCACCTGGCGACGGAGACCGATCCGAACCAGCGCCGCCGCATGATCCGGTCGCGCGTGGTCAACACGATCGGCCTCGTCATGACCGCGACCGTGCTGGTCATCGTGCTCATCACGAAGTTCGTTGCGGGCGCGTGGATCGCGATCGTCACGATGATCGCGATCTTCGGGCTGATGAAGGCGATTCGCCGGCACTACGACAGCGTCGCCGCGGAACTCGAGGGCACCGAATGGGACGGTGTGCTGCCCAGTCGCACGCACTCGATCGTTCTCGTCTCGAAGATGCACCATCCGACGATGCGCGCCCTCGCGTACGCGCGGGCGACCCGCCCGGACACGCTCGAAGCGGTCACCGTCAACGTCGACGACGCGGACACCCGCCAGCTGGTGCGGCAGTGGGAGAGCAGCGACATCACCGTGCCGCTCAAGGTCGTCGAATCGCCCTACCGGGAGATCACGCGCCCGGTCCTCGAATACGTCAAGCGGGTGCGCCGCGATTCGCCGCGCGACGTGGTGACCGTGTTCATTCCGGAATACGTGGTCGGGCACTGGTGGGAGCAGATTCTGCACAATCAGAGCGCGCTGCGCCTGAAGAGCAGGCTGCTGTTCCAGCCCGGGGTGATGGTCACGAGCGTGCCCTGGCAGCTGCACTCGTCGGCTGATGTACGCAAGGAACGAATCGACGCGGCGCCCGGTGCGGTACGGCGCGGACTCGACGATCAGGAGGAACAACGGTGAGCCGGCACGAACGGCAGGTCCCGCCGACGGATTGGTCGGGTCGCCGGATCGAGGTGATCCTCGGCAACCCCGCCCACGGCGGCTCGACCGTCGCGCGCTACGAGGGGCGGGTGGTATTCGTCCGGCACGGGTTGCCCGGCGAACGGGTGATTGCGCTCGTCACCGAGGATCGCGGTGGGGCCTACTGTTTCGCCGACGCGGTGCAGATCCTGGAGGCCTCGCCCGACCGGGTGCACCCGGTGTGCCCGATCTCGGGGCCGGGCGGCGCCGGCTGCTGCGACCTGTCCCACGCGAGCGTGCCCGCGCAACAGCGCATCGGCGCCGCGGTGGTGGCGGAACAGTTGCGTCGGCTCGGCGGGATCGACCGGCCGGTCGAGGTCGAACTGCTCCCCGGCGGCGAGCCGGACGGCACCCGATGGCGGACCCGGGTGCGCCTGGCCGTCGACCGGGTCGGAAACCCGGGCTTCCGCCGGCACCACAGTCACGACGTGGAGACGGACCTGGCGTGCCCTCAGATCGAGGCGCGCGCGTACGTCGGGCTGACCGACCGGGTGTGGCAGCCCGGTGCCGAACTGCAGGTGGTGCTGGACGCGGACGGCGAGCGGCACGTCGTGGAGATCGCGCCGCCCCACGTGTCGCGGACCGGTCGCCGTAGTCCCGGTCGCCGGGGTGCGTCGGCGCGGCGCGCGGCGGCGAGTGCGCCGCGCGCGGAGAAGGTGATGGAGGGTTCGGGCCGTCCGGTCGAACGGGTCGGGACGCGGGAATGGAGGCTCTCCGCGACCGGATTCTGGCAGGCGCACCGCGGCGCCGCCGCGACCTATTCGCGGGTCGTGGGGGAGTGGGCCGATGCCTCCGCGGGGGCGACGGCCTGGGATCTGTACGGCGGGGTCGGGGTGTTCGCGGCCGCGTTGGCCGCCCAGGTCGGTGAGGGAGGCCGGGTCGAGTCGGTCGAGTTGTCGCGCAGTGCGATCGACGACGGCGCTCTCGCCCTCGCGGACCTGCCGCAGGTGCGGTTCCACCACGGGCGGGTCGAACGGGTGGCCGCGGAGCTGCCGCGTCCCGAAGTGGTGGTGCTGGATCCGCCGCGCGCGGGCGCGGGCCGCGAGGTGATCGAGACGATCACCGCGGCGGAGCCGCAGCGGATCGTGCACATCGGATGCGATGCCGCGTCGTTCGGTCGGGACGTGGGGCTGTATCGATCGCACGGTTTCGAACTCGCCGATCTGCGGGTGTTCGCGGCGTTCCCGTCGACGCACCACGTGGAGTGCCTGGCGCTGTTCACGCGCTGACCGTCGTCGACAATCCCGGCACGGTGGGCCCGTGCCGGGATTCGTCCGTTTTAGGGCTAATTGCTTGCAGCAATCAACTAACGTATAGTTGCATGACGCAAGCAATTGATTCGAACGGAGTAGGCGGATGGCGGTTCCCACGGACACGGCAAGCGCCCTGGTCGACGTGATCTTCATGCTCGGCCGCACGGTCCGGACCGCACTGTCGCAGATCGACGAGGAAGCGCTGCCCGCCGCGTTGGTGGGGGTTCTCTTCCTCTTGTGGCGCACCGGCGAATGCCGGCAGAACGAACTCGCCAGCGAGATGTGTGTGAGCCAGTCCGCCTTGAGCCGCCAGATCGGGGAGCTCGTCGAGCGGGGCTACATCGACCGGCATCCCGACCCGGACGACAAACGCGCCCACCGAGTGAGGGTGTCCGACACCGGTGTCGAGCTGCTGCGCGGGGTCCGGGACCGCCGCGCCGCGCGCCTGAAGGACGCACTCGCCGGCTGGGACGAAACCGAAATGGACGACGCGCTGCGGGTGCTCGGCCGCCTCAACGACACGCTCGCACCCGTTCTCACCGATAACGCACGAAGGACCGCCTGATGACGCAAACGACACACGGAGCACCGGGGACACACCCGGGTGACTCGATGACACACCGGGAGATCCTCGAAGCCCTCGCCGGACTTCTCGCCGCGCTGTTCACCGCGCTGCTCAGCAGCACCATCGTCGCGACGGCGCTGCCCACCATCATCGGTGACCTGCAGGGCAGCCAGACCCAGTACGCGTGGGTCATAACCACCGCCCTGCTCGCGAACGCCGCCAGCACCCCGATCTGGGGGAAGCTCGCCGACCTGTTCAACAAGAAGACGCTCGTGCAGTCCGCGATCGTCATCTTCGTCGCCGGTTCGCTTCTCGCCGGTGTCGCCCACAACGTGCCGGTGCTGCTCGCCGCCCGCGTCGTCCAGGGTCTGGGTATGGGCGGTCTGACCGCGCTCGTCGTCGCGATCATCGGCACGATCATCCCGCCGCGCAACCGCGGCCGGTACTCCGGCTACATGGGCGCCGTCATGGCGGTGGCGATGTCCGGCGGTCCGATCCTCGGCGGCGTCATCGTCGACAGCCCCCTCGGCTGGCGCTGGTGCTTCTACGTGTGCGTGCCGATCGCGGTGATTTCCCTGGTGCTGCTGCAGCGCACCCTGCACATCACCACGGAACGCAAGAGCGACGTGCGCATCGACTGGCTCGGCGCGACCCTGCTCACCGCCGGTGTCAGCGTGCTGCTGGTGTGGGTCTCGTTCGCGGGCTCGAGCTTCGAGTGGTTCTCCACCGAATCGGCCCTGTACGTGATCGTCGGCGTCGCGCTGCTCGTCGCCACCGTGATCGTCGAGTCCAAGGTCGCCGATCCGGTCGTCCCGCTGAAGATCATCACCGAGCGCACCACCGGACTGGCGATCATCGCCTCCGTCGCCGTCGGTATCGGCCTGTTCGGCGCCACCACCTTCCTCGGCCAGTACTTCCAGACCGCGCGCGGCTTCAGCCCCACCGAGGCAGGCATCCTGACCATCCCGATGGTCGCGGGCACGCTCGTCTCGTCGGTCGTCTCCGGCCAGCTGATCACCCGCTTCGGTGAGTGGAAGGCCTTCCTCATCGGCGGTGCCGTCCTGCAGTTCGCCGGATTCGCGCTCCTGGGCACGATCGATCACACCACGTCGCTGTGGCTGATCGGGGTGTACATCGCGATCGTCGGCCTCGGCACCGGCATGCTCATGCAGAACCTGGTGCTCGCGGTGCAGAACACGGTCAGCGTCCGCAACATCGGTGCGGCCAGCAGCTCGGTCGCGTTCTTCCGCACCTTCGGCGGGGCGATCGGCGTGTCCGTCCTCGGCTCCATTCTGGCCAGCCGGGTCGCCACCCTGTCGGCCGAGGGCTTCGCGAAGATGGGCATCGAGACCGGTTCGGGCGCCGGCGGCGGCAACCTCGACCTGGGCGCTCTGCCGGAGCCGGTCGCGGCGATCATCCGCGGCGCCTACGGCGACGCCACCGGTCTGCTGTTCCTGGTCGCCGCTGCGTTCGCGGTCGTGACCCTCGTCGCGGTGGTCCTCATCCCGAAGCGGCAGCTGCGCACCACCATCGACATGGTGCCGGAGGAGAAGGAACCCGTCTCGGTGTCCTGATCCGCCGTCACGACAATCGCATCGAACGCCGTGTACCCCTGGTGCACGGCGTTCGGTCTGTGCGGAGCGGGTGAACGATCGGGGCCTTTCTGTGAGGAACATCACGATGGTCCGCCGGTGAGGTCATAACCTCATGTGAGACCCGCCGTGAGGCCGGTGCGTGGGCGGAAGTGCTTCCTGCGCTCCGTAGACTGAGTGGAACTGCTCGCGCGCCACCGCGTGAGTCGAGCCGGAGGGAGCAAAACCAGTTGGGTGTCCTTTCCCGCATCCAGTCGCCCGACGACGTGCGGCGGCTCACGCCTGCCGAGGTCAAGGAGCTCGCCGGTGAGATCCGGCGGTTCCTCGTCGAGAAGGTTTCCGCGACCGGTGGTCACCTCGGCCCGAACCTCGGTGTCGTCGAACTGACCCTCGCCCTGCACCGCACCTTCGATTCGCCGCACGACCCGATCCTCTTCGACACCGGCCACCAGGCCTACGTCCACAAGATCCTCACCGGTCGCGCCGACAGCTTCGACACGCTGCGCCAGAAGGGTGGCCTGTCCGGTTATCCCTGCCGCGCCGAGAGCGAGCACGACTGGATCGAGTCCTCGCACGCGTCGGCGGCCCTGTCCTACGCGGACGGCCTGGCCAAGGCGTACGCGCTCACCGGGCAGCGCGACCGCACGGTCGTCGCGGTCGTCGGCGACGGCGCCCTCACCGGTGGCATGTGCTGGGAAGCGCTCAACAACATCGCCGCCGGTAAGGACCGGTCGGTGGTCATCGTCGTCAACGACAACGGACGCTCCTATGCGCCGACCATCGGGGGTCTCGCCGACCACCTGGCGGCACTGCGGATGCAGCCGGGCTACGAGAAACTTCTCGACAACGGCCGGCGCTTCGTGAAGAAGCTGCCGTGGGTCGGTCCGGCCGCCTACTCGGTGCTGCACGGGATGAAGGCCGGCATCAAGGATGCGATCAGCCCGCAGGTGATGTTCACGGATCTGGGCATCAAGTACCTCGGTCCCGTCGACGGGCACGACGAACCCGCCCTCGAGGGGGCCCTGCGCCGCGCCAAGGCGTACGGCGGACCGGTCCTCGTGCACGCGGTCACCCGGAAGGGCGCCGGCTACGCTCCGGCCGAGAACCACCTGGCCGACCAGATGCACGCGACCGGCGTCATGGATCCCCGCACCGGCCGGTCCACGTCCTCGGCGTCGGTGCCGGACTGGACGTCGGTGTTCTCCGACGAACTCATCGCGCAGGCACAGGATCGCGCCGACATCGTGGCGATCACCGCCGCGATGGCCGGGCCGACCGGGCTTGCCAAGTTCGGCGAACGGTTCCCGGACCGGATGTTCGACGTCGGCATCGCCGAGCAGCATGCGGTCACCTCCGCGGCGGGCCTGGCGCTGGGCGGCCTGCACCCGGTGGTCGCGGTGTACTCGACGTTCCTCAACCGCGCGTTCGACCAGTTGCTCATGGACGTGGCCCTGCACAAGCTGCCGGTCACCCTCGTGCTCGACCGGGCGGGTATCACCGGCTCCGACGGCGCCAGCCACAACGGCATGTGGGACTTCTCGCTGCTGGGAATCGTGCCCGGCATCCGCGTGGCCGCACCGCGTGACGGCGCGACCCTGCGCGAGGAACTCGGCGAGGCGCTCGCGGTCGACGACGGCCCGACTGCTCTGCGGTTCCCGAAAGGAGCGGTGGGCGAGGACATTCCGGCGCTCGAACGTCTCGACGGAACCGTCGACGTGCTGCGGATGCCGGACGGGCGCAGCGGCGACGTGCTGCTCGTTGCCGTCGGCGCGTTCGCCGGTCTGGCGCTCGACACCGCCGAACGCCTCGCGCAGCAGGGCATCACCGCCGCGGTCGTCGACCCGCGGTGGGTGCTGCCGGTCCCGGCCGCGGTGACCGAACTCGCCCGCAATTTCCGGGTCGTGGTGACCGTGGAGGACAGCGGCGTGCACGGAGGTGTCGGATCCGCGGTCGCGGCTGCGCTCAGCGACGCCGACGTCGACGTGCCCACCCGCGAACTGGGTGTGCCGCAACGGTTCCTCGAGCACGCCTCGCGCAGTCAGATCCACCAGGAACTCGGGTTGACCGCGCAGGACGTGGCCCGTCGCATCACCGGATGGGTCGCGGGACTCGACTCCGCCGACGCGGCGGAATCGGTCGAGGAACGCAACCGCGGCGTCGGCTGACCCACTGCTCCGCCGCCTCCGAAAACGCCACCGCTCGTGCGTGTTTTCGGTAGCGGGCGCTACCGGAACCACGCACGAGCGCGGGGGGCTGCCGACCCGTCGCGCAGTGCTGCGTCAGGTGTGCATCTCCTCGAGTTCCATGCCCTTCGTCTCCGGGATCTTCGCCTTCACGAAGAAGAACGACAGCAGCGCGAAGAACGCGAACAGGCTGTAGAGGAACCACAACCCGACCGTGCCCGTCAGAGGCGGGAACGCCAGGGTGACAGTGAAATTCGCCAGCCAGTTCGCGGCCGTGCTCAAACCCAGAGCGACGGCGCGCATCCGGTTGGGGAACATCTCGCCGAGCATCACCCACATGATCGGGCCCCATGTCGCGGCGAAGAACACCACGAACATGTTGGCGCCCACGAGCGCGACCGGACCCCACGGGCTGGGCAGCTCGACGTTCTCGCCTTCGCCGATCGCCTGCGAGAAGGCGACGGCCGCGAGCACCAGGCTCACGAACATCCCGATCGAGCCGATCATGAGCAGGATCCGTCGTCCGATTCGGTCCACGAACAGGATCGCCACGAATGTCATCGCCACGTTGATCACCGACGTGATCACCGAGGTGGTGAAGGATTGGTTCTCGCTGAACCCCACCGACTTCCACAGTGTGGTCGAGTAGTAGAAGATCGCGTTGATGCCGACGAACTGCTGGAAGATCGCCATGATGATGCCGATCCACACCAGCGGCTGCAGGCCGAACCGCGGACCGCGGATGTCCCCGAACGAGCGCGTCGATTCGCGCCGGAGCGTCAGCCGGATCTCGTGCACGCGTTCGTTCGGCCGGAGCTCGCCGGTGATGTTCGCGAGGATGTCCGCGGCCTCCTGGTCCAGGTTCTTGCCGACGAGAAAGCGCGGTGACTCCGGAATCATCAGCGCCAGAATGCCGTACACGAGAGCGGGAACCACGCCGACGAGGAACATCCAGCGCCACGCCTCGAGGCCCCACCACAGATCGTTCGACGGGCCGCCGGCGGCGTTCTGCAACACCGCATCCGACAGCAGGGCCGCGAAGATGCCGATGGTGATGGCGAGCTGCTGCAGCGAGGCGAGCGCGCCGCGATAGCGGGCCGGTGCGATCTCGGAGATGTAGGTCGGTGCGATCACCGACGCGATGCCGATGCCGAGGCCGCCGATCACACGCCATAGCATCAGATCCGGAACACTGAACGCGTACCCGGAGCCGACCGACGAGATCACGAACAGTGCGGAGCCGAGCAGCATCACCTTCTTGCGGCCCCATCGGTCGGCGAGTTCCCCGGCGAACCAGGCGCCGACGGCGCAACCGAGCAGGGCGATGGCGACGGCGAAACCGGTGAAGAAGTCGCCGAGACCGAAGTTCTCCTGGATCGAGTCGACCGCCCCGTTGATGACCGAACTGTCGAAGCCGAACAGGAATCCGCCGACGGCCGCGGCGACCGTCACGGCGATGACCTTGGCTGCGTGCCCACCGGAGGGTTGCGTCATGGGGCACCTACTTTCGTCGGGCGTCGCTGCCGCGCTGTCCAATCCGAATCAACGCTACGCCGGAAGTGCCTGCTCGCACGGCCGTTTGTGCAACGACGGCGCATCACCGTGCGGTGATGCGCCGTCGTCGGGTGCCGGTTCGTCGAGGGCGGAGGTCAGCGGGGGACGCTGGCGACTCCCGGCTCGAGGAATCGCTTGCCGTTCACCGCTTCCGAGGTTCCGGTGCGGTCCAGGTACGGGGTGATGCCACCGTTCCAGAACGCGAAACCGCCACCGAGGATCAGGCACAGGTCGATGTCCTGGGGAGCCGCGACCACGCCCTCCTCGAGCATGATGCGGATCTCCTCGGCGAACGCGCGGCGGGTGCGGTCGAGCACCTCGTCGGCGGTGGAGGGCTTGTCACCCTGCGGCCACAGCGCGGCGACCTCGGGATCGACGACCTGGCCGTTCTCGCCGTAGGTCCACACGCCGGGCTTGCGGGCCTCGACGAGGGCCGACAGGCCGGCCGACGGCTTGAACCGATCCGGGTACGCCGCCTGCAGCGTCTCACCCGTGTGCAGGGCGATCGCCGGGCCGACGAGCGCGAGCAGCGTGAACGGGCTCATCGGCATGCCGAGCTCGGCCACCGCATTGTCCGCGACGTCGAACGGGGTGCCCTCGTCGACGGCGGCGATGACCTCGCCGAGCGTGCGGGTGACCAGGCGGTTGAACACGAAGCCCGGCTTGTCGCCGCACAGCACCGCCGACTTCTTCAGCGCCTTCGCGGTCGCGAACGCCGTCGCGAGGGTCGCGTCGTCGGTCTTCTCGCCCTTGATGACCTCGAGCAGCGGCAGGACCGCGACCGGGTTGAAGAAGTGGAAGCCCACGACCCGCTCCGGGTGCTGCAGATCCGCCGCCATCTCCGTGATCGACAGCGACGAGGTGTTGGTCGCCAGGATCGTCTCGGGGGAGATGTGCTGCTCGAGCTCGGCGAACACGTTCTTCTTGACGTCCATGTTCTCGAAGACGGCTTCGATGACGAAGTCGGTCTTCGCGAACGCGGCCTTGTCGAGCGAACCGGTCACCAGTGCCTTGAGGCGGTTGGCGGCGTCCGGGGACAGCCGGCCCTTGCCCAGCAGCTTGTCGATCTCGGTATGGACGTAGCCGACACCCTTGTCGATGCGCTCCTGGTCGATGTCGGTGAGGATCACCGGGACCTGGAGCTGCTTGACGAACAGCAGCGCGAGCTGGCTGGCCATCAGGCCCGCGCCGACGATGCCGACGCCGGTGATCTTGCGGGCCAGCGACTTGTCCGGGGCTCCGGCCGGGCGCTTGGCGCGCTTGTTGACCAGGTCGAACGCGTACAGGCCGGCGCGCAGTTCGTCGGAGAGCAGCAGGTCCGCCAGCGCTTCGTCCTCGGCGGCGAACCCGGCCGCGAGGGACGCCGCGTCGGAGATGTCGGTGCCGCGGGCGGTCTCGAGCAGCTCGATCGCCTTGGCCGGAGCCGGAGCGAAGCCGCGGGTCTTGCCGTCGACGAGCGCCTTGGCGCGGGCGATCGCGGCATCCCAGCCGGCGCCGCGGTCGATCTCCGGGCGGGCCGGAGTGATCTCGCCGGCCAGGACCTTCGCGGCCCACGCGAGGGACTGCTCGAGGAAGTCCGCGGATCCGAGGACGATGTCCGCGTAGCCGAGGTCGGCGGCCTGCTTCGCCTTGATGGTGCGGCCGTTGTTGAGCGGGTTCTCCAGGATCAGCGTGACCGCGGCGTCCGGGCCGACGATGTTCGGCAGCAGCTGGGTGCCGCCCCACGCCGGGACGAGGCCGAGCATGGTCTCGGGCAGGCCGAGGGCCGGCACGTTGTCGGCGACGGTGCGGTAGTGGCAGTGCAGACCCACCTCGAGGCCGCCGCCGAGGGCGAGGCCGTTGACGAACGCGAAGGTCGGGACCTCGGAGGTGCACAGGCGGCCGAACACCCGGTGGCCGAGCTGCCCGAGTTCGAGGCCCTGCTCCCGGGTGGTCACGGCGGGCACACCCTTGAGGTCCGCGCCCGCGGCGAAGATGAACGGCTTGCCGGTGACGGCGATCGCGGCGGGGTTCGCGGCGAAGGCCTCGTCGAGCGCGGCGTCGAACGCGAGCAGACCCTTCGGGCCGAACGAGTTCGGCTTGGTGTGGTCGAAACCGTTGTCGAGGGTGATCAGCGCGACCTTGCCCTCGATACCGGGAACGGACACCAGCTTCGTGTACGCGTTGGTGACTACCTCGTCGGCGAAAGCATCGATTATTGCGGTCATTTACTTCTCTCCCGCCCGGTAGTCGGCGTGGTTGGGGTTCTCCCAGATGACGGTGCCGCCCATGCCGAGGCCGATGCACATGGTGGTCAGGCCGTAGCGGACGTCCGGGTTCTGCGCGAACTGGCGGGAGAGCTGGGTCATCAGGCGCACACCCGAGGAGGCGAGCGGGTGGCCGCAGGCGATGGCGCCGCCCCACTGGTTGACGCGCGGGTCGTCGTCGGCGATGCCGAAGTGCTCGAGGAACGCGAGCACTTGCACGGCGAACGCCTCGTTGATCTCGAACAGGCCGATGTCCTCGATCTTCAGACCGGTCCGGGCGAGCACCTTCTCGGTCGCGGGGACCGGGCCGATGCCCATGACGGCGGGATCGACACCCTGGAACGCGAAGCCGACCATCCGCATACCCACGGGCAGGCCCAGTTCGGCGGCGGTGTCCTCACCGGCCAGGATGCACGCGGTCGCGCCGTCGTTGAGACCGGCGGCGTTGCCTGCGGTGATCCGGCCCGCGGTGCGGAACGGCGTCTTGAGCTGGGCGAGGTCCTCGACGGTGGTGCCGGGGCGCGGCGGCTCGTCCTCGGTGGCCAGGCCCCAGCCGTTCGCCGACCGGGTGGCGACGGGCGTGATGGTGTCGGCGATGAAGCCGGCCTTCTTCGCGGCGTCGTACTTGTTCTGCGACGCGACGGCGTAGGCGTCGGTGCGCTCCTTGGTGATCGACGGGAACCGGTCGTGCAGGTTCTCGGCGGTGTTGCCCATGACCAGCGCGGACGGGTCGACCAGGCGGTCCGCGAGGAAGCGCGGGTTCGGGTCCGCGCCCTCGCCCATCGGGTGGCGGCCCATGTGCTCGACGCCACCGGCGACGACGACGTCGTACTGGCCGAAGCCGATGCCCGACGCGGTGGTGGTCACGGCGGTCATCGCACCGGCGCACATGCGGTCGATCGCAAAACCGGGAACGGTCTCGGGCAGACCTGCGAGGATCGCCGAGGTGCGGCCGATGGTCAGGCCCTGGTCACCGGTCTGGGTCGTGGCCGCGATCGCGACCTCGTCGACGCGCTCCGGCGGCAGCTGCGGGTTGCGGCGCAGAAGCTCGCGGATCGCCTTGACGACCAGGTCGTCGGCGCGGGTTTCGGCGTAGATGCCCTTCGCCCCGGCCTTGCCGAAGGGGGTGCGGATGCCGTCGACGAACACGACGCCGCGTTGCGTTGAGGTGGTTGGAGCCACGCTGATTCCTCCTGATGGAGCGATGCTCTCGTCTCGTCGCAGTCCGCGACGAGCGGTGGGTTCCGGCCGTGGAAGGTCCGACGCATGAGAGCCTACCCGACGTTACCGCCGAGTAACTTATCACCTTCGGCACAGGTGGGAGACGCGGTTGCGGGGTTGTGATGCGATGGTGTCGATCACGTGTCCGAGCCCCCTCGGACCGCGGCGGCGAGCAGCTGTGCGGCGTGCTGCGGGGTCACCGAGGGCAACAGGTCGCGAATCTGTGTACGGCAGCTGAACCCGTCCGCCAGAATCGTCGTCCCCGGATCGGCCGCCCGGATCGCAGGCAGCAACTTGTCCTCGGCGCACGCGACCGACACCTCGTAGTGGCCGGCTTCGAATCCGAAGTTCCCGGCGAGCCCGCAGCAACCGGCGTCGAGAACAGTGGTGTCCACACCCGCGTGGTCCAGCACCGTGGCGTCGTCGCGGTAGCCCATCACCGCGTGCTGGTGGCAGTGCGGCTGAATCAGCGCCGGCACCCCGAGCGCGTGCGACGGGCGCCAGTCCGGCGCCCTCGACTGCAGCAACTCCCCGAGGGTGAATGTCTGCGCCGCCAGCCGCCGGGCGTCCTCGTTGCCGGGCATCAGCTCGGGCAGATCCGACCGGAACACCGCCGCGCAGCTCGGCTCGAGCACCACGACGGGAGTGCCGGAACGCAGGACCGGAGCGAGCAGCCGCAGGGTACGGGCGAGCACCTTCTGCGCGACCGCGAGCTGTCCCGTCGAGATCCACGTCAGGCCACAGCAGGCGAACTCCTCGGGGACCTCGACCGCGAAGCCTGCGGCTTCGAGCACCGTCACGGCGTCCCGGGCGATGTCCGGCTCGAAGTTGTCGGTGAACGTGTCCGGCCACAACACCACCGGCCCGTGCACTCGGTGCGGCGGCGGGGGCTCGCGCCGTCGCCACCACTGCGTGAACCGCTGCCGGGCGAACCGCGGGAGAGTTCGCCGAGGGTCGATGCCCCCGGCCCGGGCGAGCAGCGGCGACAACCCACGCGCGTGGGCGGCGGCGTTGACCACGGAGGGGGCCGCCGAGGCGACCCGGGCCAGCACCGGCAGCCAGCCCATCGAATAGTGCGCGCGGGGACGCACCCGGCCGCGGTAGTGGTGGAACAGGAACTCGGCCTTGTAGGTGGCCATGTCGACGTTGACGGGGCAGTCCGAGAGGCAGCCCTTGCAGGCCAGGCACAGATCGAGCGCGTCCCGGACCGCCTCCGAGCGCCATCCGTCCGTGATGACCTCGCCGTTGAGCATCTCGAACAGCAGCCGGGCGCGACCGCGGGTGGAGTGCTCCTCCTCGCCGGTGGCCCGGTAGCTCGGGCACATCACCCCGGACTCGTGACCGCGGCACTTGCCCACGCCCACACACCGCGCGGCGGCGCGCGAGAAGCGGTGGTCGTCGTCCGGGAACCCGAACCGGGTCGCGGGTTCGAGCGGCAGGTACGCGGAACCCTGGCGCAGGTTCTCGTCGAGCCGGTAGGGCGCGACGATCTTGCCGGGATTCATCCGGTTACCGGGATCGAACAGGTTCTTGAGCTCCCCGAACGCCGTGACCAGCCGGTCGCCGAACATGATCGGCAACAGCTCTCCGCGGGACTGGCCGTCGCCGTGTTCCCCGGACAGCGACCCGCCGTATCCGACGACCAGGTGTGCGGCCTCCTCCACGAAACGGCGGTAGCGTGCGACGCCGGGCGCGGTACGCAGATCGAAGGGGATGCGGGTGTGCACGCACCCGTGGCCGAAGTGCCCGTACAACGAGGCGGTGCCGTAGTCGTACCGGTCGAGCAGATCCCGGAAGTCCCGCAGATAGTCGCCGAGACGCTCCGGGGGGACCGCCGCGTCCTCCCAGCCTTCGTGGGTCTCCGGCCCGTCCGGGGGATAGGCGGTGGCGCCGAGTCCCGCCTCGCGCGCGGCCCACACCTTCTTCTCGAGGGCCGGGTCGTCGAGCACGCGCGTCGACGCCGACCTGTCGCGTTCCAGGTGCGCGATCATCGCGCGGGCCCGCTCGTCCGACTCGTCGGTGCTGTCGCCGGTGAACCGCGCCAGCAGCCACGCGGATCCCTCCGGCAGTTCGGCGAGCGCCTTCTCGGCGAGGCGCTTGCTGTGCTCGAGCGTGACGAGCCGGTGGTCGATGCCCTCGAGTGCGGCTGGATCGTGTTCGAGTACGAGGGGCACCGCGTCCGCGGCCTCGACGATGTCGCCGAATCCGGCGACGACGAGCGTCTCGGCGGCCGGGACCGCAACGAGATCCAGTTCGGCGCGCAACACCGTGACCAGGGTGCTCTCCGAGCCGGTGAGCAATCCCGCCACGTGGAAACCGTTCTCCGGCAACAGTGAATCGAGGTTGTAGCCGGACACGCGCCGCGGAATCCGTGGGTAGCGGGCGCGGATCTCGTCGGCGTACGAGTCGCGCAACCGGCGCAGCCCCCGGTAGATCTCGGCGCGCCGGCCCCCGGCGGCAACGATCCGGTCGAACTCGTCGTCGTCGGTGGCTCCGACCCACATCCGCAACCCGTCGTGGGTGAGCACCTCGAGGCGGCGCACCGAATCGACGGTCTTGCCGTACGCCTGGGCCGTCGAACCGCACGAGTTGTTGCCGATCATGCCGCCGATGGTGCAACTCACGTGCGTCGAGGGCTTCGGACCGAACATCAGGCCGTCCGGGTCGAGCTTGTTGTTGAGGACGTCGAGCGCGATGCCGGGTTCGACCTGCACGGTGCCGGCGTCGGCGTCCACCGACAGCACGCGGTGGCAGTACTTGGTCCAGTCGAGCACCACCGCGGTGTTGCAGCACTGACCGGCCAGGCTGGTGCCGCCACCGCGGGAGAGCACCGGCACGTCGCGTTCGTGGCACACCGCGACCGCGGCGACCGCGGCTTCCGGGGTCCGGGGCACCACCACACCGATGGGCACCTGACGGTAGTTCGAGGCGTCGGTCGAGTACGCGGCGCGCGAACCGGGGTCGAACCGGACCTCGCCGTCGACGCGGTCCCGCAGGTCCTGCTCGAGCGCGGCGAACGGCAGTGTGGACCGGTGGAGTTCGGAAGTCATTGCCGGTCAATCCTTTCCGGCGGTGTTCGGGTGGGGGCCGTGCACGCGGTACCGGTCGATGTCGCCCACCCGCAGCGACAGGCCGTGTCCCGGTGCATCCGGATCGGGGCGGAGGAATCCACCGGTGGGGTCGAGGTCGCCGTCGAAGAAGAGCGCCTCGATCCGGACGTGATCGTGGAACCATTCGAGATGCCGCAGGTTCGGGGTGGCGGCGGCGACGTGCACGTGCAGGTGGGGCGCGCAGTGCCCGGAGATGTCGAGGTGGTGGGACGCGGCGACCGCGGCGACGCGCCGCCATTCCGTGATCCCGCCGCACCGGGACACATCGGCCTGCAGGCAATCGACGGCGCCGGCGGCGCACATGCGGCGGAAGTACGTCAGGTCGTAGCCGTATTCGCCGGCGGTGACGTCGGCGTCGACCGCCTCACGGACGCGTCGTAGCCCGTCGAGGTCGTCGGAGGAGACCGGCTCCTCGAACCATCGCACCCGCGCGTCCGCCGCGGCCGACGCCACCCGGATCGCCTGCTTGACCCCGTACGCGCCGTTGGCGTCGACGAACAGTTCGGCATCGTCGCCGATAGAGTTGCGGGACAAGTGGATACGAGCGAGATCGCGGTCGGTCGCGGCGCCACGGTCCTGGCCGATCTTGATCTTCACCCGGGGAATCTCCTGGACGTGCACCCAGTATTCGAGCTGCGCGGTGAGCCGATCCGCGTCGTAGGTGGTGAACCCGCCGGAGCCGTACACCGGGACCCGGTCGTGCACCGCGCCGAGCAGCCGGTGCAGCGGCAGTCCCAGCAGTCTCGCCGCGAGGTCCCAGAGGGCGACGTCCACCGCGGAGATCGCGCAGGCCGCCACCCCGGGGCGTCCGGCGTTGCGCACCGACCGGTACATGCGCTCGTACGCGCGACCGGTCGCGAACGCATCGCACCCGAGAACTTCGTCGGCGAGGATGTCGGTGACCACGTCGGCGCAGGCGACGGGCCCGTAGGTCCATCCGGTGCCGACCCGTCCGCCCGCGGCCACGCGCACCAGCACGAGGGTGGTCGACGTCCACGCGAGCGTGCCGTCCGCCTCCTCGGTGTCGGTGGGCACGGTGTACGCCGTTGCGGTGATCTCCTCGATCGGTGCGTCGAGCACGCCGGCTCATCCGTTCTTGTGCGGCAGGAACTCCTGGACCTTCGTCGCCAGGCCGGTCGTGACGAATCCCCACGCGTCCTCGTCGCCCTGCAGGACCGCGGCGGTCGTGGACTTGAACTGATCCCAGGTCGCGTGGGGCGGGATCGGCGGCATATCCGGATCGGTGTGCACGTCCAGGAGGGTCGGGCGATCCGCGGACAGGGCCGTCTCCCACGCCCCCGCCAGTTCGTCCGGAGCGGTGACGGTGACGCCACCGAGACCGAGACCGGCTGCGAAGGCCGCGTAGTCGACGTCCGGAAGCGTCTGGGACTCCACGAATTTCGGGGCGCCGGACATCGCCCGCATCTCCCACGTGACCTGGTTGAGGTCGTTGTTGTGCAGGACGGCGACGATCAGCCGCGGATCGTCCCACTGCTGCCAGTACCGCTTGACGGTGATCAGCTCGGCGAGACCGTTCATCTGCATCGCCCCGTCGCCCGCGAAGACGATCACCGGGCGGCCCGGATGCGCGAACTTGGCGCCGATCCCGTAGGGCACGCCCGGTCCCATCGTCGCGAGGGTCCCGGACAGCGATCCGCGCATTCCGGGCCGGAATTTCAGTTGCCGCGCATACCAATTCGCGGCCGAGCCGGAGTCCGCCGTGACGATCGCGTCGTCCGGCAGCCGTGTCGAGGCCTCGGCGAACATGCGCAGCGGGTTGATCGGATCGGCGTCCACCTCGGCCTGCTTGTCCATCGTCTCCCACCAACGGGCGACGTCGGATTCGATCTTCTCCCGCCAGGTCCGGTCCTCCTTGCGCCGCAAGTTCGGAATCAACGCGCGCAGAGCGCTTTTCGCATCCGCGACGACGTTCACCTCGTACGGATAGCGCATGCCGATCATGCTGCCGTCGATGTCGATCTGCACCGCCCGGGCCTGTTCGAAACCGGGCAGGAACTGGGTGTACGGGAAGCTCGAACCGACGGTGAGGAGGGTGTCGCAGTCCCGCATCATCTCGTAGCTCGGCCGGGTGCCCAGCAGACCGATCGCACCGGTCACCCAGGGCAGTTCGTCGGAGAGCACGTCCTTGCCGAGCAACGCCTTCGCCGCACCCGCGCCCAGCAGGTCGGCGACCTGGGCGACCTCCTCGTGGGCGCCGCGCGCACCCTGTCCGACCAGCATCGCGACCTTCGTGCCGGCGTTCAGCACATCGGCGGCCCGGCTCACGGCATCGGCGTCCGGATCCACCGCGGGACGGTCGAAGCCGACACTGGACGGCACCATCTTGAACGCGTGGGCGGGCGGGGAGTAGTCCAGTTCCTGCACGTCTGCCGGAATGATCAGGGCGGTCGGGGCCCGGCGGGTCAGCGCGACCCGGAACGCGCGGTCGAGGACGTTCGGCAACTGCTCGGGGACCGTCACCATCTGCACGTAGTCGGAGGCGACGTCCTTGTACAGGCTGAGCAGATCCACCTCCTGCTGGTAGGACCCGCCCATCGCACTGCGGTTGGTCTGCCCGACGATCGCGACCACCGGAACGTGATCGAGTTTGGCGTCGTACAGGCCGTTGAGCAGATGGATCGCGCCGGGCCCGGACGTCGCCATGCACACCCCGACCCGGTCGGTGAACTTCGCGTAGCCGACGGCCTCGAAGGCGCTCATCTCCTCGTGGCGGGACTGGACGAACTGCGGATCGTCGTCGGCACGTCCCCAGGCGGCGAGGATGCCGTTGATCCCGTCCCCGGCGTAGGCGAAGACGTGCTTCACTCCCCACGCGCGCAGACGTTCGAGCAGATAGTCGGAAACCTTCTGGCTGGACATCGGACGGGTCCTCCTCACGGATCGACGGACCGACATCGGACTCGGTTCGGGTTCCCCGCTCCAGCGTGTCTATTCACAACCGGAACCATCGATTCGCTCGAGCACCGTTTGAGCCGGTTTCCCGCCGGGAATTCCGTTCCGAACGGTCTCGAAACGGCAGGAAGGAAGTGCCGATGGCGGATCCGGCTGCGTGCCGCGAGAGCACCGCGCCGGCGCCGGCCGACTCGACCGGGCACGACCACCGACTCCGGCCGCACGTGCTGCGCGACTACGCGCTCATCGCGGACGGGGAACGCGGTGCGCTCATCGGCCCCCGCGGGGATCTCGCGTGGATGTGCGCGCCCCGCTGGGACAGTGACGCGGTGTTCTCCTCGCTGCTCGGTGGCCCGGGTGCCTATGTCGTCGAACCGGACAGTGACCGCTACACCTGGGGTGGCTTCTACGAGGACCGCACCCTCATCTGGCGCAGCCACTGGGTCACCGCGACCGGGATCGTCGAATCGCGGGACGCGTTGGCCTTTCCCGGCGACCCGCACACCGCGATCGTGCTGCGCCGCATCGTCGCCGCCGACGCCGACGCACAGGTCGACGTCGAACTGCTCGTCGCCGCCGGATTCGGTGCGATACCCATGGACACGATCACGGCCGAATCCGGCGTGTGGACGATGCGTGCCGGCCCGCTGAGACTCCGCTGGACCGGCGCGCCCGACGCACACATCCACGACGGCCGGCTCGCCGCGACCGTCCGGCTACGGTGCGGGGAATACCACGACCTGGTGCTGGAACTGAGCGATCGGACCCTGCCCGGCCGTCCGCCGGACCCCGACGATCTCTGGACCCGCACCGAACACGCCTGGCACCGCGCACTACCCCCGGTCGAAGGCACCCTCGCCGACCGCGACGCGCGCTTCGCCTCCGCGGTGTTGCGGGGCCTCACCGGTGGCAGCGGCGGCATGGTCGCCGCCGCGACGACGTCGCTGCCGGAGCGGGCCGAACAGGGACGCAACTACGACTACCGCTACAGCTGGATCCGCGACCAGTGCTACGCCGGTGTCGCGTTCGCGACCGCCGGTCCGCATCCCCTCCTCGACACCGCTGTCGGATTCGTCTCCGAACGACTCCTCGCCGACGGTGAGGAGTTGAAACCCGCCTACACCGTCGAGGGCGGCCGGGTGCCCGACGAGAAGACCGTGGACCTGCCCGGATATCCGGGAGCGGACGTGCGCGCCGGCAATCACGTCAACGCCCAGTTCCAGCTCGACGTGTTCGGCGAGGCACTGGTGCTGTTCGCCGCCGCGGCCCGCCTCGACCGGCTCGACGCCGTGCACCACCGGGCGGTGGACGTCGCGGTCGAGGCGATCGAGAAGCACTGGCGCGACGCCGACGCGGGGATCTGGGAGCTCGACGACCGGTACTGGGCGCATTCCCGGCTGATCTGCGCGGCGGGGCTGCGCTCGATGGCGCGGTACGGGCCGGCACGGCCCTCCGGCCGGTGGAACGCGCTCGCCGACACCCTCGTCGCCGCCACCACCGAGACCTGCCTGCACCGGTCCGGACGCTGGCAGCGTGCCCCCGGCGACGACCGGGTCGACGCCGCGCTGCTGTTGCCGGCCATCCGCGGTGCCGTCCCGGCGGACGATCCGCGTAGCCGACGGACCCTCGACGCCGTGCGCGCCGACCTCGGTCGCGAAGGCTACGTCTACCGGTTCCGGCACGAGAAGGGGCCGCTCGAGGCGGCCGAAGGCGCCTTCCTGCTCTGCGGATTCGTGATGGCCCTGGCCGAGCACCAGCAGGGACACCGGACCGCCGCGGCGCGGTGGTTCGAACGCAACCGCTCCGCGTGTGGCTCGCCGGGACTGTTCACCGAGGAGTTCGACGTCGAACAACGTCAGCTGCGCGGCAACCTTCCGCAGTGCTTCGTCCACGCCCTGCTGTTCGAATCCGCCCATCGACTGGCCGAGGACCCCGGCCGAGAGGAATCGTCATGACCGAGATGCCGACGCAGGTCGTGGTGGTCACCGGCGCCACCGGTGGAATCGGCCGGGCGGTCGCCCGCGCCTACGGTGCCCGCGGCGCCCGGGTGGCGCTGCTGGCCCGCGGCGAAGCCGGGTTGGACGCGGCCGCCCGCGACGTCACCGCCGCCGGCGGCACCGCGCTGCCCATACCCACCGACGTCGCGGACCCGGACCGCGTGGAGGCGGCGGCGAGCCGCACCGAGGACGAACTCGGACCCATCGATGTGTGGGTGAACGTGGCATTCACCTCGGTGTTCGCGCCCGCGACGGAGATCTCGGCGGCCGAGTACCGCCGCGTCACCGAGGTGAACTACCTCGGCTACGTCTACGGCACCTGTGCCGCACTGCGCCGGATGAAACCCCGGAACCGCGGCTCCGTCGTACAGGTCGGCTCCGCGCTGGCCTATCGAGGCATCCCCCTGCAGAGCGCGTACTGCGGTTCCAAGCACGCCATCCAGGGCTTCACCGAATCCCTGCGCTGCGAACTGCTGCACGAGCACAGCGGCGTGCACGTGACAATGGTGCAGATGCCCGCCGTGAACACCCCGCAGTTCTCCTGGGTGCGTTCGCGGTTGCCCAAGCGGGCGCAGCCGGTACCGCCGATCTTCCAGCCCGAGGTCGCCGCGCGTGCGGTGCTCCACGCGGCCGACCACCCGCGACGCCGTGAGTACTGGGTGGGGGCGAGCACCGCCGTCACGCTGGCACTCAACGCCGTCGCTCCCGGTCTGCTCGACCGGTATCTGGCCCGGACCGGCTACGCCTCGCAGCAGACCGAGCAACCCCGTGACCCGGACCAGCCGGAGAACCTGTTCACCCCGGCCGACGACGAGGAGGGGCGGGACTTCGGTGCCCACGGAGCCTTCGACGAGCGGGCGCATTCACACAGTCCGCAGGTGTGGGCCTCCCAGCACCACGGCGTGCTCGGGGGCGCCGCGGTCGCGGTCGTGGCCGGAGCCGCGGCGATCGGCGTCGGCCGCCGCCTGCGCCCGTGAGGCGGTCCCGGCATCACGTCCCCGGCGTGCTGCCGGTAACGATCGTTCCGCTCAGGCCGTCAGAACGGTCGCCAGCCTCGGTGCCACGACCTCGCGCTGCCACGGCCGGGCACCGCCCTCGACGAATCGCATCGCGATGTACTCGGTGACGTCGACACCGGGGACCGGGTCCCAGTCCCAGCACAACCGCCGCACGAGTTCCGGACTGATCAGGTTCTCGACCGGAACCTGCACGGACTCGCTGATCGCGGTGAGTTCCGTACGGGCAGCGGCCAGGCGCGCCGCCGCCTCCGGGTGATGACGCGACCACCGGTTCGCCGGCGGGGGACCGACGAACGGCTGCGCGAGTGGCGGCAACTGCGACTGGGGCAGCGCGCGGGCACGTTCGATCGCGGCCAGCCACACCCGGGACAAGCGGCGTTGCCGCGGCCCACCGAAGACCGGCAGCGCGCGCAGTTCCTCGGGGCTGCGCGGATCGGCCTCCGCGGCCGCGATGATGGCGGAATCGGGAAGCACCCGACCCGGCGCGATGTCGCGGCGGGCCGCCATCTCGTCGCGGGTCGTCCACAGTTCCCGCACGATCGCGAGGCGCCGCGGATCCTTCAGGGTGTGGATCTTCGACGTGCGCCGCCACCGGTCCGGCTTCGGTGCCGGCGGCCCCGCCGACCGGACGTGCTCGAACTCCTCGGCAGCCCATCGCGACTTCCCCTGGCGATCGAGTTCCTCGGCCATCGCGTCCCGCAGGTCGACGAGGATCTCGACGTCCAGAGCCGCGTAGTTGAGCCACGATTCGGGCAGCGGCCGGGTGGACCAGTCCGCGGCACCGTGGCCCTTGCGCAACTCGAAACCGAGCATGCGCTCGACGATCGCGGCGAGCCCGACCCGCTCGAACCCGGCGAGCCGTCCGGCCAGTTCGGTGTCGTACACCGAATCCGGGTGCAAGCCCAGCTCCGCCAGGCACGGAAGGTCCTGGTCGGCGGAGTGCAGCACCCACTCCAGTCCGTTGATCGCCTCGGCGAGCGGTGCGAGCGCACCTGCGGTGGGAATCGGGTCGATCAGCACCGTTCCGGCCCCGGCGCGCCGCAGCTGGATCAGGTAGGCACGTGATGAATAGCGGTAGCCGGAGGCGCGTTCGGCGTCCACGGCGAGCGGCCCGCTTCCCGCCGTCAGCGCAGCCGCGGCGGCGTCGACACCCGCCGCGGTGGTGATCACATCCGGGACACCGTCGCGCGGGGTGAGCAGGGGAACGGGTGTCCGCAGGGACTCGTTTTCTTCTGCTACCGACATGAAATGGACTCTAGACCGATTCGGAGCGGTCGAGCGCGGACTGTCGGGACCGGTGCCCCCGCGTCAGCGCTGGAGGCGCACCACACCGACCGGGGGAAGACCCGCCGCATACGCGAGGACCTCGCAGAACGCCTCCACGTGCGGACCCAGCTCGCCGGACAGCGGCGTCCACGACGCCCGCAATTCCAGTTGGTGGGCCCGCGCGGGTCCGGCGATGTCCCCGAACCGCACCGAACTCGTGGACGTGACCGTGCCGCCGAGCGCCGTCAGCGGTTGTCCGTGCGCCTCGAGCGCGTCGACGAGCCAGCTCCACGCGACCTCCGGGAGCAGCGGATCCGACGCCAGCGTCGCGTCGACGTCCGCCTGGATGTAGGCCACCAGCCGCATCGTGCCGTCCCAGGCGTCGTCACCGGACGGATCGTGCAACAGGATCAACCGTCCGAACGCGTCGCCTTCGGATTCCTCGGGAACCGGCCCGGATTCGTCGTGCAGCACCTCGGCGCCCAGCGCGTAGCTGAACGGGGCCAGTCGTTGGGGCGGCCGGATCGGACCGACCTCGATCTCCGGGCGCACCGTCGCCGCGTTCATCGCTTCGATCGCGGCGCGGAACTGAGCGGGTTCTGCGGGCGAGGTGGTCACGACAGCGGACGTTAGTGCCGGTGATGCACAGCACGCGGGAGGCGCGCCGATTCCGGAGGCCTACGGCGGCGTGGCAGCATGGGCAGCATCCCGTGCCCGCCGTGACGGGTACCGAACCATGCTCCTGGAAGACGAGGATCGATGACCGGCCTGGAAGACACGAACGTCGGCTCCACCACCCCCGCGGAGTACCCGAGCCGACGCCGGCTCGACACGGCCCCGTTGCTGGCCGCAGCGCGCGGCACCGAGCCGACCCACCGACCGGTGTGGTTCATGCGCCAGGCAGGCAGATCGCTGCCCGAATACCGGGAGATCCGGGCAGGAATCGGCATGCTCGAATCCTGCTTCCGGCCCGAACTGGTGTGCGAGATCACCCTGCAGCCGGTCCGTCGCCACAAGGTCGACGCCGCCATCCTCTTCTCCGACATCGTGGTGCCCCTCAAGGCCGCCGGGATCGACCTCGACATCGTCGCCGGCACCGGTCCGGTCGTCGCGAACCCGGTGCGGTCCGCCGCGGACGTCGCCGCGCTGCCGACCCTCGAAGCCGAGGAGGTCGGGGCGGTCGCGCGCGCTGTGGGATTGCTCACCCGCGAGCTCGGTGACACCCCGCTGATCGGGTTCGCCGGCGCGCCGTTCACTCTCGCCTCCTATCTCGTCGAGGGCGGACCGAGCCGCAACCACGAGCGCACCAAGGCGCTCATGCACTCCGATCCCGCGACCTGGCACGCCCTGCTCGGCCGGCTGGCGGACATCACCATCGCGTTCCTGCATGCACAGCTGCACGCGGGCGTCGACGCGATCCAGTTGTTCGATTCGTGGGCCGGGGCGCTCTCGCTCGCCGACTACCGCGAGTACGTGCTGCCGCACTCGCAGCGGGTGTTCGCCGAGATCGAGGCGGCCCGGGTGCCGCGCATCCACTTCGGGGTCGGGACCGGTGAGCTGCTCGGCGCGATGGGCGAAGCCGGCGCCGACGTGGTGGGCGTCGACTGGCGCATCCCGCTCGACGTCGCCGCCGGTCGCATCGGCCCGGGCAAGGGCCTGCAGGGCAACCTCGATCCGGCGATCCTGTTCGCCGGGTGGGACGTGATCGAACGCGAGGTGCGCCGGATCGCCGCCGAAGCCGATCGTGCCCGCGCCGCCGGCGCCACCGGCCACATCTTCAACCTGGGCCACGGCGTGCTGCCCGACACCGATCCGACAGTGTTGACCCGCGTCGTCGAACTGGTGCATTCGCTGTGAGCACGCCGACCGTCGTAGTCGTCGGCGGTGGTGTCACCGGACTCGTGACCGCCTACCGGCTGCGGACGAGCCTCGGTGCCGGCGCCCGGATCGTGATCCTGGAACAGTCCGATCGGCTCGGCGGGAAGCTGCGCACCGTGCCGCTCGCGGGCGACCCCGTCGACGTCGGTGCCGAGGCCTTCATCGGCCGCCGCCCCGAGATGCCCGCGCTGCTCGACGAACTGGGCCTGACCGATCAGCTCGTGTACCCGGCCGGTGCCCGGCCGCTGATCTACGCGGGCGCCGAACTGCATCCGATGCCGGGCGGCACCCTGATGGGCATCCCTGCCGATGCGCAGGCACTGGCCGGGCTCGTCGACACCGCCACCCTCGACCGGATCGCCGCCGAACCGGACCTGCCGTTCCACTGGGAACGCGGGGGAGACGTCTCGGTCGCCGAACTCGTCGGGACACGATTCGGGGATCAGGTGGTGCGGCGCAGCGTCGATCCGCTGCTCGGCGGGGTGTACTCCGGCCTGTCCGACACCGCCGGTGTGCGCGCGACCCTCCCCACGCTCGCCGCGGCACTCGACGACGGTGCGCCGAGCCTGAGCGAGGCCGTGCGCCGGGCGTTGCCGCCGCCGTCGACCGCCCCGGTCTTCGGGACACTCCGCGACGGCTACGGCGTGTTGCTCGACGCGCTCGAGCGGGCCGCCGACGCCGAGATCCACCGCGGCACGGCGGCATCGGCGCTGCGTCGCGCCGGCCGCAGATGGTCGATCGACCCGATCGGGGAGGTCGACGGCGTCGTCCTCGCGGTGCCCGCGCCGCAGGCCGCCGCGCTGCTCGCCGACGCGGTTCCCGCCGGGGCCGAGCAGGCGGCCCGGATTCCGCTCGCGTCGTCGGTGGTCGTCGCGCTCGCGCTGCCCCGGGATTCGGGGCTGCCCCGCAACTCCGGGATCCTCGTCGCGACCGGCGAGGATCTGTCGGCGAAGGCGTTCACGCTGTCGAGTCGCAAGTGGCCGCACCTGGCCGAGCGTGATGTGGAACTGGCGCGCGCGTCGTTCGGGCGGTTCGGCGACGCCGGGCTCGTCGACGCCGACGACGATCTGCTGATCGCACTGGCCCGCAAGGACCTCGCGACCGTCACCGGGGTGACCGCGGAACCGGTCGCCGCGTTCGTGCAGCGCTGGCACGGCGGGCTGCCGCAGTACCGCGCGGGACACGACGAGATCGTCGCGGCACTCGAGGCCGCGGTCGCCGACGTCGACGGCATCGAAGTGGCCGGAGCGATGCTGCACGGCGTCGGTGTGCCGGCGTGCGTCGCATCGGGTACAACGGCCGCAGCGCGGCTGACGACACGAGTGGCAGGATGAGGAACATGGCACGTCTCGATTTCGACAAGCTCAATTCGACCCTGCGTTACGCGATGTGGTCGGTGTTCCAGGTGCGTCCCGGGGTTCTGGGCGACGACCGCGCCGAGGCACTCGAGGATCTGCAGAAGTTCCTCGCCTCGTACGAGAACACCGACGTCGTCGTTCGCGGCATCTACGACATCGCCGGCATGCGCGCCGACGCGGACTTCATGTTCTGGACGCACGCCGAGCGCATCGAGGATCTGCAGAAGTTCTACGCGGACTTCCGCCGCACCACGATCCTCGGCCGCGCCAGCAACCCGGTGTGGTCGAACACGGCGCTGCACCGCCCCGCGGAGTTCAACAAGAGCCACGTTCCGTCGTTCATCGCGGGCGAGGATCCCGGCAACTACATCTGCGTGTACCCGTTCGTGCGGTCGTACGACTGGTACCTGCTGCCCGACGAGGACCGTCGCCGCATCCTCGCCGAGCACGGCAAGGCCGGCCGCGGCTACCCGGATGTGCGCGCGAACACGGTCCCGGCGTTCGCGCTCGGTGACTACGAGTGGATCCTCGCCTTCGAGGCTCCGGAACTCGACCGCATCGTCGACCTCATGCGCGATCTGCGCGCGACCGAGGCCCGTTACCACGTGCGTCTGGAGACCCCGTTCTTCAGCGGCCCCCGCGTCGACGCGGACCGGCTGATCAACGCGCTGCCCTGATGCGGATGCCGGAGCAGGAAGCCGAATCGAATCACAGCAGGCCTCCGCGGCGGTACTCGCACATGTCCCACTGGGGCATGTACGAGGCCGAAGCCGCGAACGGTGAGGTCACCGCCGTGCACCCGTACCCGGGTGACGCCGACCCGTCGGCGATTCTCGGCAACCTGCCCGGCTCGGTGCGGCACCGGTCCCGCATCACCGGTCCCGCCGTGCGGCGCGGCTGGCTCGAGAACGGACCGGGGCCGAGCAGCGCCCGCGGCAGCGACGAATTCGTCGCCGTGTCGTGGGACGAACTGACCGGACTGCTCGCCGGGGAACTGCGCCGCGTCGTCGACACCCACGGCAACCGTGCGATCTTCGGCGGTTCCTACGGGTGGTCGTCGCCCGGCCGGTTCCATCACGCGCAGAGCCAGGTCCACCGGTTCCTGAAGATGCTCGGCGGCTACACGCGCTCGGTGCACAGTTATTCGCTCGGCGCCACCGGCGTGATCATGCCGCGGGTCGTGGGCACGCACTGGAAGCTGTTCGCACGCTCCACCAACTGGGACGTCATTGCCCGCGAGACGGACCTGATGGTGTGTTTCGGCGGGGTGCCGCTGAAGAACACCGCGGTCAACGACGGGGGCACCAGCAACCATCCGACCCGCGACGCCCTCGACCGGTTGCGCGCCCGGGGCGGGCGCATCGTGTCGATCAGCCCGCTGCGCGACGACCTGCACGGCGACGCCGAACGACTGGCCCCGCGCCCCGGCACCGACGTCGCGATCATGCTGGCCCTCGCGTACGTGCTCGCCACCGAGGACCTCGCCGACCGCGCGTTCCTCGACCGCTACTGCACCGGCTACGACAAGTTCGAGGACTACCTGCTCGGGCGCACCGACGGCATCCCGAAGACCCCGCAGTGGGCGGCGGACCTGTCCGGCCTGCCCGCCGCAACCCTCACCGACCTCGCCCGCCGCATGGCCGCCGGGCGGACCCTGGTCACCGTCACGTGGTCGCTGCAGCGGGTCCGCCACGGCGAGCAGGCCCCCTGGGCCGGGGTGACGCTCGCCGCGATGCTCGGCCAGATCGGCGTGCCGGGCGGGGGATTCGGGCACGGATACGGATCGATGAACGAACCCGGGCTCGCGCCGGTGCCGTATCCGCTGCCGACGCTGTTCCAGGGACAGAACCCGGTCGACGAGGCGATCCCGGTCGCCGCGATCTCCGACCTGCTGCTGCGGCCGGGGGAGCAGTACGACTTCGACGGACGGCGCCGCACCTTCCCCGACATCCGGCTCGTGTACTGGGCCGGCGGCAACCCGTTCCACCACCACCAGGATCTCGGCCGGCTGAAGCGGGCGCTGGCACGGCCCGACACGATCGTCGTGCACGATCCGTACTGGACGCCGATGGCCAAGCACGCCGACATCGTCGTGCCGTCCACCACGTCGTTCGAACGCGAGGATCTCTCGTGCACCCGCAACGATCCGCTGCTGGTGGCGATGCAGGCCGCGACGCCCCGCTACGCGCAGGCCCGCGACGACTACGACACGTTCGCCGCGCTCGCGCACCGGCTGGGATTCGGACCGCAGTTCACGGAGAACCGCACCGCACGGCAGTGGATCGAGCACCTCTACGAGCAGTGGCGCGGATTCGTCCTCGCCGACGGGGGAGAGGCACCCGAGTTCGAGGAGTTCTGGCATCGCGGTCACGTGCGGATGCGCACGGAGGACGACCTGACGTTGTTCCAGGACTTCCGTGAGGATCCGGACACGTATCCGCTCCGCACCCCCAGCGGGCGCATCGAGATCTTCTCGGCCGACATCGACGGATTCGGCTACGACGACTGCGCCGGACACCCCACCTGGTACGAGCCGGAGGAATGGCTCGGCGGCGCCCGCGCGCAGCAGTTCCCGCTGCATCTGATCGCGAACCAGCCGCGCACCCGGTTGCACAGTCAGCTCGACCACGGCGCCACCAGCCAGGCTTCGAAGATCCACGGACGCGAACCTCTACACATGCACCCCGAGGCGGCCGCGGCGCGCGGCCTCGACGCCGGGGACATCGTGCGGGTGTTCAACGACCGCGGCGCGTGCCTGGCCGGTGTGGTGCTCGACGACGGGCTGCGGCCGGACGTCGTGCAGTTGTCCACGGGCGCCTGGTACGACCCGCTCGACCCGTCGGACCCGAACTCGATGTGCGTGCACGGCAACCCGAACGTGCTGACCCCCGACATCGGCACGTCGTCGCTGGCGCGCGGCTGCACCGGGCAGCACGTGCTGGTCGAGATCGAACGATTCGACGGCGAACTGCCGCCGATCCGCGCGTACGACCCGCCCGTGGTCCGCGCCCGCTGACCCGTCGGGGCTCTCAGCGTTCGAGGGTCGCCTGCACCTCCCGCAGCGTGCGGGCCGAGGCGCGCAGGCCCTCGCGCTCCTCGTCGGACATCGCCACGTCGAGCACCTGGGCCGCCCCGCGGCTGTCGACGACGGTCGGCAGCGACAGGCACACCCCGGACAGATCCTCGGGACCGCTCTGGAGGGTCGACACCGGCAGCACCCGGTGCTGATCGCGCAGCACCGCCTCGATGATCCGGGCCGTGGACAACCCGATCGCCAGATTGGTCGCGCCCTTGCCCCGGATGATCTCGTATGCGCTGTGCACCACCCGGGCGGAGATGTCGGCGCGCGCCGCCGCGTCGAACAGGGGCGCGGAGGTGCCGTCGCCGGCCACGAACTTCGCTGCTGCGACGCCGCCGATCGTCGCCCCCGACCACAGCGTGATCTCCGAGTCGCCGTGTTCACCGACCACTACGGCGTGCACGTTCTCCACGGCGACCCCGGCGCGCTCGGCGATCAGGAAACGCAGGCGTCCCGAATCGAGCACGGTCCCCGAACCGAAGATGCGGCCGGGCGGGGCGTCGGTCGCGACGATCGCGGCGTGCGTGACGACGTCGACGGGATTGCTGACGAACAGCACCACCGCGTCCGGGGACTGCTCGAGCAACGCGGGCGTCAGGACCTGCACCAGCGCCACGTTCGCCGCGGCGAGGTCGAGCCGCGACTGCCCGGGCTTCTGCTTGGCACCGGCGGTCACCACGATCATGTCCGATCCTGTGGTGACGGCGAGATCGTCACCGCCCTCGATCCGGCACGGTGGCGCGAACTGGGTGCCGTGATTCAGGTCGAGGACCTCGGCCCGGACCTTGTCGGGATTCGTGTCGTACAACGCCAGCGCCTCGGCCGAACCCCGGATGAGGCACGCATACGCGATCGCGGTCCCCACGGTGCCCGCCCCGACGATCGTCACCTTGACCTTCGGCCTGCCGAGGATGTGCTCACTCATGCCTCGACATCCTCCCGGCTGCGGACCGGTCCCGCAGCCGGAGCGGCTCAGTTCGCCGGGACCAGGCGCAGGCTGATCGAGTTGATGCAGTACCGCTGATCGGTCGGTGTCGGATAACCCTCGCCCTCGAACACGTGCCCGAGATGGCTGTGGCACGACGCGCAGAGCACCTCCACCCGGCGCATCCCCAGCGAATCGTCGGGCCGCAGGATCACCGCGTCCGAATCGGCCGGATCGTAGAACGACGGCCACCCGCAGTGCGAATGGAACTTCTCGCTGCTGCGGAACAACTCCGCGCCGCAGGCGCGGCACTCGTAGACACCCTCGGTCTCGGTGTCGGTGTACTCGCCGACGAACGGGCGTTCCGTGCCCGCCCGGCGCAACACCGCGAACTCCTCGGGAGTCAACAGCTCCCGCCATTCCTCGTCGCTGCGTTCGACCTTCGGTGCGGGTTCCGGGCGGGGCGTGGAAGTCATGATGCCGAGGCTAGTCGCGGACGGCCTGTGCGGCCATGCGCTCCTCGGGTTCCTCCGGTTCGTCGGGGACGGCGACGGGTTTCTTCGGCAACAGGAATGCCGGTTCGATGCCCGAATCCAGGCGTCCCTCACGACGCGCGGCGAGGTACCGGTCGAGCAGCACCGCGAACACGACGATGATCAGCAACGACCACCCGAACGTCGTCTTCATGTACTCGGCGGCGCGGCCCATCTCCGGCCAGCGGCCCGACAGCCAGCTGTCGTAGCTGAGGAAGCCGTAGACGGCCAGCCACGCCGGCCAGTTGCGCATCACCGAGTTCGGCAGCACCACCGTCATCAGCAGCGGGAACAGCATCATCGAGTAGTACATCTGGCCCAGCGAGCCGAGCAGGAACGAGGCGGTGAGCAGCAGGCCGGTCGCGGTGCCGACGAAGAACAGCTCGTCGTGGCGGCAGTAGCGGTACAGCAACCACAGCGCCACCAGCACCATCGCCATGAGCACGACGCGAAGCCCCAGGATCAGCCAGCTCGGCAGGCCGTAGTACATGCCGTTTCCGACGATTGCGCTGTTGAAGTAGTCACGGGCCTCGAGCAGGTAGGGCGTCGTGTGTTCGACGAACTGCCACGGGTCGACGGAGAGCGGCCAGGCGATCGCCATCAGCGCGACCGGCACCGCCACCGCCGTGACGAACACCTTCCACTGGCCACGGACCAGGGGCAGGAACAGCAGGGGAGCGAGGATCGGTTTGACCGCGAACGTCAACCCGATCGCGACGCCGGCCCACAGGTCGCGACGCGCGAGCAGCAACGTCAGGAACGCGATCTCCCCGAGCAGCACGAGACCGTTGATGTTGGTGAACACCAGCGTGTTCGTCACCGTTTCGGAGCTGAACGCCCCGAGCACGAGGATCGGCGCGATCACGGAATCGAGACCGTAGCCGAACATGCGCAGCAGCAGGTACAGCGCGATCAGGATCGCGATCGCGTTGGCGAGAATGAACAACCAGCGGGAGCGTTCGGGGTCGATCACTGCGATCGGTGAGATCAGCAGAGTGCCCGACGGCGGATACAGGTAGTGCGGATCGACCCACCGGAAGTTCGCGGTGTAGACGGGCTGCCGATTGAGGAACGCCAGCGCCGCGTTGTACACGGGTGTGAAGTCGTCGGTCCGGAAGCCGTTGACGGCTTTGATCACCACGCGGTGCAGCACCGTGAGCAGGGCCAACGGCCACACAACGCACTTGACCACCTCCACGGTGGTGCGGGCGGTGCGGGGCTCGAGACGACTGAGGAACACTACGGCACGGTACACCGGAGCCGCCGATCGGTGATCCACCCGCCCCGGCACGACGCTGCGCTCAGGCGGGACACAGGCTGCCGTTCGGCGGTAGTTCTCCGGTCTCGAGATATGCCGCGACCCGGGCCTGCGCGCACGTCGAGTGCAGGGCCGCCGCATAGCCGGCGCCCTGCCACGACACCACCGCCCATCGGGCGCCCACCGCGGTCAGTGCGCCGGTGACGGATTCGAGCCCGCCGTTGCCGACGACGGGGTCGGCGGCGGACCCGAGGACCAGCACGGGCACGTCCACCGCATCCGGCAGCGGCGGCGCCGGCATGCTCGGCCATGCGGAACAGGCCGTCAGTCCGGTCGCGGTGTCCGCGCCGAACAGCGGGTAGCTCGCTCCCCACGTGCGCTGCAGCTCCAGGGCGCGGGTGGGCGTGGGCTGCCGCTGCTTGTCGCTGCACCGGGACACGAACTGGCCGGCCGAGCTCAGCTGCGCCTCTGCGGGGTCGACGAGTTCGAGCAGCGGCATCACATCACCGTCGCGCGCGGCGGCCAGCGCATCGGACAGTTCGCGGACGCGGGCCTGCAGGTCGCCGCGGGGGCTGCCGAGGAACCCGGTCACGGCGGTGAGCATCGCGTTCGACGACAGCGGTGCCAGTTCCCCGTTCGCGGCCTTCGCGTGCAGGTCCTCGAGGACCGCCCGCGGCGTGGTGCCGAGCGAGCACTTCAGCGCCACGCACTGGCGGGCGAACGCGTCGACCGCGGCTTCGGCGCCGCGCGCCCGGCTCTCCGCGAGAAGCTCGGCGTCGGCGGTTGCGGCGGCGGGGGAGTCGAGGATCAGCCGGCCCACGTGCGTCGGGTACTCGGCGGCGTACGCCAGCGCGACGGTGGCGCCGTTCCCGATGCCGAGCAGTCCGATCCGCTCCACGTTCCAGGCCAGGCGCAGCTGGTCCAGGTCGTCGGCGGCATGTGCGGCCCCGAACATCAGCTCCTGCGGTTGCAGGTAGTCGGTGCATGTGATGGTGATCTCGCGGCTCAGCTCCGCGACGCGGCTCGGTCCGTCGCCGCTGCGGCCGAACTGGCCGAGATCGCCGAGCGCACGGAGGTCGGCGGGATAGATGCAGTCGATGGGCTGTGACGGTCCGATCCCGCGCCGGTCGACCGCGACGATCGGTCGTGTGGCGAGCACACCGGACATCGGTCCGGTGGCGAGGGCGGCGAGTGCGGTGCCGGACGGCATGTCCGTTCCCGTGGTGAGCACGAGCGGCGCGACGTCGGTCGGGGTCTGCGGCAGGCGTGCCCGCGATACCCCGAGCGGGAACGTTCCCGGCACCGTCCCGGCCTCGTCGATGGGTGCGGTGATCTCCGAGCATTCGAGGACCAGCCCGGTCGGACCGGCGGGCAGTTTCTGCGCCGCGACGGTGTCGGCGGTGCAGTCGCGCCACGCCAGGTCCTCCTCGGGCACGGGCAGCCCCGGCTCGGTGGCCTCGTCCTGTTCGGGGGCAGGGACGGCCCCGTCACCGACGTCCCGAACCACCGCGACGTCGGGCCTGGCCGAGGGCCCTGTCCCGCAGGCGGTGACCGTCGCCGCGAGCGCGACGAGGGAGACCGCGAACACACCGGTTCTGCGCATGCCGACAGCCTGCCAGGTCGCCGGGATCCGGGTGTGCACCGGTCCACGCGCGCAGCGTACGCGGGCGTGTGACGCGTGCACTCACGCGAGGTGAAGATCGGGTGACGCCGATGTGAAGTAGGTCGCAATCCGCCGCTGGTGTACGTATGGCCTCACCACACGCCTCTACCCTGGAGGAATGCAAGAACGTCTCGTCGATCGCAGTCCCGTGGTGCCGGCCGAACAACTGGTTGCACAGCTCGTGCCGCCCGCGATGTTCGACGAGGTGAGCTTCGCGTCGTACATCCCCGATCCGAACCAGCCGAGCCAGGCCGCCGCGGTCCGCGCTGCCGAGGCGTTCGTCGGCAAGATCGGCAAGATCCGCGGCGGCAAGCGCGGTCTGTTCGGTCGCAAGGCGCCGTCCACCGGCGCCGGGCTGTACCTCGACGGCGGGTTCGGTGTCGGCAAGACCCACCTGCTCGCGTCGATCTTCCACAGCGCGCCCTCGCCCAAGGCGTTCGGCACGTTCGTCGAGCTCACGCACGTGGTCGGCGCGCTCGGCTTCAACAAGGCGGTCGAGGAGCTCTCCACCCATAGCGTGCTCTGCATCGACGAGTTCGAGCTCGACGATCCGGGCGACACGATGCTGGTGTCGCGTCTGCTGACCGAGCTGTCCGCGCGCGGCGTGTCGATCGTGGCGACCTCCAACACGCTTCCCGGCCAGCTCGGTGAGGGCCGGTTCGCGGCACAGGACTTCCTCCGCGAGATCAAGAAGCTCGCCTCGATCTTCGAGACGCTGCGCGTCGACGGCCCGGACTACCGGCACCGCGACCTGCCGCCGGCGCCGGACCCGATCTCGGCGGAGGAACTGATCGAACGCGCCGAGCAGATCCCCGGCTCCACGCTCGACGACTTCGACGAGCTGTGCGCGCACCTGAGCACGCTGCATCCGTCGCGTTACGGCAAGCTCATCGAGGGCGTGTCGGCCGTCTTCCTCAACGGGGTGCACCCGGCCGAGGACCAGTCCGTCGCACTGCGTCTGGTGGTGCTCGCCGACCGGCTGTACGACGCGAGCATCCCGGTGACCGTGGCCGGTGCCAAGCTCGACGAGATCTTCACGCCGGAGATGCTGGCCGGCGGCTACCGCAAGAAGTACCTTCGCGCGACCTCGCGTCTGCTGGCGCTGTCGCGCTTCGAGGTCGCCGCCAGCTGAGGGGTATGCCTCAGGGGGTATGCCTCAGGCGCCTCTCACAGTTCGCGCTGCATGACGTAGTCCTGGTGGGTCTGCGAACCCACCAGGAACGTGCGCGTGCCCACCGTCCGGAAGCCCTGCTTGAGGTAGAAGGCCTGGGCGCGTTCGTTCTCCTGGTTCACCCCGAGCCACAGTCCCGCACGCCCGGCCGCCGCGGCGCGCTCCACGATCGCGGCCATGAGCGCCGCCGACACGCCGGTGCCGTGACGGCCCGGCAGCACGTACAGCTTGCTGATCTCCACGGCCGGGGTCGCCGTGATCATCGCCGCGATGTCGGGGTCGGCCGGCGGTGCGTCGATCGCCATCAGGTAACCGACGATCTCGCCGCCGATGCTCGCCTTCAGCACGATCCGGGTCGGATCGGTCAGGTACTCGCCGAACCGTTCCGCCGAGAGGGTCTGGGCGATGAACTCGTCGATGTCGTCCCGGTTCGATCCGGGAGGGCACGCGAGCGGAAACGTGGTGGCGGCGACGTCGGCGAGCGTTTCGGTGTCCCAGATCCCGGCCTGTGCGACGGAGACGGCGGACTCTTCGACTGAAGGCGTGGACATAGGTTCCAGTAGACCACCCGGCCCACGCGCAGGTGGGCGGGGCATCGAGCCTGCCCCCGGAAATGGCTGAACCCCAGCCTTGGATGGGGGGTCATGGCTGGGGTTCATCTACCATCGGGGGGGATGGCACCACTGACGATACATGAGGGGTTCCTCAGGTTCCACTTTCCGCGGTCACGTTTCGATCACGTATCGACGGTGCAAAGGTTGCCTTTCGGACTTTCACCCTTTACTGTGGCCTGTCATGAAGCGCGTACTCGTAGTTCACCGCCGTAGCGGGGTCTGATTCGGACCGACCCCTCGCTGCGGGTCGTTGAGCTACCTGTCGGTCCTCCCTTCTCGTGGAAGACCTCCTCCGATGAACGCCTTCACCTCCTTCGCTCCCGATCGTCGTATCGCCGCTGCGCGTCCCTTCGCCTCCTGCACCGAGACCGATCGGCTCACCTCGCTCGACCCGTTCGCCGCCCGCTACGGCCGTGCCCTGCCGCTCGCGCTCCGCGCCGAAGCCGCCGGCATGTCCTGGACCGAATTCGCGGCGAACTACGCCCCGCAGGGCGGGCCGCTGGAACTTCGCGCCTGGAACACCACCGTGTTGACCGGGGGACTGTGCGCCTACGAGGCGACCTTCGAGCTCGACGGGACGGAGCGCAGCACCGCCTCCGTCGCGACCGGCCCGGTGTCCGCGATGACCGGCATGATCCACGAGCTCGGTTTCCGCCTCGAAATCCGTTCGTTCCACCGCCAGGACATGGGGGACACCCACGCGACGTTCCTGCTGTGCGAGTCCGACGACGAGAGCAGCTGCTGGGTGATGGGACTGGGCGGCACGGCCGCGGAGTCGACGCTGCGGGCGATGATCGCGGGAATCAACCGGCTGTACGGCACGCGCTGATCCACCGAAGCTCGATCCATCGAAGCCGGGACGGCCTCGCACGAGCGATCGTGCGAGGCCGTTCGGCGCTCGGCATCTGAATGCCGCTCCCGGGAACGGAACGACCCGACGCAGACCGACGAACGGACACAGAACGAGGAAGACCCCCTTCGGATGAAGGGGGTCTTCCTCGTATTCTGGTGCGCGATACTGGGATTGAACCAGTGACCTCTTCCGTGTCAGGGAAGCGCTCTCCCGCTGAGCTAATCGCGCCGGCTCGAAACGCCGGTTGTGGAGCGGATGACGGGATTCGAACCCGCGACCCTCACCTTGGCAAGGTGATGCGCTACCAGCTGCGCTACATCCGCATTGCACGTGATTTTCGAACCGATCGACCCACGTGCAGGTCGATCGTGGTGCGCGATACTGGGATTGAACCAGTGACCTCTTCCGTGTCAGGGAAGCGCTCTCCCGCTGAGCTAATCGCGCGAGGTGGAGACGGGAATCGAACCCGTGTGCACGGCTTTGCAGGCCGTTGCCTCACCACTCGGCCACTCCACCGTAAAAGGTCGAGTCCAACCTCTCGAGCGGATGACGGGATTCGAACCCGCGACCCTCACCTTGGCAAGGTGATGCGCTACCAGCTGCGCTACATCCGCATTCGCACCGTTCGGCGTTGTGCTCTCCGTGGTGCGGTTGAGAACATTAGCCGACCATCGACGAAACACACAAATCCGCAGGTGAACCGGCATATATGACTCGGTGAACCGGTGCCCTCGCCGCATCGGTGGACCGTCCGTCGGCGGTGGGCGGGCCGGAACGGGTCGAGACGGGCCGAGGAGCCGGGCCGGAACGGACCGCGGACGGTGTGCCGGGCGCCGGCCCTCGGTGCCCGTCGCCGGCGAAGGGGACGAGCACGCACGCGCGCACGTGTGCGGGACCGTTTCCGGGTGTCGGCCGGGCCCGGGGCTCCCATCGGGGTCGTGTCTTCCCTTCGGAATCGCGTCTGACCTGGCGATTCGTCTTCATCCGGTAGTCGTGTTAGTGTTCCATCTCGTTCGAGCCGCTGCGAAGCGGCGCGGTCCCGTGGCTCAGTGGAAGAGCGTCCCGTTCACACCGGGGAGGTCGCTGGTTCGATCCCAGCCGGGACCACAACAATCGCCCGATCACGAGAGCACCCCGATGGGGTGCTCTTTTCGTATGCGCCCCGCCCCGTGCATGCCCTCGACGGCCGTTGTCCGGACGGGTTCGATGGGAACGGCGGGGCTGTCGTGGCAGGTGTGACCTGCGCAACCTCACCAGATGGTGTGACTGATGGCAGGATCGATCTCACCGCAAGGAGGATGGGGCTGAGATGAGTGTCGCCGACAATCAATGGCCGGCCGTGGGGATGACGGGCGCCCGATTCGGCACTGCCGCGCGGCGGCGGAGGTACATTCCGAAACACGCCGCCACAACTGCCTCGGAGATGGATGACGACGTGTCATACATCGACGAGGATCCGGTAGCGGACGCCGCCGCCGGAAGGCATCCTGTGGACGCGGTGGGGGCAGTGCAGCCCAGGATGTCCGAGACTTTCGTGGGGGACAAGAACATGGATCAGGAAGCGCCGTCGTTCGTGCGCCCGTTCGTGCGCAGCCAGGGGCGCACCCGGGCCGAAGTGGATCTTCCGCTCGAAGCGCTGGTTTCGACATCCGCGATGGTGGCGACGTCCGAGAACACCGGGGTGATGCCGAGTCTCGACGAGCACCGCATCGTGCTGGGACTCTGCTCGCAGCCACGCTCGATCATGGAGGTCGCCGCGCTCGCCGGGATTCCCCTCGGTGTCGCGCGGGTGCTCGTCGGCGATCTGGCGGCCTCGGGGGAACTCACCGTGCACCGGACGGTCGACCGGGTCGGTCCCGGCGCGGAACTCCTCCGGCGGGTCCTGAGCGGACTGAACGAGCTCTGACCCGGCCGTCGCGATCGCGATCGGTCCTCGATCCGGCACAACGGGGCGGCGACGGCGCGACCGCGCCGTGCCGATAGCGGCGGGACCGGGGCGTGCCGATAGCATGGGGAGGTTGCCGACGCGCGCCTCTGCGCGGCCGGCCACCGTCCATCGTCAGGCATCGAGCCGGAGGAGTTCACCACAGTGACCACGCCCGCATCCGCGAAACCAGCCACGCTCGTCCGGGTGCCCGCGGGAACCACTGCCGGTGCCGCCGTGCGTGACGCCGGGCTGCCCGTCAAGGGACCCGAGACGATCGTCGTCGTCCGCGACCCGGAGGGTGCCCTCCGCGACCTGGCGTGGACGCCCGAGGAGGACGTCGAGGTCGAGGCGGTCGCCGCCGACACCGAGGACGGACGCAGCGTCATCCGGCACTCCGCCGCGCACGTGCTGGCCCAGGCCGTGCAGCAGGAGTTCCCCGAGGCCAAGCTCGGCATCGGCCCGCCCATCAAGGACGGCTTCTACTACGACTTCCAGGTCGAGCGCCCCTTCACCCCGGAGGACCTCGCGAAGCTCGAGAAGCGCATGAAGAAGATCGTCAAGGACGCGCAGCGCTTCTCCCGCCGGGTCGTCGAGAACCTCGAGGACGCCCGCGAGGAGCTGAAGAACGAGCCGTTCAAGCTCGAGCTGATCGACGACAAGTCGGGCATCGACGACCCCGAGATCATGGAGGTCGGCGGCAAAGAGCTGACCATCTACGACAACCTCAACCCGCGCACCGGCGAGCTCGTGTGGAAGGACCTGTGCCGCGGACCGCACGTCCCGACCACCAAGTTCATCCCCGCGTTCAAGCTGACCCGCAGCTCCGCCGCGTACTGGCGCGGTGACCAGGACAACGCCGGTCTGCAGCGTGTCTACGGCACCGCGTGGGAGTCCGCCGAGGCGCTGGACAAGCACCTCGAGCTCCTCGCCGAGGCCGAACGTCGGGACCACCGCAAGCTCGGCAACGAACTCGACCTGTTCTCGTTCCCCGACGAGCTCGGTTCCGGCCTGCCCGTGTTTCATCCCAAGGGCGGCATCATTCGTCAGGAGATGGAGAACTACTCGCGCCGGCGGCACGTCGAAGCCGGTTACGAGTTCGTGTACTCGCCGCACATCACCAAGGGCCACCTCTACGAGGTGTCCGGTCACCTCGACTGGTACCGCGACGGCATGTTCCCCGCGATGCACATCGACGAGGAACTGAACGAGGACGGGACCGTCCGCAAGCCGGGGCAGGACTACTACCTCAAGCCCATGAACTGCCCGATGCACGACCTGATCTTCCGGTCGCGCGGGCGTTCCTACCGCGAACTGCCGTTGCGCATGTTCGAGTTCGGTTCCGTCTACCGCTACGAGAAGTCCGGCGTCGTCCACGGACTGACCCGCGTGCGCGGCATGACGCAGGACGACGCGCACATCTTCTGCACCCCGGAGCAGATGCGCGACGAGCTCACCAGCGTCCTCAACTTCATCCTGGACCTGCTCAAGGACTACGGTCTCGACGACTACTACCTGGAGCTGTCCACGAAGAACCCGAAGAAGTTCGTCGGCAGCGACGAACTGTGGGAGACGGCCACCGAGACACTGCGTGAGGTCGCCGAAGCCTCCGGTCTGCATCTCGTGCCGGACCCGGGCGGCGCCGCGTTCTACGGTCCGAAGATCTCCGTCCAGGTCAACGACGCCCTCGGGCGCAACTGGCAGATGTCGACGATCCAGCTCGACTTCAACCTGCCCGAGCGGTTCGAGCTCGAGTACACAGGCCAGGACGGCGCCAAGCACCGCCCGGTGATGATCCACCGCGCGCTGTTCGGTTCGATCGAGCGGTTCTTCGGTGTGCTCACCGAGCACTACGCGGGCGCGTTCCCGGCCTGGCTGTCGCCGGTGCAGGTCGTCGGCATCCCGGTCGCCGAGAACTTCGCCGATCACCTGCTCGACGTCGCGCAGCAGCTGAAGGCCGAAGGCATCCGCGCCGAGGTCGACCTCAGCGACGACCGCATGCAGAAGAAGATCCGCAACCACACCACCCAGAAGGTCCCGTTCATGCTGCTCGCCGGCGAGCGGGACGTCGAGGCCGGTGCGGTGAGCTTCCGCTTCCGCGACGGCACCCAGGTCAACGGCGTGCCGGTGGCCGAGGCCGTGCGCATCGTCGCCGACTGGGTCCGGCGCCGCGAGAACGCCTCCCCGACCGCCGCGCTCATCGCGCCCGAGGGCGCGGAGCTCGGGTCGTGACCGGCGACCGGGGCTGCGGCCCCGCCGAGACCGAAGCCCTCGTCGACCGGGGTGTCGGCGAAGCCGACCATCTGCAGCGGTTGTGGTCGCCGCACCGCATGTCGTACATCACCGAGTCCCCGCGGGCGGAGGACGGCCCGTACGAGCCGTTCACCGACATCCCGAAGATGACGGACGAGGAGGGACTCGTCGTCGCGCGCGGAGAGTTCGTCTACGCGGTGCTCAACCTGTACCCGTACAACCCGGGCCATCTGATGGTGGTGCCGTACCGGCGGGTGGCGAACCTCGAGGACCTGACCTTCGAGGAGAGCACCGAACTGATGGCGTTCGCGCAGCGCGCGGTGAGGGTCATCAAGCGGGTGTCGCGGCCCCACGGCTTCAATGTCGGTCTCAATCTCGGTGCGGCAGCAGGAGGTTCGCTTTCGGAGCACCTGCACCTGCACGTGGTTCCGCGGTGGGGCGGCGACGCCAACTTCATCACGGTCCTGGGAGGATCGAAGGTGATGGTGCAGTTGCTGCGCGACACGCGGGCACTGCTGGCATCCGCATGGGACGAGTGACACCGTCCACTCCTGAACACGACCCGTACGGGTTCGCCGTGCGCAGCGGACGAAGGTCGGACGGTCGTGGCAGGATCGTGTCCCGAACAGGACGAATCGAGCCGGAAACGGGGGTCGCGAGATGCTGAGCTTCTTCGGGCGGGCATCGGTGTCGAAGGTCACCGCGCCGCTCGGCAGGGCATTGATCCGCACCGGCCTGACTCCCGACGCGGTGACGCTGATCGGCACGGTCGCGACGATCGCCGCCGCCCTCACGCTGTTTCCGATGGGGCAGCTGTTCTGGGGCACGATGGTCATCTGGCTGTTCGTGATGTTCGACATGCTCGACGGGGCCATGGCCCGGGCGCGTGGCGGTGGCACCCGGTTCGGCGCGGTTCTCGACGCCACCTGCGACCGAGTCGCGGACGGCGCGATCTTCGCGGGCCTGGCCTGGTGGGCGGTCTACGACGAACAGAGCCGTCCGCTGCTCGTCGCCACGCTGATCTGCCTCGTGTCGTCCCAGGTCATCTCGTATGCGAAGGCGCGGGCGGAGGCGAGCGGGCTGTCCGCCGACGGCGGCCTGATCGAGCGCCCGGACCGGTTGATCATCGTGCTCGTCGGCGCCGGCTTCACCGGTCTCGGGATCGACTGGGCCATCCACGTCGCGATGTGGCTGCTCGCGGCCGGCTCGGTGATCACCGTCTTCCAGCGGGTCATCGCCGTGCGTCGTTCGCCCGGCGCCCGGGAACTGCTGCCGATAACCCCGGCACCGGCCACCGGCACCGACGGAGAAGCCGCATGACGTCCGCCGAGCGCCTGACCGATCTCGGATACGGCGCCGGATGGCGGCTGGTGCGCGCGCTCCCTGACCGGGTCGCGCGCGTCCTGTTCGACACCGGCGCCGACATCGCCGCCCGGCGGAACGGCGGCCCGCAGCAGTTGCGCCGCAATCTCGCCCGCGTGCTCGGCGTCGCCCCGGAACACGTGCCGGACGACCTGATCCGCCGGTCGATGCGTTCCTACGCGCGGTACTGGCGCGAGGCGTTCCGGTTGCCGTCGATGGACCTCGACGCGACCGCCGCGGCCATCGACTCGTCGATCGAGGGCCGCGAGCACATCGAGGCGGCCCTGACCGCCGGGCGCGGCGCGATCCTGGCCCTGCCGCACAGCGGCAACTGGGACATGGCCGGGGTGTGGTGTGCCCGCACCTACGGGCAGTTCTCGACGGTCGCCGAGCGCTTGCGCCCGGAGTCGCTGTACCAGCGTTTCGTCGACTACCGCGAACATCTCGGGTTCGAGGTGTTCCCGCTCTCGGGTGGCGAGAGCCCGCCTTTCGTCGAATTGTCCGCACGCCTGCGTGACAATCGGATCGTGGCTCTGCTCGGGGAACGCGACCTGGCTCGCAAGGGTGTGCCGGTGACGTTCTTCGGCGAACCCACCCGGATGCCCGCCGGTCCCGCGAAGCTCGCCGTCGAGACCGGTGCCGCGCTGCTGCCGGTGCACTGCTGGTTCACCATCGACGGCTGGGGGTTCCGGGTGCACCCGGAGATCGACGTGACCGGCGGGCTGGAGGCGGCCACCCAGGCCCTCGCGGATCGGTTCGCCGCCGACATCGCCGAACACCCAGCAGACTGGCACATGCTGCAGCCGCTGTGGCTCGACGACCTGTCGGCCGAGCGGCGCGCCCGGATGGAGGCGTAGTTGAGGATCGGCATGGTCTGCCCGTATTCGTTCGACGTACCGGGCGGAGTACAGGCACACGTCGTGGATCTGGCCCAGGTGCTGATCGAACGCGGCCACAAGGTCAGCGTGCTCGCGCCGGCCTCGGAGGACACGGTGCTGCCGCCGTTCGTGGTCTCGGCCGGACGGGCCGTCGCCATCCCGTACAACGGGTCGGTGGCGCGGCTGAGCTTCGGACCGGTGTCCTACGCCCGGGTGCGGCGCTGGATCAACGACAACGACTTCGACGTCCTGCACATCCACGAACCGAACGCGCCGAGCCTGTCGATGCTGGCCCTGAAGGTGGCCGAGGGCCCGATCGTCGCGACCTTCCACACCTCCACGACGAAATCGCTGGTGCTCAGCACGTTCCAGGGTGTCCTGCAGCCGTATCTGGAGAAGATCAGCGGCCGCATCGCGGTGTCGGAACTGGCCCGCCGCTGGCAGGTGACCTCGCTCGGCGGGGATGCCGTGGAGATCCCCAACGGCGTCGACGTGCCGTTCTTCGCGCACGCCCCGCTGCTGCCCGGCTATCCCCGGGCCGGCCGGACGGTGCTGTTCCTGGGCCGCTACGACGAACCCCGCAAGGGCATGGCCGTGCTGCTCGGCGCGCTGCCGACGCTCGTCGGGAAGTATCCCGACCTCGAGGTGCTCGTTGTCGGCCGCGGCGACGAGGACAAGCTCCGCAAGGAAGCCGGACGTCTCGCGAAGCACCTGCGGCTGCTCGGGCAGGTCAGCGACGCCGAGAAGGCGTCGGCGATGCGCAGTGCCGATGTGTACTGCGCCCCGAACCTCGGCGGCGAGAGCTTCGGGATCGTGCTGGTGGAGGCGATGGCGGCCGGGACCGCGGTCGTCGCCAGTGAACTCGACGCGTTCCGCCGGGTGCTGCGCGACGGTCGTGCGGGTGTGCTGGTGCCGGTCGGGGACTCCGACGCGCTCGCCGAGGGCATCCTCGAGGTTCTCGCCGACGACGCCCGCCGCGCCGACCTGGTCGCCGAGGGATCCTCGGTGGTCGGAACCTACGACTGGCCCGTGGTGGCCGAGCAGATCCTGCGGGTCTACGAGACGGTGACGGTCGGGGCCGGACGGGTACGGGAGGTCCGCTCGTGACACTCAGTGCGGTGACGATTCTCGTCCTCTCCGTGATCGCGGCAGTGGTCGTCGGCCTGGGACTGTGGGCGTACACGACCGCGAACCGGCTCGACCGGCTGCACGTGCGGTCGGATCTGTCGTGGCAGGCGCTCGACGCGGCGCTGGCCCGCCGGGCGGTGGTGGTGCGCAGCATCGCCGCGTCGGTCCCGGCCGCGGACGGCAAACGTCTCGCCGCCCTCGCCGATCGTGCCGAACGCGCGGACCGGGAGCACCGAGAGACCGCCGAGAACGCGCTGTCGTCCATGCTCACGACGATCGACAGCGAACGGTTGCGACCCCAGCTGGTCGCCGAGCTGGCCGACGCCGAGGCCCGCGTCATGATCGCCCGGCGCTTCCACAACGACGCGGTCCGTGACACCCTCGCGCTGCGCACCCGCCGCCCGGTGCGGTGGCTGCATCTCGGTGGTACCGCACCGCTCCCGACGTTCTTCGAGATCGCCGAACGCTCCGGCGCCTCCGCCCGGACCTCCCGCATGCCGGACGAGACCCGCACCTCGGCGCGGGTCGTCCTCTTCGACGACGAGGGTCGGGTGCTGCTGCTGCGCGGAAACGATCCGACCACCCCGGACGTGCACTTCTGGTTCACCGTCGGCGGAGCCGTCGAGGTGGGGGAGTCGCTGCGCGAGGCGGCGGTGCGGGAGCTGAAGGAGGAAACGGGGCTGGTGACCGACCCGGATCGGCTCGCCGGTCCGATGTGGCGTCGGGTCGCGGTGTTCCCGTTCAACGGTGAGGTGATCCGCTCGGAGGAGTTGTTCTTCGCGTTGCAGGCACCGGTGTTCGTGGCCGGGGACGCGGGTTTCACCGACCTCGAGCGGGCGATGGGGCTCGAGCCCCGCTGGTTCACCGCCGACGAGATCCACGGACTGCAGCAGCGCGGTGAACCGGTGTACCCGCAGGACCTGGCGGATCTGCTCGGGGAGGCCCGGGACGTGGCCGTGCGGCGCACCGAACCCGAGGTGCGCGCGATCCGGTGACCGGCCCCTCGGGGACGCGGTGACCGGGAGCACAAGGCCAGGTCTCCGCGACTGGCTATCGGTGGGGCGCCGGGTGCGGTCATAGGCTCCTTCTGGCCACGGAACCCGTCCAGGACCACGGTGTTCCGGCGGCTGCCGACCGACAGACCACACGTGTAGGAGTTCGCTGTGAGCACCCCCGAATCCGCCCCCGCCACCGGCACCGCCCGCGTCAAGCGCGGCATGGCCGAGATGCTCAAGGGCGGCGTGATCATGGACGTCGTCACTCCCGAGCAGGCAAAGATCGCCGAGGACGCGGGCGCCGTCGCGGTCATGGCGCTCGAGCGGGTGCCGGCCGACATTCGTGCCCAGGGCGGCGTCTCCCGGATGAGCGACCCGGACATGATCGACGGCATCATCTCGGCCGTGTCGATCCCGGTGATGGCCAAGGCCCGCATCGGTCACTTCGTCGAGGCACAGATCCTGCAGTCCCTCGGTGTGGACTACATCGACGAGTCGGAGGTGCTGACGCCGGCCGACTACGAGAACCACATCGACAAGTTCGCCTTCACGGTGCCGTTCGTGTGTGGCGCCACGAACCTCGGGGAGGCGCTGCGCCGCATCAACGAAGGTGCGGCGATGATCCGTTCGAAGGGCGAGGCCGGTACCGGCGACGTCTCGAACGCCACCACCCACATGCGCAGGATCCGGCAGGAGATCCGCCGGCTCACGTCGCTGCCGGAGGACGAACTGTACGTCGCGGCGAAGGAACTGCAGGCCCCGTACGACCTGGTCGTCGAGGTCGCCAAGGCAGGCAAGCTGCCCGTCACGCTGTTCACCGCCGGTGGTATCGCGACTCCCGCCGATGCCGCGATGATGATGCAGCTCGGCGCCGAGGGTGTCTTCGTCGGCTCAGGCATCTTCAAGTCCGGCAACCCGGCCCAGCGCGCAGCCGCGATCGTCAAGGCCACCACCTTCTTCGACGACCCGGACGTGCTCGCGAAGGTTTCCCGCGGTCTCGGCGAGGCGATGGTCGGCATCAACGTCGACGAGATCCCGCAGCCGCACCGGCTCGCCGAGCGCGGCTGGTGATCGCCCACCCGTGAGCGCACGGTGACGGTTCCCGTCACCGTGCGGTGAGGGAGGCGATATAGCCTTGGACCGCACAGTGGAAGGGGCGGGCATGGCGAAGATCGAAGAGATCCTGGCGCTCGAACAGATCGAGAAGGACATCTTCCGGGGCATCGCGACGGAGACGTTGCTGCCGCGGACGTTCGGCGGGCAGGTCGCGGGTCAGGCGCTGGTTTCCGCGGTGCGGACCGTCGATCCCGCGTTCGAAGTGCATTCGCTGCACGGCTACTTCCTACGGCCCGGCAACCCGACGATGCAGATCGTCTATCTCGTCGATCGCATCCGCGACGGACGGTCGTTCTGCACCCGCCGGGTGACCGCGGTGCAGGACGGCAAGGCGATCTTCACGATGTCGGCGTCGTTCCACGTGGACGAGCGGGGAATCGAGCATCAGGACACCATGCCGCGGGTCCCGATGCCCGAGGATCTGCCCGACCCGGACCTGGTCGACGACCCGACGGTGCACTGGGCGCGGATCGAATGGGCCGAATGGGAGTTCCGGTTCGTTCCGCGGGAGCAGATGGACACCTCGAGCCGCTGGGCGTCCCAGCAGCAGGTGTGGTTCCGCTCCCGCGAGGCACTGCCGGACGACCCCGTCTTCCACGTGTGCACCCTCGCGTACATGAGCGACATGACGCTGCTGGGATCGGCCAGTGTCGCCCATCCCGACGAGAAGACGCAGGGCGCCTCGCTCGACCACGCGATGTGGTTCATGCGTCCGTTCCGCGCCGACGACTGGCTGCTCTACGACCAGACGTCCCCGTCCGCCGGGTTCGGGCGCGCGCTGACGCAGGGCCGGATCTTCGACCGGAACGGCAACATGGTCGCCGCGGTCGTGCAGGAAGGATTGACCCGCTACCTGCGCGAATCGTGAACACATCCCGCCGGGGAGACCCGGCGGCACAACGAACAGGCAGGTAGTTTTCCGTGGGTACGACACCGACCATCGGCGTGCTGGCGTTGCAGGGCGACGTCCGTGAACACCGGGCCGCACTCGACGCGGCCGGCGCGCACACGATCGCGTTGCGCCGCGCGAGCGAACTCGACAGCGTCGACGGCGTGGTGATCCCCGGCGGCGAATCGACGACGATGAGCCGCCTGCTGCAGGTGTTCGATCTGCTCGAGCCGTTGCGGGCGCGGCTGCGGGACGGACTGCCCGCATTCGGTTCGTGTGCGGGCATGATCCTGCTCGCCTCGGAGGTCCTCGATACCCGGCCCGACGCCGAGCATCTCGACGCGCTCGACATCACGGTGCGCCGCAACGCGTTCGGCCGCCAGGTCGACTCGTTCGAGACGGATCTCGAGGTGCTCGGTATCGACGACGGTCCGGTGCGTGCGGTGTTCATCCGCGCACCCTGGGTCGAAAAGGTCGGTGCCGGTGTGGAAGTGCTCGCGGCGGTGCCCGACGGGCCGGCGGCGGGGCGGGTCGTCGCGGTGCGGCAGGGAGTGGTGATGGCGACGTCCTTCCACCCCGAGGTCACCGGGGACCTGCGGGTGCACCGCATGTTCGTGGACGCGGTCCGGAAAGCCCGGTAGCCCCGGAGTAGAATCTCTGTTCCGACCTGTCGGTGCATGCCGACTTCACCTCGCCGGAAGGGGCTCGAAGCGAATGAGCGGCCACTCCAAATGGGCCACCACCAAGCACAAGAAGGCGGTCATCGACGCCAAGCGCGGCAAGATGTTCGCGAAGCTGATCAAGAACATCGAGGTGGCGGCCCGCACGGGTGGTAGTGACCCCGCCGGCAACCCGACGTTGTTCGACGCGATCCAGAAGGCGAAGAAGAGCTCGGTCCCCAACGACAACATCGAACGCGCCCGCAAGCGCGGCGGTGGCGAAGAGGCCGGCGGTGCCGACTGGCAGACCATCACCTACGAGGGCTACGGCCCCAACGGTGTCGCCATCCTCATCGAGTGCCTGACCGACAACCGCAACCGCGCGGCCGGTGAGGTGCGCACCGCGATGACCCGCAACGGCGGCAACATGGCGGACCCGGGTTCGGTGTCGTACCTGTTCACCCGCAAGGGCGTCGTCGTGCTGGAGAAGAACGGCCGCACCGAGGACGAGATCCTCGAGGTCGTCCTCGAAGCCGGCGCCGAGGAGATCAACGACCTGGGCGACAGCTTCGAGATCGTCTCCGAGGCCTCCGACCTGATTCCGGTGCGGACGGCGCTGGTCGAGGCCGGAATCGACTACGACTCGGCCGACCCGGACTTCCGGGCGTCGGTCGAGGTGCCCGTCGACGCCGAGGGCGCCCGCAAGGTGTTCAAGCTGGTCGACGCGCTCGAGGACTGCGACGACGTGCAGAACGTCTACACCAATGTCGACGTCTCGGACGAGGTGCTGGCCGAGCTCGACGCCTGAGCCACGGTCTTCGTCCCGCCGGGGCTGCGTGTCGCACTGCCGACGCGCAGCCCCGACGACTATGCTCTCGAACAGATGTTCGTGGCGGTGAGAGGTGGTCGGGTGCGTGTCATGGGTGTCGATCCCGGCCTGACCCGCTGCGGACTCGGCGTGGTGGACACCGGACGCGGCCGCGAGGTCCATCCGGTGGCCGTCGGGGTCGTGCGGACCCCCACCGACCTCGATCTCGCGCAGCGTCTGCTGCGGATCTCCGAATCCGCCGAGGAGTGGATGGACCGCTACCGGCCCGACGTGGTCGCCGTGGAACGGGTGTTCTCGCAGCACAACGTGCGCACCGCGATGGGAACCGCGCAAGCGGGTGGTGTCGTGGCCCTCGCCGCGGCCCGCCGGTCGATCCCCGTCATGTTCCACACCCCGAGCGAGGTCAAGGCTGCCGTGACGGGCAACGGCAGCGCCGACAAGAAGCAGGTGACCGCCATGATCACCCGCATCCTCGAGCTCGACTCGGCACCCAAACCGGCGGATGCCGCGGACGCGCTGGCGCTGGCGGTCGCGCACTGCTGGCGCGCACCGATGCTCGCGCGCCTCGCGGCGGCCGAGGCCATGGCGGCCGCTCAGAAACGACGATACGAAGAGCGGCTGCGTGAGCAGGCGGCCGCGCGGAAGGCAGGTGGCCAGTGATCGGGTCGGTGCGCGGCGAGGTACTGGACATCGCCCTCGACCATGTCGTCATCGAGGCCGGCGGCATCGGCTACCGGATCAACGCGACACCGGCGACCCTCGGCACGCTGCGCCGGGGCGACGAGACCCGGCTGGTCACCGCGATGATCGTGCGCGAGGACTCGATGACGCTCTACGGGTTCGCGAACACCGAGGCGCGCGAGCTGTTCGGGCTGCTGCAGACCGTGTCCGGGGTCGGCCCGCGGCTGGCGATGGCCACCCTCGCGGTTCTGGAACCCGACGCGTTGCGCGCCGCGCTCGCCGAGGGCAACACGACCGCCCTCACTCGTGTCCCGGGCATCGGCAAACGCGGCGCCGAACGCATGATCGTCGAACTGCGCGACAAGGTCGCGGCGTTCGCGGGTGCCGGCGAGACGACGACGGCGGCCTCGGCGTCGCCGATCCGCGACCAGATCGTCGAGGCGCTGGTGGGGCTCGGATTCACCGCGAAGCAGGCCGAACCGGCCACCGACACCGTGCTCGCGGAGGATCCGGGCGCGGAGGTGTCCACGGCGCTGCGTGCCGCGCTCAAGCTGCTCGGTAGGTCGCGATGACCGACGAATACCGCGAATTCGACCGCGCCCACTCCACCGACCGGGACGAACCGTCGCCGGTGACCGCGCGGCACCTGCCGTCCGACAGCGACATCGAGACGAGCCTGCGGCCGAAGAGCCTCGACGACTTCATCGGCCAGCCGCGGGTGCGGGAACAGCTGCAGCTCGTGCTGCGGGCGGCCAAGCTTCGGGGCGGAACCCCCGACCACATCCTGCTGTCGGGACCGCCCGGCCTCGGCAAGACCTCCATGGCGATGATCATCGCCGCCGAGCTCGGCACGTCGCTGCGGCTCACGTCCGGCCCGGCGCTCGAACGTGCGGGCGACCTCGCTGCGATGCTCTCCAACCTCGCGGAGGGCGACGTGCTGTTCATCGACGAGATCCACCGCATCGCCCGGCCCGCCGAGGAGATGCTGTACCTCGCGATGGAGGACTTCCGGGTCGACGTCGTCGTCGGCAAGGGACCCGGAGCCACGTCGATCCCGCTCGAGGTCGCCCCCTTCACGCTGGTCGGCGCGACCACCCGTTCCGGTTCGCTGACCGGCCCCCTGCGCGACCGCTTCGGGTTCACCGCGCACATGGACTTCTACGAACCCGCCGAACTGCAGCAGATCCTGCATCGTTCGGCCCGGCTGCTGGGCATCGACCTGCGCGAGGATGCCGGTGCCGAGATCGCCGGCCGGTCCCGCGGCACTCCCCGTATCGCGAACCGGTTGCTGCGGCGCGTCCGGGACTACGCCGACGTGCGTTCCGACGGGGTCGTCACCCGCGAGATCGCCCAGGCGGCGCTGGCGGTCTACGACGTCGATCCGATCGGCCTGGACCGGCTGGACCGCGCCGTGCTCGGAGCCCTGGTGCGCAGCTTCGGCGGGGGACCGGTCGGGGTGTCCACCCTCGCGGTCGCGGTCGGTGAGGAACCGGCCACGGTCGAGGAGGTGTGCGAACCGTTCCTGGTGCGCGCGGGGATGATCGCCCGCACGCCGCGCGGGCGGGTCGCGACGCAGGCCGCATGGCTGCAGCTCGGTCTGACACCTCCGCCCGAGGCCGCAACCGGCGGCATCGAGGTGCGTGCGCGCGAACCGCAACTCGACCTGTTCGACGGGGACTGACCGCGCGGCCCGGGTGACGGGCCCACCATCCGCTCGGCGGGTGATGGCACACTGGTCTATTGCGTCGGCACGCGGAGGCCGCTCGTCAATCGATACCGAGGACTGACTTCAACGATGGAACTGCTCTTCCCGCTCTTGATCCTTGCACTGCTGGTGCCCACGTTCCTCGGAATCCGGCGTCAGAAGAAGGAAATGCAGAAGGTCACGGAGCTGCAGGATTCGCTGCGCATCGGTGACCGGGTGGCGACGACGGCGGGCCTGCACGCGACGGTCGTGGCGCTGTCCGACACCACCGTCGATCTCGAGATCGCGCCCGGCGTCGTCACCACGTGGGCACGCATGGTGGTCCGGGAGAAGCTCGAGGACACCACCGGTACCACCGGTAACACCGATACCGGTACGGTCTCGTTCGGCAAGGACGACGACACCGATCCGCCGGCGGGTCGTCCCACCGAATACTGATCTTCATCGGGCGGCGGCACCGGAGTGGTCTCGGGTGGCGTCGCGCAGCGGTCACTGCGACCGCCACCACCGAACCACTCACTCGTTACGAGGAGACTGACTGACCGTGGCACCTTCCAACGGATCGGTGCATCCAGCGCGTTCCCTCGCCCTGTTCGGGGCGATCCTGGTGGCGCTGTATGCACTGGTCTTCTTCACCGGGGACAAGTCGCCGACACCGAAACTCGGTATCGACCTCCAGGGCGGCACCCGCGTCACGCTCACCGCCCGCACACCGGACGGCAGCAGCCCGAGCCAGGACAGCCTCCGGCAGGCGCAGCAGATCATCGAGACCCGCGTCAACGGCCTCGGCGTGTCCGGGTCCGAGGTCGTCGTCGACGGCGACAACCTGGTCATCACGGTGCCCGGCGACGACAGCGCGCAGGCCAAGACCCTCGGCCAGACCGCGCGGCTCTACATCCGGCCGGTCCTCGGTGGCCCGATCGCCAGCGCGAACACCAGGGGGGAGAACCCCGAGGCGCAGAACCCGGAGACCCAGAACCCGACCCAGTCCCCGGCGGAGCCGGCCCCGGTCGAGCCCGCACCGGAGAATCAGGCGCCCGAGAATCCGGCACCGGAGAACCCCGAGCCGCAGGGCCGGCCGTTCCCGGCCCAGGAGCCGACCGACACGCCGGTCGCACCGGAACCCACCGCCACCCCCGCACCCGCTCCGGAGGCACCGGCCGGCGGTGAGCTCGACCCGCAGGCGCAGGCCGCCGCGGACATCGCCGCCGCGAAGGCGCTGCGGCAGAGCGAGGATCCCGCGACCCAGCAGCAGGCCGCGATGTCCCTGGACTGCTCGGTCGCCGATCCGCTCGCCGGCAACGACGATCCGGCCCTGCCGCTCGTCGCGTGCTCGACCGACGGCACCTCCGTCTACCTGCTCGGCCCCAGCATCATCGACGGTCAGCAGATCACCGACGCCACGGCCGGTTTCAACAGCCAGCAGTCCCGCTACGAGGTCAGCCTGACCTTCGACAGCGAGGGCAGCAACACGTGGGCGCAGTTCACCGCCGCGAACATCGGCCAGCAGGCCGCGTTCACGCTCGACTCGAAGGTCGTCAGCGCACCCGTCATCCAGGGCGCGACGCCCGCCGGCAGCGCCACGTCGATCACCGGCAACTTCACCAACACCCAGGCCACCGAACTGGCGAACACCCTCAAGTACGGTTCGCTGCCGCTCTCGTTCGTGGCCTCCGAAGCCGAAACCGTCTCCGCGACGCTCGGATTCGCGTCGTTGCAGGCCGGCCTGATCGCCGGTGCGGTCGGTCTCGTGCTGGTGCTGCTGTACTGCCTCGCGTACTACCGCATGCTCGGACTGCTCACCGCGCTGTCGCTGGTGCTCTCCGGCCTGGCCGTGTACGCGATCATGGTGCTGCTCGGCCGCTACATCGGCTACACGCTCGACCTGGCCGGTATCGCCGGCCTCATCATCGGTATCGGCATGACGGCCGACTCGTTTGTGGTGTTCTTCGAACGCATCAAGGACGAGATCCGCGAGGGCCGCAGCTTCCGATCCGCGGTACCGCGCGGTTGGGCGCGTGCCCGCCGGACGATCCTGTCCGGAAACGCGGTCAGCTTCATCGCCGCGGCGGTGCTGTACTTCCTCGCCGTCGGGCAGGTGCGCGGGTTCGCCTTCACTCTCGGCCTGACCACCATCCTCGACGTGGTCGTCGTGTTCCTGGTGACCTGGCCCCTGGTGCATCTGGCATCGACCTCGAAGTTCTGGTCCAAGCCGAGTGTCAACGGACTCGGCGCCATCCAGCAGGTGGCGCGTGAGCGTCAGCTCGCAGCGGCCTCGGCGAAGGAGGCGTGACGATGACCGACACGACGACGGCACCGCACCACAGTGGACTGTCCCGCCTCTACACCGGCACCGGTGGTTTCGACATCGTCGGACGCCGCAAGTTCTACTACGTGCTCACCGGCGCGATCGTGCTCGTCGCGCTGCTGAGCATGCTCATCCGAGGCTTCTCCTGGGGTATCGACTTCGAGGGCGGCACGCGAATCCAGATGCCCGCGGTCGAGGGCGTGACCACCGAACAGGTCGAGACGGTCTACAGCGACACGCTCGGCACGGAGCCGGTGGCGGTGCAGACCGTCGGTTCGGGTGCCGGCGCGACCATCCAGATCCGCTCCGAGGCGCTCGATCTCGTGCAGGTCAACGCCCTGCAGTCGGCATTGTTCGAGGAGTTCCAGCCGACCGACAGCGACGGCGTCCCCTCCCGCAACACCATCAGCGTCGCCGACGTGAGCGAGACGTGGGGCGGGCAGATCACCAAGAAGGCGCTGATCGCGCTCGTGGTGTTCCTCGTGATCGTCAGCGTCTACATCGCCGTGCGCTACGAGCGGGACATGGCGATCGCGGCGATCGCGGCGTTGTTCTTCGACATGATCGTCACCGCGGGCATCTATTCGCTGGTCGGCTTCGAGGTCTCGCCCGCGACCGTCATCGGTCTGCTCACCATCCTCGGTTTCTCGCTGTACGACTCGGTCGTCGTGTTCGACAAGGTCGAGGAGAACACCCGCGGCATCCTGCACCTGCATCGGCGCACCTATGCCGAACAGGCGAACCTGGCCGTCAACCAGACGCTGATGCGGTCGATCAACACCACGATCATCTCGGTGCTGCCGGTGATCGCGCTGATGGTGATCGCGGTGTGGCTCCTCGGCGTCGGCACGCTCAAGGACCTGGCGCTCGTGCAGCTGGTCGGCATCGTCGTCGGTGCCTACTCGTCGATCTTCTTCGCGACGCCGCTGCTGGTGACGCTGAAGGAGTGGCGCGGCCCGATCGCTGCGCACACCAGGAAGGTGCTCGCCAAGCGGGAGGCCGCCGCCGGCCGGGCCGCGACCGCGGCCGCTGTGGTCGACGCCGAGCCGGTATCGGTTCCGGATCGCTCCGGCGCGCACGCGGTGCACCGGCAGCCGACCGCGCCGGCGCAGCGTGCGCCGAGACCCGGCGCGCGGCCGACGGGGAAGCGCGGCAAGAGAAGGCCCTGACATGGCGGCAACCGAACGGACCCAGCGCACCCGACGACTACGACGGTCGCTCCGGACCGTGGTCACCGCTGCGGCGGTGACCGCGGTCGCGGCCGGAGCCGTGGCCTGCGGCTCCTCCGACGAACCGCTGCACTCGATCGGCTACGCGATCGACGGGACCGTCACCACCTACAACGCCAACACCGTCGACGGTGCCGCGTCGGGTGCGCGGCAGGCGCTCGCGCGCGTGCAGCCCGGCTTCGGCTATGTGGGGCCGGCCGGCCGCGTCGTCGCCGACACCGACCTCGGTACCGCCACCGTCATGCCCGCCGATCGGCTCACCGTCCAGTACCGGCTCGCCGCGGATTCGGTGTACTCCGACGGGGTGCCGATGAGCTGCGACGACCTCGTGCTGGCGTGGGCTGCGGCGTCCGGCCGTTTCACCGCCCCGGACGAAACCGGTGCCGTGGTGAACGTGTTCGACTCGGCGCAGCGCGGCGGATACGCCGACATCGAGCGGGTCGACTGCCAGCCCGGTTCGAAGGACGCGACCGTCGTCTTCCGTGCGGACCGCTCCGACACGGACTGGAAGTCGCTGTTCGGGGCCACCGAGCTGCTGCCCTCGCACGTGGTGGCCCGGGTGTCCGGGGTCGCCGACCCGGTCGCGGCGATCAACGGCGGTGACCTCGACGCGGTGCGTCGGATGGCGGACTTCTGGAACACCGGCTGGAACCTGACCCCCGGAGCGCTCGACCTCTCGCTGCTGCCGTCGGCCGGGCCGTATCGCATCGAGTCCTACACGGCCGAGGACGGTCTCGTCCTCGTCGCGAACGAACGCTGGTGGGGCAACCGCCCAGCCACGGACACGATCGTGGTGTGGCCGCGTGGCACCGCCGCATCGACCGCGTCCGAGGACGGCCGGATCCACGTCGTCGACAGCGCCGACGGTGCCCTCGAGGGCATCGGCGCCGGGGACGGGGCCACCGTGTCGACGGTGCCCTCGCGCAACGTCGAGCAGCTGACACTCGCCACCAAGGGCGTGTTCGCGAACCCGGCGGCGCGGCGCGCGTTCGCGTTGTGCATTCCCCGCGGGGAACTGTTCGACCAGCTCGGAACGGTCGCCGACGCGCCGGACGCGGGGCTCGGTGCCGGACCGGTCGATTCCCGGATCCTCTCGGCGGATTCCCCGCTGTATCCCGGCGTGGCCGGAACCGCTTCCCGGTACGCCCAGGTCGACCGGGAGGCGGCGAAGCGCGAACTCGCCGCCGACGGCCAGGAGCGGATCACCGTCCGGGTCGGCTATCTCGGGCCCGACCCGCGTCGCGCCCGGACCGTGGAACTGATCGCCGAGTCGTGCCGCGACGCCGGTATCGAGGTCGTCGACGCCGGATCCGAGACGTTCACGCCGTCACAACTGACGGCGGGACAGCTCGATGCCGTCCTCGCCGGCACGGCCGCGGTCGCCGGGGCCGGCGGTACCGCCGACATGGCCGACGCCCGCGGCGCCCTGCACTCCGGGACCGGCGGCAACGTCGGTGGTTTCGCAAACCGCCGCGTCGACGAGATCCTCGACGCGCTGCTCGTCACCTCGGACAATGCCGCGGTGGCCGCCCTGGCCGGTGAAGCCGAGACGATCCTGTGGAACGAGATGCCGACGGTGCCGCTGTTCGCGCAGCCCCGCACCACCACGCTTGCGTCCGGGATGCACGTCGCCGTCGCGAATCCGACGACCGCGGGTGCGGGCTGGAACATGGACCGGTGGATACTGACCAGGTGAGCATCCACGGAACCGTCGACCCTGTCCTCCTCGAACGCGCCGCGACCGCGGTGACCGAACGGACCCGGTGGGTCGACGACTTTCCGACGCCCGGTGTGCGCTTCGCGGACCTCACCCCGGTGTTCGCGGACGGTCCGGCCTTCGGTGCGGTGATCGCCGCGCTGGCGGCCGTCGCGGAGGGCGCGGAACTGGTGGCCGGCGTCGACGCGCGGGGCTTCCTCCTCGGCGGCGGCATCGCCCGCGAACTCGGGGTCGGGGTCCTGGCGGTGCGCAAGGCCGGCAAGCTTCCGCCGCCGGTGCGCACCTGCGAGTACTCCCTCGAGTACGGCTCCGCATCCATCGAGATTCCGGGCGATTCGATTGCCCTCGAGGGTCGCCGGGTATTCGTCGTCGACGACGTCCTGGCCACCGGCGGCACCCTCGCCGCGACCGTGCAGTTGCTCGAGGAAGCGGGTGCGGACGTGGTCGCGGTGTCGGTCGTGACCGAGATCGAGGCGCTGGCCGGACGCGCACGGCTCGCGAAGCACCCGCTGACGTCGATCGTGCGGATCTGAGGACTACAGTTGGCGCAGGTACCCGGGCCGGACGGCCCCGGCGGGCCGAGCACGACGGTCCGGGCAATGCGGCGGGAGGAGTGGGTATGACCCAGAATCTTGATCGGTCGTCGAACTCCGGCCCCACCCCGACACCGGCATCGACGTCCGCGTCGCGCCGGGTGCGGGCGCGGCTGGCCCGGCGCATCACCGGACAGCGCGGAACCACGCTCAAGCCGGTGCTCGAGCCGCTGGTCACGATCCACCGCGAGCTGTATCCGAAGGCCGATCTGTCGCAGCTGCAGCGCGCCTACGACGTCGCCGAGGAACGCCACGCCACGCAGAAGCGCAAGTCCGGCGACCCGTACATCACCCATCCGCTCGCGGTCGCGACGATCCTCGCCGAGCTCGGGATGGACACCACGACGCTCGTCGCGGCACTGCTGCACGACACGGTCGAGGACACCGGTTACAGCCTCGAACAGCTCACCGCCGAGTTCGGTGAGGAGGTCGCGCACCTCGTCGACGGGGTCACCAAGCTCGACAAGGTCGTCCTCGGCAATGCCGCCGAGGCCGAGACCATCCGCAAGATGATCATCGCGATGGCGCGGGACCCGCGGGTCCTGGTCATCAAGGTCGCCGACCGGCTGCACAACATGCGCACGATGCGTTTCCTGCCGCCCGAGAAGCAGGCGCGCAAGGCCCGCGAGACCCTCGAGGTGATCGCGCCGCTCGCGCATCGTCTCGGCATGGCGACGGTCAAGTGGGAGCTCGAGGACCTGTCGTTCGCGATCCTGCATCCGAAGAAGTACGAGGAGATCGTCCGCCTCGTCGCGACCCGCGCGCCGTCCCGCGACACCTACCTGGCGAAGGTGCGCGCCGAGATCAACGCGACGCTGGCGGCGTCGCGGATCGACGCGACCGTCGAGGGCCGGCCCAAGCACTACTGGTCGATCTACCAGAAGATGATCGTGAAGGGCCGCGACTTCGACGACATCCACGACCTGGTCGGGGTGCGCATCCTCTGCAACGAGATCCGCGACTGCTACGCCGCGGTCGGTGTGGTGCATTCGCTGTGGCAGCCGATGGCGGGCCGCTTCAAGGACTACATCGCCCAGCCGCGCTACGGCGTGTACCAGTCCCTGCACACCACCGTCATCGGTCCGGAGGGCAAGCCGCTCGAGGTGCAGATCCGCACCCGTGAGATGCACCGGACCGCCGAGTTCGGGATCGCCGCGCACTGGCGCTACAAGGAAACCAAGGGCAAGCACTCGGGCGACGCCAACGAGCTCGACGACATGGCGTGGATGCGTCAGCTGCTCGACTGGCAGCGTGAGGCCGCGGATCCGGGGGAGTTCCTCGAGTCGCTGCGCTACGACCTGGCGGTCAAGGAGATCTTCGTGTTCACGCCGAAGGGCGATGTGATCACGTTGCCGTCGGGGTCGACGCCGGTGGACTTCGCGTACGCGGTGCACACCGAGGTCGGGCACCGGTGCATCGGTGCCCGCGTCAACGGCCGGCTCGTCGCGCTCGAACGCAAACTCGAGAACGGCGAGGTCGTCGAGGTGTTCACCTCGAAGGACCCGAACGCGGGGCCGAGCCGCGACTGGCAGTCGTTCGTGGGATCCCCGCGCGCCAAGGCGAAGATCCGCCAGTGGTTCGCGAAGGAACGCCGCGAGGAGGCTCTCGAGGCGGGCAAGGACGCCATCGCGAAGGAGGTGCGGCGCGTCGGGCTGCCCCTGCAGCGGTTGATGAACGCCGACATGATGCTCGCGGCCGCCAAGGAACTGCGCTACAGCGACGTGTCCGCGCTGTACACGGCTGTGGGGGAGCACCACGTCTCCGCGCAGCACGTCGTGCAGCGCCTGGTGACGATGCTCGGCGGTGTCGGCGGTGTCGAAGAGGAACTCGCCGAACGGGCGACGCCGTCGACGACGCCGACCCGGTCGCGGCAGAGCGGTGATTCGGGAGTCGAGGTTCCCGGGGCGCCGGGCACCGTCTCGAAGCTCGCCAAGTGCTGCACCCCGGTCCCGGGCGACGAGATCATGGGCTTCGTGACCCGCACCGGTTCGGTCAGCGTGCACCGCACCGACTGCACCAACGCCGGATCGCTGAAGGAGCAGTCGGAGCGGATCATCGAGGTGAAGTGGGCGCCGTCCCCGTCGTCGGTGTTCCTCGTCGCGATCCAGATCGAGGCGCTGGACCGGCACCGGCTGTTGTCGGACGTCACCAAGGCACTCGCCGACGAGCGTGTAAACATCCTGTCGGCGTCGGTGACCACGTCGGGAGACCGGGTCGCGGTCAGCCGGTTCACGTTCGAGATGGGTGATCCCAAGCATCTCGGGCACGTGCTGAACGTCGTCCGCAACGTGGAGGGCGTCTACGACGTCTACCGCGTGACGTCGGCGGCCTGACCCGGCGAGATTCGGGACCGGTCAGCGGACGCCGGTGATCACCACCGGCGTCGTCGGGGTGCCACCGCCGAGGCGGCTGCTGCCGTCGTGCCCGGCCGCCGCGGCCGCGTCGAGCAGCGGCAGGCCCGCCTCCCCGACGGTGCCCAGGACCGTGTACTCCGGATACAGCACCGAATCCCCGATGACCAGGAAGAACTGGCTGCCGTTGGTGTCGGGCCGGCCGGTGTTGGCCATCGCGACCGTGCCCCGCGGGTAGAGCGTCGGGGGTGCCTGGTAGCCGTCGGAGCCGTGCGACACGGTCACCGGCCACTCGTCCGCGAACGTGTAGCCGGGACCGCCGGTTCCGGTGCCCGACGGATCCCCGCACTGGTACAGGCGGGCACCCTCGTCGGTGGACAGACGATGGCAGGCGACGTCGTCGTAGAAACCCTGCCGGGCCAGCGAGACCAGGCTGTTCACCGCACACGGCGCGTCGGCGCGATCGAGCTCGAGCGGTACCGCACCGATGCTGGTGTCGAGGGTGAGCTCCACGGTTCCGCTCGTGGGCACCGGTGTCGCGGCCGGGGCCGTCGCGGGACGTGCCGCGCTGCCGCCTGGGACGTACGAACACGACACGGTCGGCGCGTCGGGAACCGGTGGTGGGGGCAGCGGAGCTCCGGCGGGCATCGTCAGGGCCGGAGCAGGGGCCGGTGCCGGGATCGGCGGGGTGTCGGCGGTGGTGGCGTCGCCGGTGCTGCACGCTGTCACGACGACCGCGACGACCCCGAGCGTGCAGACGCGGGACCGGCGGACGATCCCCTGCATCGCGGATGAAACGGCTCTCACAGATCCGGACCGTAACCGAACCGGGCATTTCCGGACAGACCCTGCCGTCGTGACGGGCCCGTTTCACCCTCAGATCACCCTGTTGATCACCACCGGTGTGAGGGGGCGGCCACCGATGGAATCGGGGCCGCCGTCGTGTCCTGCCGCCGCCGCGGCATCGAGCACCGACAGTCCGGATTCGCCGATGGTTCCGAAGACGGTGTACTGCGCCGGCAGCACGCTGTCGCCGAAGAACAGCAGGAAACGGCTGCCGTTGTTGTCGGCGTGTCCGTCCGAGGCCATCGCCAGCGTGCCGCGCGGGTGCAGCACCGGCGTCAGGAACCAGTTCGTCTGGGAGGTCACCGTGACCGGGTATTCGTCGGCGAATCGGTAGCCGGGTCCGCCGGTGCCGGTTCCCGTGGGGTCGCCGCACGTGAAGACCCGCGTTCCGGGCTCGTCGACCAGCCGCTCGCAGGCACTGCCGTTGTAGAAGCCCTGCCGGGCCAGATTGATGAAGCTGTTGACCGCGCACGGCGCCTTCGCTCGCTCGAGCACGACGGGAATCGAGCCGGCCGTGGTGACGAGGGTGATCTTGACGGTCCCGGCTGTCGAGACCGTGGCCACCTGCGAGAACCGGGCCCGGGGCGTCGCGGGACCTCCCTCGGTGTACCGGCACTCGACGGTTGCGCCCGGCGGTGCGGGAACCGGTGGCAGGGCGGGAAGGGCCGACGCGTCGAACTCGTCCGGCGCCGAAGTCGACGTCACTGTGGGGGACGAGGTGAGCGCGGTCGTCGACGGGGTGCCCGCGGCGTCGCTGTCGGCCGCGCATCCCGCGGCGAGAATCGCGGTGGCGAGCAGCACGCTGCCCCGGCGCGCGCGGCGGCGGGGTGTCCGATCGCGGGTGGGCACCGTCGAGGGATGTGGGGTCACAGCAACGGCACGATATCCGATTCGCCGGGGTTAGGACAGGAAGCGGGAGTTGTCCCGCACCCGGACCGGGCGTGCGGTGACCGGGGCCACAGAGGAAGCCGGCCGGGGAGCCGGACGGGACGGTGCCTTCCGTTCGGAAGGTACCGTCCCGCCACCGCACTCGGAATGCCACTGCACTCAGGACGCGACGGTCACCGTCTCGATCTGCACCGGCAGGTTCGGGGCACCGCCACCGACGCTGCCCATCGAGCCGTCGTCGCCCGCGGCCGCGACCTTCTCGATGGTCGCGAGTCCGGCCTCGTCGATCGTGCCGAAGATCGTGTACGCCGGCGGAAGCTGCGAATCCTCGTAGACCAGGAAGAACTGGCTTCCGTTGCTGCCGGGCTGCCCGGTGTTCGCCATCGCGACGGTGCCCCGCGGGTACACCACGGGCTGGGAGAGCGCGGGATCGGTCGGTGCGAACGCGGTCTCCGGGTATTCGGTGTCGAATCCGTAGCCCGGGCCGCCCCGGCCGGTGCCGGACGGGTCGCCGCACTGCAGCACCTGCAGGCCGGGTGAGGTCACGAGACGATGGCAGGGTGTGTCGTCGAAATAGCCCTGCTCGGCCAGCGACACGAAGCTGTTGACCGTGCACGGTGCGGCGGCGGGATCCAGCGTCAGCCCGATCGGGCCCGCGCTGGTGGTCATCGTCACCGTCGGCGATCCCGCGGTGCTCACCCCGCTTCCCTGCGGCGGCGTCACGTCCTTCGCGGCCTCGCCGTCCGGCATGTAGCTGCAGTCGACGGGGTCGCCCGCGGCGGGACGTTCGGGCAGCGCGCCCGTGTACGTCGGCGCAGCCTGGGTGGCCGTCGCCGTACGGGTGGTGGTCGTGGCGGTGTCGGTGCCGTCGTCGGAACAACCGGCCAGCAGGAGTGCTGCGCCGGCGGCGACGACCGCGAGACGAGTTCGGGTGCGGGCCATCAGTCCATCCTCACGCTGGTCAGGGACGTCGCCAGGGCCGGCTTGCCGTCCGCGCCGCCGCCGGCGACACCTTCTGCGGCGATCTTGTCGAGTGTCGCCAGTCCGGTCTCGTCGACCGTACCGAACACCGTGTACTGCGGCGGCAGTATCGAATCCCCGTAGACCAGGAAGAACTGGCTGCCGTTGGTGCCCGGGCCGGCGTTGGCCATCGCCAGGGTGCCGCGCGGGTAGGTCATCGGCTCCTGCGAGGCCGGGTCGTCGGCCGCGAACTGGTCGGTGGGGAACTCGTTGGCGAACTCGTAACCCGGCCCGCCGCTGCCGGTTCCGGTCGGGTCACCGCACTGCAGCACCTGCAGCGACGGCGACGTCGTCAACCGGTGGCACTCGGTGTTGTCGAAGTATCCCTGCGAGGCGAGGGACAGGAAGCTGTTGACCGTGCACGGCGAATCCGAGTTGTGCAGGATCAACCCGATGTTCCCCTGCGTCGTCTCGACGCTGACGCTGATGTCGGTGTTGGCCTCGCCGCTGGTGAGGATGCCCTCGGTGCGCGGTGGCTCCACCGGCCGCGAGGGCTCGCGCCCGTCGGCCGGGTATGCGCAGTTCACGGATTCGGGCAGCGGTTCGGCGCGACCGGTGGGCATCGCTGCGAACTCGGAGCTCTGCTCGGTCTCGCCGGTGGCGGTGGTGGCGCTCTCGTCGTCGCCGCGGTTGACCGCCCACAGCGTGACGCCCACACCGATCGCGACGATCACCCCGAGCGCCGTCAGGCCGATGTTCCGTTGGCGGCGTTTGCGCTCACGCTCCGCACGGCGCGCGAGCTGCCGTTCGAGTTTGCGTTTCGCGGCCTGGCGCCGCTGTGCGTTGCTCGGCACTGCTGTAGTCCTCCCGTAACCCGTCGGTCGTGGCTGAGCTGTGAAGTCAGGCCGGATCGAGTTTGCCACCCGAACCTGGAAGCGGGCGGACCGGGCGTTGCACCTAGGCTGTAGGGGCCCCCAGAACTGCCCTCACCGTAGGAGCGATGCTCGTGCTCGTTACCGGATTCCCCGCCGGGATGTTCCAGACCAACTGCTACATCCTCGCGCAGGACAACTCGAAGGAGTGCGTCGTCGTCGATCCCGGTCAGGACGCCGCCGAACCGTTGAACGAGTTCCTCACCGGATCCGACCTGAGTCCGCGCGCGGTACTGCTCACCCATGGGCATCTCGACCACATCTGGTCGGCGCAGGTGGTCGCGGACCGGTACGACATCCCCACCTACATCCACCCCGGCGACCGGCACATGCTCACCGATCCGGGAGTCGGACTCGGTTCGAGCCTGGCACCGTTCCTGCAGGGCGCCACCTTCACCGAACCGCACGAGGTGATCGAGTTCGCCGACGGCGACGAGATCGAGCACGCCGGGATCCGCTTCGTCGTCGACCACACCCCCGGCCACACCCAGGGATCGGTGGTGTTGCGCACCGTCGCAACCACCCCCGACGGCACCGAGGTTCCGGTCGCCCTGACCGGCGACACCCTGTTCGAGGGGTCCATCGGCCGCACCGACCTGCCCGGCGGCAACCACGAGCAGCTGCTCGAGTCGCTCGCCGCGAAACTGCTGGTGCTCGACGACGCCACGAACATCCTTCCGGGGCACGGACGGTCCAGCACGATCGGTCGGGAGCGGGTGTCGAACCCCTTCCTGACGGGCCTGGCCGGCACCCGCTGATCCGGCCCCACACGCACATCGTTCCGACGAGAGAAAGCAGCGACAGGTGAGCAAGGTCTCCACGTTCTCGGCCCCGAAGGGTGTCCCGGATTACGTTCCGCCGCAGTCCGCGGAGTTCGTGGCCGTGCGCGACGGTTTGACGCGGGCCGCGCGTCTGGCCGGGTACGGGCACATCGAGCTGCCGATCTTCGAGGACACCGGGCTGTTCGCGCGCGGTGTCGGCGAATCCACCGACGTCGTCACCAAGGAGATGTACACGTTCGCCGATCGTGGCGACCGGTCCGTCACGCTGCGCCCCGAGGGCACCGCCGGTGTGATGCGCGCGGTCATCGAGCACGGTCTCGACCGCGGCCAGCTGCCCGTCAAGCTCAGCTACTCGGGCCCGTTCTTCCGGTACGAGCGGCCCCAGGCCGGCCGGTACCGGCAGCTGCAGCAGGTCGGCGTGGAGGCGATCGGCGTCGACGATCCCGCGCTCGACGCCGAGGTCATCGCCGTCGCCGACGCCGGTTTCCGCAGCCTGGGACTCGAAGGCTTCCGCCTCGAGATCACCTCGCTCGGCGACGAGACCTGCCGGCCGCAGTACCGGGAGTTGCTGCAGCAGTTCCTGTTCGGGTTGCCGCTCGACGAGGAGACTCGCCGCCGCGCCGAGATCAACCCGCTGCGTGTGCTCGACGACAAGCGCCCCCAGGTGCGGGAGATGACCGCCGACGCGCCGCTCATGCTCGACCATCTGTCCGACAGCGCCAAGGCCCACTTCGACGAGGTGCTGAGCCACCTCGACGCACTCGGGGTGCCCTACGTCGTCAACCCGCGCATGGTCCGCGGCCTCGACTACTACACCAAGACCACCTTCGAGTTCGTGCACGACGGCCTCGGTGCCCAGTCCGGCATCGGCGGCGGCGGCCGCTACGACGGCCTGATGGAGCAGCTCGGCGGACAGCCGCTGTCGGGTATCGGGTTCGGTCTCGGTGTGGACCGCACGATCCTCGCGCTCGCCGCCGAAGGCAAGAGCGCCGCCACCCCGGCCCGCTGCGAGGTGTACGGCGTGCCGATGGGCGACGCCGCCAAGTCCGCACTGGTTCCGCTCGCCCACAAGCTCCGCGGCGCGGGCATCCGCGTCGACCTCGCCTACGGAGGACGCGGACTCAAGGGCGCGATGAAGGCCGCCGACAAGTCCGGGGCCGTCGTCGCCCTGGTCCTCGGCGATCGTGAACTCGAGGCCGGCGAGATCGTCGTGAAGGACCTGCGTACCGGCGAGCAGCAGACCGTGCCGCTCGCCGATGCAGTCGCGCGCGTGGGTGAGGTCGTTGCCGGGAACTGACGGGCCTGCGCCCGAATCCGTGTCCCTCGACCTGCTGCCGCCGCACCTCCTGCTGCCGCGTGCCCGCCGCGTCGCGCTCGCATCGGTGCTCCTCGGCATCGTGCTCGCCGGGGTGGCGTGGCTGTTCGTGCCGACGTCGATCGCCATCGCGCTCGGGCTGCTGTTCGGGCTGCCTCCTGCCGTCGGCGCATTCGTCGTGACCCGCCGGCATCTGCGCCTCGACGGCACGGTGCTCGTGGCGTCGGGACCGGTTCGTTCGCGCAGCGTGGACCTGCGGCACCTGGCCGGTGTCGAGTTGCTCGTGCGTGTCGCGCGAGTGAGTCAGGTGATCCTCCGCGTCAACGACGGCGAGCACGGGCTCGTGTCGGTGCCGCTGGCGTTGTACGCGGACGGCGGCGGACGCGAACTCGACGTGCTCGCGCTGCGTCGGCTCGCCGATGCCCTCGCCACCGCCGAGGTGGCGCCGGCCGCCGCGGTGTCGTCGGTCCTCGTCGAACAGTTGCGGGCCGAGGCGCGCAGCGCGGCGGTGGGGGAGCGGCCGCTGTACCGGGCGGTCGAACTGGCCCGCAACGCGGGCCGGGTGCCGCAGACGACCCTGACCGATCACGAGGTTGCCTCGCTCGTCGACTGAGCGGGGCCGACCGCGCCGACGCTGTCGGGGTCATGCCCGTCGGCCGCGTCACCCCTTCCGGGCCAGCGCGACGAAGGTGCGCATCCCGTGCACGAGGGCGCGTTCGTCGAGGGTGAACTCGGGGCGGTGCAGATCGCAGCGCGGCCCGACCCCGTCCCAGACGCCGAGCCGCGCCATCGCGCCGGGGATCTTTTCGAGGTACCACGCGAAATCCTCACCGCCGCTGGACTGCTGGGCCTCGGCGAGGTTGTCCAGCCCGACGACCGTCTCGATCGCTTCGAGCAGGTCCGAGGCACAATCCGGGTCGTTGACGACCGGAGGAACGCCCTGCACGTACTCGAGTTCGTGCCCGACCCCGTACGGCGCGAGCAGTTCGCCGACGGTGCGCCGCACCAGGGGTTCGAGACTCGCCCAGGTCGCGTGGGACGCGCTGCGCAGGGTCCCGACCAGCTCCCCGGACTCGGGAATCGCGTTGCCCACGTGACCCGCCGAGATCCTGCCCCATGTCAGGACCGTGGCGCTGCGCGCGTCGACCCGCCGGTCGAGCACCGACGCCAGGCCGGTGATCAGCACCGCCGCGGCGTGGATCAGGTCGCCGGTCAGATAGGGCCGCGCCGAATGCCCGCCGGCGGACGACAAGCGCACCGTCACCGCATCGCTCGACGAGGTGATCGGTCCGGCCCGGGTCGCGAGCATGCCGACCCGGAACTGCGGGGCACAGTGCAACGCGAAGATCTTCGACACGCCCTCGAGCACCCCGGCCGCGACGACCTCGATCGCACCACCCGGCGTCGCCTCCTCCGCCGGTTGGAAGATCAACCGGACCCGGTGGGGCGGAGGGTCTTCGGCGAGCTCGGCGGCCGCTCCCATGAGGATCGCGGTGTGCGCGTCGTGTCCGCACGCGTGGCACACCCCGGGCACCGTCGACGCGAACGGCAGACCCGTGGCCTCGGTCAGCGGCAGCGCGTCGAGGTCCGCCCGCAAGGCGATGCAGTGCGCGCTCGGCGGACCCACGTCGCACCACAGTCCTGTCCCGCGCGGCAGGGTCACCGGCTCGAGGCCCAGTGAGCGCAGATGGTCGCGGACCACCGCGGTCGTGCGGTGCTCGGCGAACCCCAGTTCGGGGTGTGCGTGCAGGTCGCGCCGCCACGCCACGAGCTGTTCGAACGAGACGCTCATCGTGCGGCCTCCTCGACCCGGCTCACACCCAGGTGTGTGGTGAGCCAGTCGACCATCGCCGAGGCCAGGGCACGGCGGTTCTCCCGCTTGACGATCTCGTGGCCCTCGTCGTCGAACAGGAGGAAATCCGCGACGCCGCCGCGGGCGTGCACGGCCGCGACGATCTGCTCGGACTCGCCGACCGGCACGTTGGTGTCGTGCGCGCCGTGCACCACCAGCAGCGGGGCCTTCAGGTCGTCGATCCGGTGGATCGGGGAGAGCTCCTGCAGCAGTTCCCGGTCGTGGACCGGGTGCCCGTACTTCGGGTAGGCCGCGGCCGCGATCCACGGCTCGGTGTTGGCGTAGAAGCTCTCGAGGTCGCTCATGCCACAGATCGCGACGCCCGCGGCGAACAGCGGGGCATGGAAGGTCAAGGACGCCAACGTGAGATACCCGCCGTAGGAGCGGCCGGCACACGCGATCCGCGCCGGGTCGGCGATGCCTCGCTCGACGAGGAACTGCACGCAGTCCGCGACGTCGTCGATGCCGGCGAAACGCCCGTACCGGTCGTCGGCGTGCATGAACGTCCGCCCGAATCCACCCGATCCCCGGACGTTCGGTGCGAACACGGTGATCCCGGCGTCCACCAGGGCGGGGAAGTAGTCGCTGTACCCGGGCCGTTCCTGTGCCTCCGGGCCGCCGTGGAAGTACAGCATCACCGGTCCCGGCTCGCTCCCGCCGCGATAGTGCCAGCCGGACAACGGCATTCCGTCCCGGGCCTCGAATTCGAGCAGCTCCGGTGCCACCGCCGGGTCGATGCGGGTGCGTGCATGCTCGACCGGAACCCAGTCGCCGGAACGGGGATTGACCAGTTCGACCGACGGCGGCATCCCCGGGCCCGCCACCGTCACCGCGAGCAGCGCGCCGGTCGCGCTGAGCGAGAGCTCCGACGCGATGAGCCCGGGCAACAGGATCGGCGGCGCCAGCGAGCCGTCCCTCAGGTCGAGCATCTGTAATTCGCTCAGCCCCTTGATGTTCCACAGCAAGGCCACGGTCGTGTGGTCCTCGCTGACGGCGAACTCGTCGAGGTCCGCGTCGGGCCGCTCGGCGAGGACCCGGTACGACACGCCCTCGTCGGACACGGCGACGCCCAGCAGTCGCGCGAACTCGCTACCGTGATCGCTGCGCACCACGGCCCGCACGTAGCGGGCCGGTTCACCGTCGCTGGACGCCCACGGGGACCCGTACCGGTCCAGCCCTCCGAGCAGGCGGTGGTCGTCGAGGATGACCCCGGCATCGGTGGTCGATCCGAAATCGGTGGGCAGCAACGGTGTCCGTGTTCCGTCGGCGCGCAGCAGCAACAGCTCGCGATGTCCGCGTGGCCCGACGCGCAGCAGTGCCGAACCGTCCCACGAATCCACAAGATGTCCACCGACCCGGCGATCGAGCACGACCGACTCCAGCGTCTGCGGATCGATCAGCCGGGATTCGGCGACGCCCTCCTCGTCGGTCGCGGTGACCGCGACGAGCGGACCGTCCCAGCACACCAGTTCCGTCGAGCCGTCATCGGCGGTGTCGAGCCGCCGCGCGCTGCGGTCGTCCGGATCGGTCTGCACCACCCACACCTGGGTGCGGGTGCCGGCGTCGGGAGCGACCTCGAGCGCGAGCCACCGGCCGTCCTCCGAGTGCTGGATCCGCGTGACCGGACCACTGACGGGCAGGTCCACGCGACGGGAGGGCCCGGCCGACCGGCCGGTCAGGAAGCGCTGCACCGCCCACGGATAGCCGCCGTCGTCGACGATGTGCGCGAACCCGGTCGCATCGGGCGACATCGACGCACCCGACGTGAAACGCACATGCGTAGGGCCCTCCGGTACCGCATCCATCCCGGCTCACTCCTTCTGCACCCGCGCAGGCTGCGCGGTTCTCGTCCCGGTCTGCTCGTCCATCGACTGCAACCACAACTCGAGCAGCGCGACCTGCCAGAGCGCGTTCGCGCCGAGCGTGGTGCGGGTGTCGTTCGGTGCGGCCAGCAGTGCGTCGATCGTGCGCGGCCGGTACAGGCCGCGTTCGCGCGCGGCGCGGCTGTGCAGGGCGTCGCGCACCAGGGTCAGCAGTTCCCCGTCGAGATTCCGGATTCCCGGAACCGGGAAGTATCCCTTGGTGCGGTCGATGATCCGGTTCGGCAGGAGCGCCCGGCTCGCGTCCTTGAGGACGCCCTTGCCGCCGGACGCGAGTTTGAGTTCGGGCGGGCAGGTCGCGGCGAGTTCGACGAACTCGTGATCGAGGAACGGGACCCGCGCCTCGAGGCCCCACGCCATCGTCATCGTGTCGACCCGTTTGACCGGGTCCTCGACGAGCATGACCGTCGTGTCGAGACGCAACGCCGCATCGACCGCGGTGTGAGCGCCGGGTTCGGCATGCTGCGCGGCCAGGAACTCGCTGCTCGCGTCGTGGTCGAGATGGTAGTCGGGGCACAGCAGCGCGCCGATGTCGTCGTGGGAACGGTCGACGAACACGCGGGCGTAGGTCTCGGCGGACCGGTCGCGCGCGACGCCGAGCATCGGGGGATACCAGTCGTATCCGGCGAGGATCTCGTCGGCACCCTGACCCGACTGGACCACCTTCACCGATCGGCGTACCTCCTCCGACAGCAGGTAGAACGCGACACAGTCGTGACTGACCATCGGCTCGCTCATCGCCGCGATCGTCGCGGGCACGGCCGGCAGCAGACGTGAGGAATCGATGTGGATCTTGTGGTGGGCGGTGCCGAACGTCTCGGCGACCAGATCCGAGTACTCGTACTCGTCCCCGGATTCTCCTGCAGCCGAATCGAATCCGATGCTGAATGTCTCGAGGCCGTGCTGGCCCTGCTCGGCGAGCAGCGCGACCACCAGGCTCGAGTCGATGCCGCCGGACAGCAGAACCCCGACGGGCACGTCGGCGACCATCCGTCGCGACACCGCGGTGCGCAGGGCGTCGAGCAGGGCGTGCTGCCAATCGGGTTCGGTCCACGAGGCGCGGTCCGGGTCCGGTCCGAACACCGGTTGCCAGTACCGGATGTCGTCACTGCGGCCGTCGGGGCGGATCACCCGCACGGTCGCCGCAGGCAGCTTCCGGATACCCCGGAAGATGGTGCGCGGGGCCGGCACCACCGAATGGAAGCTCAGATAGTGGTGCAGCGCCACCCGGTCGAGGTCGGTGTCGACGTCACCGGCGTGCAGCAGCGCCGGAACCGTCGACGCGAACCGCAGCCGGCCCGGGGACTCGGCCAGATACAGCGGTTTGATCCCGAGCCGGTCGCGCGCGAGGGTGACCACCCCGGTGTCGGTGTCGGCGATCGCGAACGCGAACATCCCGGCGAAGCGGCGCACACAGTCCGTGCCCCACCGATCGAATGCCTTGAGCACCACCTCGCTGTCCGCGGTGGAGAAGAACCGGTAGCCGGCCGCCTCCAGCTCGGCGCGCAACTGCCGGTAGTTGTAGATGCACCCGTTGAACACGAGCGCGAGCCCGAGGTCGCTGTCGATCATGGGCTGGCGGCCGCGCGGGGACAGATCGATGATGCTCAGCCGACGGTGTCCCAGGGCGATCGACTCCTGCACGTACATCCCGCCGGAGTCGGGGCCGCGCGGTGCCATCGACGCGGTCATCCGGGACACGGCACCGGTGTCGGCGGGCTTGCCGTCGAACCGGATCTCGCCGCACACCCCGCACACGTCAGCGCTCCCTCCGGCCGGTAGGCGGCCCGCCCGCCGACCGAAGGATCCAGGTGTCCTTGCCGCCGCCGCCCTGGGAAGAATTGACGATCATGCTTCCGGCGGGTGCCACGCGGGTCAGCGCCACCGGTGCGACATGCGCGGTGACCCCCTCGCCGTCGGCGCGCACGTGCACGAACACACGCAGGTCGACGTGGTGCGGATAGAACCCGGTGCCGTCGAACGTCGGGTGCGTGGACAACGGCACCACCTCCTGCGCGACGAATCGCTCCGGCTGCCTCAGCAGATCGTGGCGGCGCCTCGCCAGTTCGGCCGGTGTCGCCTCCGGGCCGATCGTGATCCCGTTGCCGCCGAATCCGTCGATGGGCTTGACCACGAGCTCGGAGAGCCGGTCCAGCACGTGGTCGCGCTGCTCGCGTTCGGCGCACACCCACGTCGGGACCTGGTCGAGCAACGGCCGCTCACCCAGGTAGTACTCGATCAGCGCTGGCACATAAGTGTAGACGGCCTTGTCGTCGCCCACCCCGTTACCGAGGGCGTTGACCACGGTCACGGTCCCCGCACGCAGCGCGCCGAGCAGACCCGGCCGCAGCGGCTGCCCGTCGTAGCCGGCGGAGGACAGCAGCATGTCCTCGTCGACACGGGCGTAGAGGACATCGACGCGCGACTTCGTCGTCCCCCGATGGACGTACACGACGTCGTCGCGGACCGACAGGTCCTGCGTCTGGGCGAGCGGCAGACCCGTGCGCTCCGCGAGCATGGTGTGTTCGAACCACGCGGAATCCTGCGGGCCCGCGCTCAGCACAACGGCGGCCACACGGTCGCCGCGGGCCCGGGGCGGAGCGGCGGCCAGCAGCGTTTTCACCATCAGGTCCGTGGTGTCCTCGACATCGAGGACATCGGAGCCCTCGAGGAGTTCGCCGAGGAAGGTGCGGGTCATCGCGCGGTGGGCCAGGGCGTAGCCGACGCCCGACGGCACCCGGAGATTGTCCTCGAGCACCACGAACCGGCCGGGATCGGTCCGGACCAGGTCGATGCCGCAGATGTGTGCGCGCACCCGGTGCAGGTGGGCCGCGGCGCCGCTCCGGCGGAACCCGGGCGCACGGTCGAGCACCTCCGCCGGCATCACACCGTCCCGGATCACCGCGGCGTCCCCGTACACGTCGACGAGGAACGCGTTGAGTGCCTGCGCGCGCTGTTCCAGCCCGGGAACCAGGTGTTCCCACTGGTCGGCCGTGATGATCCGGGGCACCACATCCATCGGGAAGACCCGTGCCCGGGCCTCGCCGCTGACCCGGAACACCACCCCGTCGAGGCCCTGCTCGCGGTCGATGTCGTCCTGCGCCGTCCGCAGCGTATCGGCTCCGAGCCGCGCCAGCGTGGTGAGCACGTGTTCGTACTCCGGGCGCGGCCGGCCGCGCGCGTCGACGGCCTCGTCGTATCCGTCGGTGGCGTCGTCCGCGCGGAGCGGCGCGTACCCGTGCAGCAGCGTCCCGTGGGGGTCGGCGACCTCCGGAACCTCGTGGACCCGGCCGGCGGTCTCGGCGAGCAGCAGGTCCACGACGTCGGTGAGCTTGCCGCGCCGGCGCAGCACCCGTCGCTGCCGCGCCGCGGAACTGCCGATGCGGGCGGCTGCCGCGGCCAGTTCGGAGACGGTGTCCCAGTCGCCGAACTGCTCGAGTTCCGGTCGCAGCAACGAGGTGAGCCGGTCGATCATCTCCACGGCCGGTCGCGGTACCGCGGCCTCGACGTCCACCAGGTCGCCCTCGAGCCCGGAGCGGGCGGCCCGCCACATCGCGGCGCGGATCAGGGTGGGGTTCGCCCGGATGGGAGGTACCCCCTCACGCAGTGCCGTGCACTCGTGTTCGACGAGCGCGCGGAACAGACCGGCGACCAGGGTGATCGTGTCGACCGACGGGCAACTGTCGCACACCCGCAGTTCGAGGGTGGGTTGATGCGCGGACGGCCGCAGGTCGAAGTACACCATGCCCGGGTCGGTGATGACCCCGCTCGACACGAGATCGGCGATCAGCCGGTCGTACTCGGCGGCGGACGACACCGGCGCCGCGGGCCCGGTGCTCGGCCACCGGATCCACACGAGGCTGCGCACGCTCGCATAACCGGTGTCGGTGCCGTCGGCCCAGAACGGTGAGCTCGCGCTGAGCGCCAGGAAGACCGGCAGGTGCGGGGCGATCCGGTTCGCGACCTGCACCGCTTCGTCCCGGTCAGGAACATCGACGTGAACCTGGGTGCCGCAGATCAGCTGCTCCCGCGCGAGCAGTTGATAGTCGGCGAGCATCCGGCGATAGCGTGGTGTCTCGCTCACCTGGAGTTCCTCCGGGACCGCGAGCGGGACGGCACCGGCCGCGGCGACCCCCAGGCCCAGTTCGGCGGCGGCCGCCACCAGCTGCGAGCGACGAAGGACGAGATCCGCGCGGAGTTTCGACAGCTCCCGGTGGACCTCGCTGTTGACCTCGACAACGCAGCGTTGCAGTTCGTCGACGTAGGTGTCCTGCGGGAGCCGGGCGAGCAGTTCCGGGGCCCGGGGAACGAGCCGGCGCGTTTTCGCATCGATCAGCTGGAATTCCTCTTCGACGCCCAGCTGTCGAACCATTCCCGCACGACCCATCTACCTCAGATACCCGCTCGGGTCACAGCGTAATCCGGTGCCTACCGGTCGTCGATGCCCCCGATCACCGCCGGTACGACCTTCGGCATTTCCCCGACCACCTCGGTCGAGTTCGCGGCGGACACCAGGAAGCCCGGTGTGCCACGGGGATCGGTCCGGTCGTCTCCGCGGTGGGTACCGGCCGACGGGACGCCGCCGTACATGCCGGGGCGTCCGGCCGCGGTGGGGACCGGACCGGCGGTGCCCGAGCCCACGGGTGCCGCCGGTCCCGGGAACACACCGGGGACCGATGAGGCGGGGACCGCGCCGGTTCCCGCTCCGAGACCGGACCCGGTGAGCCCGGCGCCGCCGAAGCCCGACGGTGCGGACATGGAGCCGCCGGCCGACGGCATCGTCGGCGTCAGGGACGCGGCCCGGGTCGGGGCGGACCCGTCGCCGAATCCGCCGAACATCGATCCGGCCGCGGACGCAGCTTCGGAGGCGAGGGACTTCACCGCGTCGGACGCGACCGCCGCCACCTGCCCGGGGCCGGGCAGGCCCTCCGGTGCGATCGGCGGCGGAACCGGGATCGGGGCGGTGAGGGTGTTCATCGCCGCGGTGTGCACGCTCAGTTCACCGCGGCTGCGGCTCACCACGGCCAGTGCCGCCTGCAGATGCTCGACGGCGGCCGAGACCAGCAGTGCCTGACCCGGCGGCGTCAGCGCGACCGGCGCGGTGGCGGACGCGACGGCCAGGAACGATTGGGCGATCCCGGTCAATTCGACGTTCCCGCGTTCGACGGTCGCGGTCGCGGCGCGGGTCAGTTCACCGATCCGGTCGCCGCGTTCGCTCAATGCGACCGCGCTGGTGTGCGCCTGGCGGCCGTGCTCGATCGCGGCGTCGGCCGGTGCACCCTCCCACGAATCGGGGAGCAGGTCGACTGCGCTGCGTCCGATCGAGGCGGCGGTGTCGAGGAACCGGGACGACTGCTGGAGGATCGCGGCCGGGTCGAGCCCGTCCAGGATGCCGGTGCCGAACAGGCCGCCGAGATCGGTCAGGGGTGCGAGTAGCTGATCCACCCCGGGCAGCTGCGGAACCGGAATCGACTGCAGCAGTTCGACGATCGGGTTCGTCCCGGGATCGGGCGGCGGGATGGGGACGACGGGCGCCGGTGACAGCGGCATGTCGAGCACCGGTCCGATCGGGGAGGCCCGCAGCGCGTCGAGGACGGTCGGGGTCGCCGCGGGTGTGCCCTGCCCGGTCACCGCGCGGGCCCGGGTACGATGCCGGCGGCCGCGGTCGCCAACGCCGCGGCCTGCTCGGCCACGACGGTTTCGTAACCCGTCGCGGTGGCGTGCGCGGCGGCACCGCTCGAGGCGTAGACGAGCGACAACTGCGCGACCGCGCGGGTGTGCTCGCTCTGGGCGGCGGCGAACGCCGCCAGGAAGTCGCCGCCGATCAGCCCCAGCGCCGGGCTCAGCGCCGAGACGTTCTCCTGCAGATCCACCGCGCCCGCGCGTGCCACCCGATCGGCGGCCTCGAGTGTCGTGTTCCCGAAGGCGCGGACGCCGTCGGGCGCAACCCTGACCGAATTGCCGACGGCGGCATGATCCCCCATGATGATCCCCCCAGATCAGAAGTTCGTGTGCAGCACTCTAGCTCGAGCCGGGGCGCTGTGCGCTCGTGAGCCGGGGGCTGCGCGCTCGCGTGCCTTTCGGGCCCCTCCGGGCGCCCGAAAGGCACACGATCCCACGCTATTCGACGACCGCGTCGGCTTCGATCTCGATGAGCAGATCGGCGTCGACGAGGCGGCTGACCTCGAGAATCGTGCTGGCGGGCCGGATCTCGCCGAACACCTCACCGTGCGCGGCGGCCGCTTCCTCCCACCGGGACATGTCGGTCAGGTACATGCGGGTGCGGATCACGTCGGTCAGCTTCGCGCCGGCCTCGGCCAGCGCGGCCTCGATCGTGCGCAGGGCGCCGCGGGTCTGTTCCTCGAGGGTCGCGCCGGGGGAGGTGGTGCCGGAGACCGCGACCTGGTTGCCGATGCGCACCGCGCGGGAGTAGCCGATCTTCGGTTCCCATTCGGAACCGGACGAGATGTTCTGACGAGTCATGGCCGGAATTCTGTCAGGTGGAGGGTCGTCGAACGAAATTTCGACGACCGGTTGACAGAATGTCGCACAGGTGTTCGACTGAGCGCATGAGGTGGGCGGCACAGACACTGGACGCCGACGACGGCGCGTTGCCCGGATTCGATCGGGCCGGACTCGTCCGCAGCGTGCAGACGCCGGACTTCGAGGGCATCACGTTCCACGAGGTGCTGTGCAAGAGCGCCCTCAACAAGACGCCGGAGGCGTCGAATCTGCCGTTCCGCTACACCGTCAACACCTTCCGTGGATGCAGTCACGCGTGCCGTTACTGTTTCGCCCGGCCCACCCACGAATATCTCGACCTCGATCCCGGCCACGACTTCGACACCCAGCTCGTCGTGAAGACCAACGTCGCGGCGGTGCTGCGACGGGAACTGTCCCGGAAATCCTGGAAGCGCGAACACGTCGCGCTCGGCACCAACACCGATCCGTATCAGCGCGCGGAGGGCCGATATCGCTTGATGCCCGGCGTCATACGTGCGCTCGCCGAGTCCGGCACCCCGTTCTCGATCCTCACCAAGGGCACCCTGCTGCGGCGCGATCTGCCGTTGCTCACGCTCGCGGCCCGGCAGGTCGACGTCGGGGTCGCGGTGTCCCTGGCAGTCGGCGACCACGACCTGCAGCGCCAGCTCGAACCGGGCACCCCGTCGCCGCAGGCCCGGCTCGATCTGATCCGCGCCGTGACCGACGCGGGACTGTCCTGTCATGTGATGGTGGCCCCGGTCATCCCGTATCTCACCGACTCGACCCGGCACCTCGACGAGCTGTTCGCCGCCATCGCACAGGCCGGCGCCTCGGGCGCGACCGTGATCCCGATGCACCTCCGCGGCGCCACCCGCGGATGGTTCCTGTCCTGGCTCGCCGCCGAGCATCCCGCGTTGGTGCGGCGGTACCGGCAGCTCTACGGCCGCAGCGCGTACGTCACGCCCGAGTACAAGCGCTGGCTCAAGGCTCGCGTCGTACCGCTCGTGGAGCGCTACGGACTCGCCGGCGCCGAAGCCGCACACCGGGACGTGCCGTCGCCGGTCTCCGAGCGCCGTTCCGCGGATCCGGCACTCACGCTGTTCTGACCCCTACTGCCGGTCCGCGCGGCGATCCGGGATCCCGGCGCAGCCCACTCGGCCCGGTCGGGCAAGATCGTCTCCTGTCGTGCCGTCGAGGAGATGCGAGGGGTTGTCTGTGAGAAGTCGTGTGGTGGCCGCGGGGTTCGTTCCCGGGGTGGTCGTTCTCGGTGCGATCGTGGCGGGCTGCGGTGGCACGGCCACGGGCGCGACGTGCGACGACTTCGCCGCTCAGGACGACGCCGCGCGCGGCGAAACCGTCCTCTCCCTGCTCGAACCCCACGGCATCTCGTCCCGCGACCTGGAGAGCTATCGCGTCGTCGTCGGCAAGGTCAACGAATACTGCGGTCTGCGCGCCGGGGTGGCCCGCGAGAGCGGGGAGGCCACGCAGAACAACACGCAGCCGATCGACGCTGCCGTCGACTGGGACAGCTTCACGCACTGACGGTTCCGGCCGTGACGGGGCTCGTCCGGAAGTGAGCGCGTCGACCACTGCAGATCGCATCGGAAGAAACACGCAACGAAACTGACATCACCTGTTTTCAAATGGTGATGCCGTGTGCGACACTGCCTGAAAGTGCTACGTGGGGGTGGTTTTCATGACTACGACCAACGAGCGCTCAGAGATCCTCCTCGAAGATGTCGACTTCAACCGGCGAGATTGTCCCGATCGGCCGTTACGGCCCATCCCACCCGGTCGGGACCACTTCGCCGATCAGTGGCGTCACATGCGCGAAATCATGTTCGGCGACTGGATAGACATCGACCGGGAAGTCGAACCCAACGACCTCACGCGCCTGCGTGACGACTATTTCTGGCAACGCGACGAGCACATGATCGGCGTGGTCGAGGCGTTCGAGCGACTCGGTCATGAGCAGGGCCGCGCGCTGTTCGAGCAGGCTCTCACCCAGGGCATCGAAACGCTCGAAAATCCCCCGCACGAGTTCGTCGAGCTCTTCGAGCATCTCGATCAGCTGCCTGCCCAATTCGATCTCGTCGCTGCCGAACGGGGACGGATGCTGGCGATGGCGGCTACCTGGAGTGCCACGTCGATCATCAAAGGGTGGGCACTGTACGAAACAGCAATGACCGGTGACATTTCCGCTGCCACCGGTGCCACGGGACGATTCGCGGACGACGGTCCGCGCCGCTTCATCGAAACAGCCCGGGTATTTGCCGAGTTCAGGCTGCCGGAAATTTTCGATCGCCGTTCCGAGGCATTCCAGGACGTGGTGCGCGTGCGGTTGATGCACGCACTGGCCAGTCGTGGGCTACGCAGAAAATGGGGTGACGACGTCTATCTCAAATTCGGAGAACCGATTCCTGCGACATCGTTGCTCGGATTCGGCAGCGGCATGTTGCTCGGACGGCTCGTCGACCACGCGTTCGGGCGCAGGTTGACCGCGCAACAACTCGAGGATCTCGCCGAATATTCCTCCTACTCCGCGCGTTTGTGGGGAGCTCCCGAACTGCTCCACTCCGCGAACGGTGTGGAACTCATCAAATCGCTGAATTATGTTCTCGCAAGGGGCGGTAACCCTTCGCCCTGGCGTGCTGAACTCGTCGATGCCATTGCCGGTCCCGCACACGTGGAGACCCTGACGGACACGCTTCCCGGTGTGGTCAAGAAATGGGTGTCCCGGTACGCCGATCAGATCATCGCCACCATCGCTCTCGCGCCGGCAGGAGTGGTGTTCGGGTACAAGCAGATCGAAGCCATGGTGGAGGGCACGCACTTCGAGCCGCTCGGATACAACTTCGAACGCCGAGTGCGCTGGTTCGCGCATCTCACCGGATTGAACGTAGCTCTCGCCAGGCTGGCCGACAGCGTTCCCTGGTCCAACCCCATCCGCGAGCGCAGGAACAGAAGCGGGGCAGCCGCGCGCGAACGGGTGGCCATGTTGAACAAGGTCGCCCGCGGTCGGCATATCGCGATGACCTTCACGCAGCACGACCGTTCGACGGCGGGTGAGGGTTTCAGCGGGTAGCCCGGCCGATATCACGTTCTTCGACGAGTTAATGCGTGCGACGGTAGCCGGCGGTCCCGGATGCGCGGGGCCCGCCGCTCGCCAGTGGGATGTGCGAACGCCGGAGATCCCTGGCGACGGCGGAGTCGGTTCGGGATGGCCGGTCAGTACGACGCGCGCCCGCCGCTGGCGTCGTACACGGCACCGGTGGAGAAACTCAGCGCCTCCGACGACAACCACGCGACCAGTTCGGCGATCTCCTCGGGCCGTCCCATCCGCCCCATCGGGGTGAGGCTCTGCGATCGGGCGATGATCGCGGGATCGGTGTCGGCGTTCATCGGGGTCTCCACCGCAGCGGGGGCGACGGCGTTGGCGAGCACGCCGGACGTCGCGACCTCCTTGCCCAGTGACTTGGTCAGGGCGATCACGGCGGCCTTCGAAGCCGAATAGGCGCTCTGGTAGGGGTTTCCGTCCTTGGCTGCGATGCTTGCAAGGTTCACGACGCGGCCCCAGCCGGCGTCGATCATCCCGGGCACGAACGCGCGGCACATCAGGAACGTGCCGTCGACGTTGACGCGGAAGGTGCGGTGCCAGCCGGCGAGGTCGGTGTCGACGAGTAGCGCCGACGGGCCGACGATCCCGGCGCTGTTGACGAGGATGTCGACGCGGCCCACGCGCGACCGTAACCGGTCGACCGCCTCCGGATCGGTGACGTCGAGGTGCTCGTCGGCGCCGGGCGCGAGGTCGGCGGTGACGACGCGAACGCCTGCGTCGGCCAGGCGTTTTGCGCACGCCGCGCCGATGCCGCCGGCGCCGCCCGTGACGAGGGCGATGGCGCCCGATGGGTATGTGGACATGGATATCTCCTCGGGTATCTGGGGATCGGGTATGTGGGGAGTAGTCTCAATCTATGTGCGATATCGAAACAATAAGGTTCGCACTGTATTCAAGATGAATATACGGCTGCGGCGTGGCCGTCAACCCGCCGAAGGAGAGGGTCCCGTGGAGATCCGTTGGGTGCAGGCATTCGTTGCCGTCGCCGAAGAGTTGCATTTCGGGCGGGCCGCCGCGCGGTTGCAGATGGCGCAGTCCCCGCTGAGCCAGACCGTGCGCAAGCTCGAGAAGGACATCGGCGTACCGCTGTTCGAACGCAACACCCGCAGTGTGGCGCTCACGGCGGGTGGTCATGCGTTCCTGCCGCACGCGTACCACATTCTCGAGAGCGTCGAGACCGCACGCCAGGCCACCCGCGCGTCCGCGGGAGGCGTGTACGGGCGCATCAAGATCGGATTCACGGGTGTGCTCAACCACCTGTCGCTCCCGCCGCTGACCCGGGCGCTGCGGCAGCGATATCCCGACATCGAACTCACCCTGGTCGGCCGCATCATGACCCGCGATGCAGTCGCGCAACTGGAAAGTGGCGCACTGGATCTCGCGTTCGTCGGCATGCCCGTGCAATCGGCGGGTGTCAGTGCCCGGCTGATCCGGCGCGAGCCGTTCGGTGCGGTGCTGCCGGTCGACCACCCGCTGGCGGGCGAGACCGCGATCGAGCTGCGCGATCTCGCCGAGGACGGGTTCATCACCACGCCGATCTCGGCGGGATCGTCGCTGCAGGAGGTCACGATGCGGGCGTGCCTCGACGCCGGATTCCGTCCGCGGGTGGTCCAGGAGATCACCGATCCGTACATGATCCTGCTGCTCGTCTCGACCGGCGTCGGCGTCGCGCTCATGACCTCGGGCATGGCGCCGATCGCCCCACCGGGCACGGTGTTCGTGCCCCTGACGGGCGAGCCGGTCTACATGCTGCACGGTCTCGGGTGGTCGCCCAAGCGGGTGTCGCCCGCGCTCGAGGTCGCGCTCCGGCTTGCCGAGGAGATCCTCCCGACCCCCGATTAAGATGCAAATGGTCTTTTTCAAAGACTTTTTCGGTGTTGGACGCCACATAGTCTTGCGTGACAGTCTCGGTTCGTCCCGGCGAGTGTGAGGGCCGTCTCAGCGGATCGGCCCTCCGTGTTCGTCGGATTCTGGGACGAAAGGAAACCCATGACGAACAGTCACACATCGGATCGCGACGGGCACCGCGCTGCCAACGCCCGCAGGGCCGCCATCTCCGGCTTCCTGGGCAGCACCCTCGAGTACTACGACTTCTTCATCTACGGCTCCGCCGCGGCCCTGGTCTTCGGGCACATCTTCTTCCCCGGCGGCGGCGCGACCGCAACCCTGCTGTCGATCAGCACCCTCGGCGTCGCCTACGTCGCCCGCCCCCTCGGCGCGGTGCTGTGGGGACACTGGGGCGACAAGTTCGGCCGCCGAAACGCCCTCCTGGCGTGCCTGCTCACGATGGGCATCTCGACCTTCGTCATCGGCTGTCTGCCCACCTACGACCAGATCGGCATGGCCGCACCCGTGATCCTGGTGCTGCTCCGGTTGCTCCAGGGCCTGTCCGCCGGCGGTGAATCACCGGGGTCGTCGTCGCTCACCCTCGAACACGCCCCCGCGCGTCGCCGGGCATTCTTCACCTCGTTCACGATGAGCGGCATCATGTTCGGCATCGTCATCTCGAGCCTCGTCTTCATCCCCGTGGCCTCGCTGCCCGACGACGCCCTCTACTCGTGGGGCTGGCGGGTACCGTTCTGGCTCAGCATCGTCGTCACCGTCGTGGCAATGTGGTTGCGCCGCAAGCTCGACGAACCCGAAGTCTTCGAGGAGATTCAGGAGAGCGGGGACACGGCGGCGTTGCCGGTCGTGGAAACGTTCCGCTCCCACTGGCGCGCGGTGATCCGTATCGCCCTCAGCGCCACGTTCGCGATGATCAACACCATCGTCAACGTCTTCGCCCTCGCCTACGCCGTGGGCGTCCAGGACATGGAACGCTCGACGATCCTGTGGGCGATCGCCGCTGCCAACTTCGTCGCCGTACTCACCCAGCCGCTCTTCGGCATCCTCGCCGACCGCATCGGCCGCAAGCCGGTATTCGTGTTCGGTGCCCTCGGTTCGGGCGCCATGGTCTTCGCCTTCTTCCACGCGATCGGAACCGGAAGCACGGCAATGGTGTTCGCCAGCGGAATCGTTCTCATCGGCTTCTTCTACGCGATGCCCAACGGCATCTACCCCGCGTACTTCCCCGAGCAGTTCCCGGCCAGGGTCCGCTACACGGGCATGGCGGTGAGCCTCATGCTCGGACTGCTCGTAGCGGGCTTCACCCCGGCCGTCGCCCAGATCCTGTCGGCCGGCGACGCCGCGAACTGGGTCCCGGTCGCGTCGATGTGCATGGGCTTCGCGGTGCTCGCCGCGGCCGCGGCACTGACCGGACCCGAGACGTATCGCACGCCCACCGAGGAACTCGGAGAACCGAAGCGCCCGGTACCGGCGGTCGCGGCAAACAGCCTCGTTCGCACCGACGCCTGACCGACCGATCCGCCTCGGTGCTCGATCCGGGCACCGAGGCACACCCCATGGAGGAGCACATCGTGTCCACCACTGCTGCGCACCGCATCGGACTCGTCGGTGCCGGTATCGCCTCATCGCTCTCACCCGCACTCCACGAACGCGAAGCCGCCGAACTCGGGCTCACCGGCTACCGTTACGACCTGCTCGACCTCGACACGCGGACCGTGCCGGTCGCGCACACCGCCGAGTTCGTCCGCGCCGCCGTGCGCAAGGGTTACACCGGGCTGAACATCACCCACCCGTGCAAGCAGCTCGTCATCCCGGCCCTCGACGAACTGTCCGACACCGCCCGGCTGCTCGGCGCCGTCAACACCGTCGTCGTCCGCGACGGCCGGCTGATCGGACACAACACCGACCACAGCGGGTTCCTTGCGGCCCTGCAGCGGGGACTTCCCGGTGCCGCGCTGGACTCGGTGCTCCTCGTGGGGGCGGGCGGGGCCGGCTCCGCCGTCGCATACGCGCTCGGCGCAGCGGGCGTGAACGAACTGAGCATCTCGGACGTCGACCCGGCCCGCGCCGCAGATGTCTGCATCCGGGTCGCCGCGGCGTTCCCGGCGGCGTCGGTCACGCCGGTCGCGGCCGCGGACGTCGCCACGGCGCTGCAGACGTGCCATGGGGTGGTGAACGCGACGCCGATCGGTATGACCGGACACCCCGGAACGCCCTTCGACACCGCCGCACTGCGGTCCGGCCAGTGGGTCGTCGACATCGTCTACCGGCCCCTGCGCACCGAACTCGTCTCCGCTGCAACAGCTCTCGGGTGCGAGGTGCTCGACGGCGGGCAGATGCTCGTGGCGCAGGCCGCCGACACGTTCGCGCTGCTCACCGGAGTCACCCCCGACGCAGGCCGTATGCGCCGCCACCTCGGCGCCCTGATCGAACAACGAGACCTCGCCGCCGCCTCGGCCGGTTCGGCCGCAACCCCGACGACCGAGGAGATGCGATGACCACCCCCGCCTTCGCCCGGCCCCTCGACCTCGGGCCGGTCCGGCTACGCAACCGCTTCGTGTCGGCACCGATGGAACGCAACTACTGCGCCCCCGACGGCACCATGACCGACGACTACATCGCCTACCTCGAACGCCGCGCCGCCGGGGGAGCGGCACTGGTTTTCACCGAAGCCAGCTACGTGCGCGCCGACGGCAAGGGACGCATCCGGCAGATGGGTGTCGACGAGGACGACCGCATCCCCGGCATCGCACGGATGGCCGACGCCCTGCACGCCCACGGTGCACTCGCCGGGGTCGAACTCAACCACGGCGGCCGCACCGCACAGGGCGCGGTCAGCGGATTCGTGCCCGTCGCGCCGACGCCGATCCCGTGCACGGTGGTGGGCGGCGAGATGCCCGAACAACTCGACGACGCCGACATCGAGCACATCATCGAATGCTTCGGTGAAGCCGCGGCGCGGTGCGAAAAGGCCGGTGTCGACGTGATTTCGCTGCACGGTGGACACGGCTATCTCATCCACCAGTTCCTCTCGCCCGCCTACAACAAGAGGAACGACAAGTGGGCCGAGCCCACCTTGTTCGTCAACCGCGTCATCGACGCCGTGCGGGCGATGGCTCCGGGGGTGGCCCTGGGGCTGCGCTTCTCCGCATTCGAAGGCGTCGACGGCGGCCTCGACGCGCGGTCCACCCGCGAGCGCATCGACGCGATCGACACCCACCGCCTCGACTTCCTCGACGTGTCGGCGGGCAATTACGAAGCGGGCCAGTGGATCATCCAGCCGGGCGAATGGCCTCGCGGCCTCCTGGCGCCCCACGCCGCGCCGTACACGCGCGATTTCGACATCCCGGTCGGCGTCGCCGGCCGCATCAGCACCCCCGAGGCCGCAGAACACATCATCGCCTCGGGTCAGGCCGATTTCGTGAGCATGGCCCGCACCCTGCACGCCGACCCCGAGTTCCCGAACCGTGCACTCGCCGGCAGCCGGTACCGACCGTGCATCGCCTGCAACTACTGCATCGACAGCCTGGCCGCCGGGCCCGTACCGTGCTCGGTCAACCCGTGGGTGGGTCGTGAACTCGAGCAGCCCACCGAAGCCGCCGGCATCCCGGTCCGGGTTGCGGTGATCGGAGGTGGACCCGCGGGCCTGTCGGCGGCCCGGGAACTCGCGACCGCCGGACACCGCGTGGATCTCTACGACGAACGTGACACGCTCGGAGGCGATTTCGCGCTGGCCTCGGCCCTGCACGAGTACCCGGAGTACCGCCGCATCGTCGACTGGTATCTCGCCGAGCTCGCCGATCTGGACGTAACGTGCCACACCGGTGTCCGCGTCGAGGCGGACACCCTGGCCGCCGAGGACTTCGACGCGATCGTCCTCGCGACCGGCGGCCGCGGTCCCGCGCTGGACGTGCCCGGTCTGGAGACCCGTCGCGTGCGGGATGTGCGCGACTATCTCGCCTCCGGAGATCCGGCACCGGCGTCGATCACCATCTTCGGTGCCGACCGCGAAGCCGCGGCGGTGGCCGACGACCTGCTGCAGAAGGGCACGCAGGTCGTCATGATCGGCCCGCAGGAAACCATCGCCCACGATGTCGGCCGGCGCGCCAAGATCGTGCTGCTGCCGAGGCTGGCCGCGGCCGCGAACTTCACCGCCCACCTGTCGTCGATCGTCACCCGCGTCGAGGCGGACCACGTGGTGATCTCCACGAACGGCACCGAATCCACGGTGTCCGCCCCGGGTGAGCTGCTCGTTTCCCAGGGCATCGAACCCCGCACCGACCTGCTCACCGCGCTGCGCCGGCTCGCCCCGCGCCTCGGCGTCCACAGTGTGGGCGACGCGAGCGGTGACGGCGGATCCATCCACGCCGCCATCGTCACCGCCGCCGACGTCACCGCCCGTATCACCGCATCCGCACGTACCCGAGTCGAGGCCCTCGCATGAAACCCGAAATCGGCACAGCCGCAAAGATCTACGGCACCGACGTGCGCGATGCACTGCCACCGGTCGGCCTGGGTACCTGGCCGCTGGTCGGGCCGGATGCGACCGCCGCCGTGCTCGCCGGCATCGAAGCCGGCTACCGACTGATCGACACCGCCACGATCTACGACAACGAGGACGCCGTCGGTACGGCCCTCACCACGTGCGGTGTGGCCCGTGACGAGCTGTTCGTCACCACGAAACTACGTGGCAGTGACCATGTTTCGGGCGACATCCGCGGCGCCGTCGAACGCAGCCTCGAGCGGTTGGGTCTCGACTACCTCGACCTGTTCCTCATCCACTGGCCGTTGCCGCGCCTCGACCGCTATGTTGCCGCCTTCGAAGGGATCCTCGAGTGCCGCGACGCGGGTCTCGTCCGGTACGCGGGCGTGTCCAACTTCCTCGAACACCACCTGCGCCGGGTCGTTTCCGAAACCGGTGAAGCGCCCGCGGTCAATCAGATTCAAATGGACCCGACACTCGCCCGGGTTCCGGTGCGCCGCGCCGACAACGAACTCGGCGTGTTCACCCAGTCGTGGAGCCCACTCGGGCGGGGTGAGACGCTGCGCTCGCCGGTCGTCACCGCGATCGCCGACCGCCTCGGCATCACGGCAGCCCAGGTGATCCTCGCGTGGCACCGCGCGCACGACGTGGTTCCCATCGCCCGCTCGGCGAACCCGCAGCGACAGGCGGAGAACCTCGCCGCAGCCCACGTGCGGCTCGAACCCGCCGACGTCGCGGCGCTCGACGACCTCGATCGCGGCGAGAGCGCCGCACGCGATGTCGAACGAGAGGAGCACTTCTGATGTCGCTGCGTACAGGCATCGTCGGATGCGGACGTATCGCCGGTAACCATGCCCGGGCCCTGCAGCAGAGTCCCGGCGTCGAGGTGGTGGGTTGCGCCGACGCCGACCCGGATCGGGCCACCGCGTTCGCGCGGCGGCACGGCATCGCCCACGCCGTCGGCTCGGTGGAGAAGTTGTTCGCGCTCGGCCTCGACGCCTGCACCGTATGCACCCCGCATCCCGTGCACGAGCAGATCGTCGTCGCCGCGGCCGAGGCCGGCATCCATGTGCTGTGCGAGAAGCCGATCGCGGTGGACGTGGCCGCTGCGGACCGCATGATCGCCGCCGCGGACCGCGCCGGCATCACGTTCGCGGTATTGTTCCAACGGCGCTTCTGGCCCGCGGCCCGGCGTATCAAGGCCGCGATCGACGACGGCCGGCTCGGCGTCCCGGTGCTCGGAGAGGTGTCGGTGCTGCTGCACCGTCCGTCGAGCTACTACTCGGCCGATGCCTGGCGGGGCCGTTGGGACACCGACGGCGGTGGCGTGCTCATGACGCAGGCCGTGCACCAGATCGACATGCTGCAGTGGTTCATGGGCGAACCCGTCTCGGTGACCGGTGGTATCGGCACCCGTTTCCACGGCGACCACATCGAAACCGAGGACACCGCCTCGGCGGTGGTCACGTTCGCGTCCGGGGGCACCGCGACGATCACCGCCACCACCGGCGTCAACCACAACCTCGGCAACCGGGTCACCGTCATCGGGGCGACCGGAGCCGTCGCGAGCGTGCTCGAATTCCCCGAGGGTCGCGAAGGCGTGAACGAATTGTGGACGCTGCCCGGCGAACTCGCGCTGAACACCCCCTACGACAGCGCCACCCACGCCAACCTCGACGTCGAGGACGTCAACGCAGGCCTCACCGACTTCCACACCCTGCAGGTGCAGGACTTCGCCGACGCCGTCCGCACCGGCCGCCCACCCGCCGTCACCGGCCGCGACGCCCGCACATCGCTCGCCGTGATCGAAGCCGTCTACGAATCCGCCCGCACCGGTCGGCCGGTCGCGCCGGCCCCTGCACTCGTGTCCACAACCGAGGAGAACCGATGACCCCCGCATCTTTCACCGACGGGAACACCTTCGACGTAGTGGTCGTCGGGTCCGGCGCCGGCGGGCTGTCCACCGCCGTCACGGCCGCGCACGGCGGCGCGTCGGTCCTGGTGGTGGAGAAGGCCGCCGTGTGCGGCGGCGCCACCGCATGGTCCGGCGGCTGGATGTGGACCCCGCGCAACCTGTTCGCGCATGCCGACGGCGTCCACGAGGACCGTGCCCTGCCGCGCACCTATCTCGAACACCGGCTGCGCGACAACTTCGACCCCGCCAAGGTCGACGCGCTGCTCGACGGCGCCCCGGCGATGGTCGAGTTCTTCGAGACGCGCACGGCCCTGCAGTTCGTGGCCGGCGCCGGCATCGCCGACATCCACGGCGACACCCCCGGTGCCGGCACCGGGCATCGTTCCGTCGCGCCGAAACCGGTGAGCCTGCGCACACTCGGCCCCGACGTCGCGGCGCTGCTGCGCCGGCAGCTGTACGAGACCTCGTTCCTCGGCATGGGGATCATGGCCGGCCCCGACCTGCAGGCCTTCCTGCACTCGACGCGTTCGGCGAAGGCATTCGCATACTGCGCGCGTCGTGTCACCACGCACATGTTCGACCTCGTCACCAAGCGTCGCGGTCAGCAACTGGTCAACGGCACCGCGCTCGTCGGTCGCCTGTTGCGCTCGGCGCTCGACGCCGGGGTCGAGTTCCGGGTGTCCACCGCGGCCACCGCGCTCACCACCGACGACGGCCGGGTGACCGGAGTCCGCCTCACCGGTCCCGGCGGGCAGTACACCGTCACGGCCCGTCGGGGTGTCGTCCTCGCGACCGGCGGATTCACCCACGACCTCGATCGGCGCAGGGAACTGTTCCCGCGCACACCCACCGGACGCGAGCACTGGACCCTCACCCCGCCGACCACCACCGGTGACGGGATCTCACTGGGTGAATCGGTCGGTGGGCGCCTGGACCGAACGCTCGCGTCGCCCGTCGCGTACTGCCCCGTCTCCCTGGTCCGATACCGCAACGGTAAGCAGGGTGTCTTCCCGCACATCATGGACCGCGCCAAGCCGGGCGCCATCGGTGTGCTGGCCGACGGCCGCCGGTTCGTCAACGAGGCGCTCGGGTACCACGACTACACGCTCGCCATGATCGAACAGGTCCCGGACGGTGACGAGGTGTGCTCATGGCTGATCGCCGACGCGCGATACATGAAGTACTACCCGCTGGGGATGGCCAAGCCGTTCCCGATCCCCACCTGGCCGTACCTGCGGTCCGGGTACCTCACCCGCGCCGCCACCCTCCGGGAACTCGCCGCGAAGATCGGTGTCGACCCGGACGGACTCGACAAGACCGTCGCCGTGTTCAACGAGAACGCCCGGGCCGGGACAGATCCCGAGTTCGGCCGCGGATCGACCCCGTTCAACGTCCGGTCGGGGGATGTCGGCAACCCGTGGCCCAATCCATCGCTCGCGCCGCTCGAGAAGGGCCCGTTCTACGCGGTGAAGGTGGTCCCCGGCAGCTTCGGCACGTTTGCCGGGCTCGTCACCGACGCGCAGTCCCGCGTGCTCGACTCCGGCGACGCGCCGATCGACGGTCTCTTCGCCGTGGGGGTGGACCAGGCGAGCGTGATGGGCGGTCACTATCCCTCCGGCGGAATCAACCTCGGCCCCGCCATGACCTTCGGCTACCTCACCGGACGCCGACTCGCCTCGACCACAGGAGTCTCCCGATGACCGCCCTGCTCGGACTCGCCGCCCTCACCGTCCTGGACATCCCGCCGCTGCAGCATGTCGATCTCGCCGAACGACACGGCTTCGACACCGTCGGTTTGCGGCTGCTGCCCGCCGCGCCCGGTACCACCGCGTACCCACTGCACGAGAATCCCACCGAACTCGATGCTCTCGTACGCCGACTCGCGGATTCGCCCATCGAGGTCTTCGACCTCGAGATCATCCGCATCGCAGAGGGTTTCGACACTTCTGCCTACCGGCCCCTGCTCGAGGCAGGCGCGCGGCTCGGGGCGCGGGCCGTACTGGTCGGCGGCGACGACCCCGACCGTGCACGGTTGGCCGACTCGTACGCGCGGCTGGCGCAGGTGTGCGCCGAATACGGCATCGTCGCAAGTCTCGAATTCATGCCTTGGACAGCGGTTCCCGACGCCGAAGCTGCAGTCGACATCGTCTCGCAGGCCGACGGACCCGCACGTAGTGTGCTCGTCGACGCCCTGCACACGGACCGGTCGAGCACGACCCTCGACGATCTCGCAGCGATTCCTCGGGAATGGTTGCACTATGTGCAGATATGCGACGGGTCCCTGCCGGCTCCGACAGACGACGTTGAACTGATCCGGCAGGCTCGTGAAGAACGGCTCGTGCCCGGAACAGGCGGGATCGACTTGCGCGGAATCTGTTCTGCGCTACCTGAAGGACTCCCTGTGAGCATCGAGCTACCCAACGAGCCGTTGCGCCGGGCGCTGGGGGACGATGCGTGGCTCGACAAGATCATTTCTGCGACGAGGAGGACCATCGCGCCGATCCAGGCTGTGTAATGCCGAGTGCCGACTTCGAGAGAGAGGGACCTCGCGATTCCCTCACTATCGGTCCTCGTGATCGACACGGGTGCACATCGGGGCCGGCGTGCTGAGCGCCGGCGCGAAGGTGGCGTCATCCATGTGGTCGGCCATTCGGAAAGACCCCATTCTTGTCGGGTCCTCGTGGTCCGATGCAATGGACATTCACGTGGCCAGTGCCCGCACCCCGGGGCTCGTCGACCGGCGCACGAACGCACATTCGGAGAGGCGCTCCGCGCCGGGCGTTTCGACGACGAGATCGACGGACTCCGTCAGCCGGTAGGGCCGGCTGTCCACCACGGTGCCGAGCGCGCGGCGCAACCGCGACACCTCCGCGCGCACCGCGACGGCATGATCGGCGTCGCCGAACAATGCGTGACCGAGATCGGTGACCGTCATTCCCGCGGGGCCGTGGCGGTGCAGCAGTAGCAGGATCTCGGCGTGCCGCACCGTCACGGAACTGTGCCACGAGGAGTCCGCGCCGGTCACCTCCACCGAGGGAGTCGACGAAAGGCGAAGTGTCATCGAGATTCTCGACGTCCGCTCGGCAGGGCGGATCAGCCACCCGTGGGAGAGCTGCTCCGGCATGCACAGCCCGAGGCCGGGGACGGTGATCGGCCGGTCGCCCCGCGGGGCGGCGACTCGTCCGGTGGTCGCGACTCCCGAGGCGTGCGCGACCCATCCGTGGTCGTCGACGAGTAGTAACGGTCCACTGACCGACGCGAGCACCGGCGCCGCACGGGTGCGCAGATGGTCGAGGCGTTGCTCGTGCCGCCGCCACAGCTGGGATTCGGCCAGCCGCACCGCGGTGTCGACCAGCGCGCTGATCGCCGGATGCAGCGTCAGCGCCGGGCCGCTGACGTCGACGATGCCGAGCAGCTCACCGCTGATCGGGTCGTGGACGGGTGCCGCCGTGCAGTACCAGGGATGTTGGCTCTGCTCGAAGTGCTCACCCGAAAACAGTTGGACCGGAGCGGCTTCGGCAAGTGCCGTTCCGATCGCGTTGGTGCCCACGGCGGATTCGGTCCACACGGATCCCTCACGGAACCCGAGAGCGTCGGCGCGAGCCCGGATCCGCGCGGAACCGTTGCGCCACAGGATCACTCCGTCGGCGTCTGTCACCACCAGAAGCAGCTGCGACGCATCAGCCACCGGCGCGACGATCTGCGTGAGGTCGCCGATCACGGTGGACAGCGGCGACTGCCGGCGGCGGCGTTCGACCTCCTCGACCGGAAAGGGGATGCGGACGTTGCCGCCGGACGGGTCGAGTCCGGTCTCAAAGACCCGCGACCACGAGCGGGCGACGACCGCGCGGGGACGCATCGCGGGTTTGCCCCCGCCGATCACCGCGTCGTGCATCCGGACGAGGTCGCGTGCGTGACGCGGCAGATCGGTGCCGGGTGCGATCGCGCTGAAACTGCTCACGGTTCCTCTCCGGTCTCCGGGTATCCCCCGGAGCATAGGCGCCGCGCTGTGGTCTGCGCCACAAGCGCGCGTCCGCGCCGTGCAACGTGATGCAACGATTGCAGCAACCCCGTGCTCGGCTGTGTGCTGGATCACAACAACGACCGGAAGGGGATCCGCCATGACCGACATCCTCGAGCAGCCCACCGACCAGGGCCTCGACCCGCAGCGACGCGTCGACCAGTGGCTGCACGATTTCGAGGCCGCGCTCGCCTCCCGCGACGTCGACGCCGCAGCGGGCATGTTCGCCACCGACAGCTTCTGGCGCGACCTGGTCGCCTTCACCTGGAACCTCAAGACGGTCGAGGGCCGCGACGGTGTCGCGAACATGCTGCACGAGCGGCTCGACGACACCGACCCACGCGGCTTCCGCACCACCGAGCCACCCACCGAGGAGGACGGTGTCGTCAGCGCGTGGATCGCGTTCGAGACCGCGACCGGACGCGGGGAAGGGCACCTGCGCCTCGTCGAGGAGGGCGCGTGGACGCTGCTCACGACGCTGCAGGAGCTGACCGGACACGAGGAGGGCAAGGGCGTGCGGCGCCCGCGCGGCACCACCCACGGTGCCGACCGGAACCGGGTGACCTGGTCCGAGCAGCGCGAGGCGGAGGAACGCGAACTCGGGTACACCCGCCAGCCGTACGTCGTGATCGTCGGCGGTGGTCAGGGCGGAATTGCGCTCGGCGCGCGCATGCGGCAGCTCGGTGTGCCCACCCTGGTGCTGGACAAGCACGACCGGCCCGGCGACCAGTGGCGCGGCCGGTACAAGTCGCTGTGCCTGCACGATCCGGTCTGGTACGACCACCTGCCGTACCTGCCGTTCCCCGACAACTGGCCGGTGTTCGCGCCGAAGGACAAGATCGGCGACTGGCTCGAGATGTACACCCGGGTCATGGAGGTGCCGTACTGGTCGAAGACGACGTGCACGTCGGCGTCCTACGACGAGGCGGCGGGGGAGTGGACCGTCCACATCGAACGCGACGGGCAGCCGCTGGTGTTGCGCCCGAAGCAGCTCGTGATCGCCACCGGGATGTCCGGCAAGCCCAACATTCCGTCGTTCCCGGGCATGGACCGGTTCCAGGGCGAACAGCACCATTCGAGCCGACACCCGGGACCCGACGCCTACGCGGGCAAGAAGGCCGTGGTGATCGGCGCGAACAACTCCGCGCACGACATCTGCGGTGCGTTGTGGGAGGTCGGGGCGGACGTGACGATGGTGCAGCGGTCGTCCACGCACATCGTCAAGTCCGAATCGCTCATGGAGCTCGGCCTCGGCGACCTCTACTCGGAGCGGGCGCTCGCGGCCGGCGTAACCACCCACAAGGCCGACCTGGCGTTCGCGTCGCTGCCGTACCGGATCATGCACGAGTTCCAGATCCCCGTCTACGACAAGATCCGGGAACGCGACGCCGACTTCTACGACCGGCTCGAAAAGGCCGGGTTCCGGCACGACTGGGGCGACGACGGCTCCGGCCTGTTCATGAAGTACCTGCGCCGGGCATCGGGCTACTACATCGACGTCGGTGCATCCGAACTCGTCGCGAACGGCGACATCAAACTCGCCCACGGCAACGTGCGGGAGCTGACCGAACACAGCGTGATCCTCGAGGACGGCACCGAACTCGAAGCCGACCTCGTCGTCTACGCCACCGGTTACGGGTCCATGAACGGCTGGGTCGCCGATCTGATCGGTCAGGACGTCGCGGACAAGGTCGGCAAGTGCTGGGGTCTCGGCTCGGACACCACCAAGGATCCGGGACCGTGGGAAGGCGAGCAGCGCAACATGTGGAAGCCGACCCAGCAGGAGGGGCTGTGGTGCCGTGAACTCGATCCCGTGCCCGACCGATGCGCTGCATCGCGGGCGTGTCGCTAGAACCGGAGAACGCATGAAATCGATCAAGCATACGGCCGT
>NZ_JBSFRG010000010.1:0-167821 GCF_053589115.1 Rhodococcus sp. NPDC003383 | reverse complement strand
GCGGTTTCGGTAGCCACCGCTACCGAAACCGCGCACGAGGGCGGGCGTCAACCGTTCGGCGGAAGCGAACGAGCGAACTCGACTCCTCTGGTGACCCACGCGCGCAGATCGGCGTCGTCCTCGACGGATGACGCGGTCACGCGCACCCAGCCGGTCATTTCGCGATCCCCCATCCTCGCCGGGTGGACGGAGTCGTGGTCGACGAGTCGTTCGCGCGGTTCGGCTCCGACCCGCACGAGCAGTCCGCCTGCACCGCTGACCGCGAGGGCCAGATTGCCGTCCACCATGAAGGACAGGCCGCCGAACATTCTGCGTTCGGTCACGGCCGGTCCCGGTTCGATGAGGTCCCGGATCCTGTCGGCCAACTCCTCGTCGTATGCCATGGGCGACAGTGTGGACCCGCGCACCGACATCCACGGTCACCGGACCGGGATGTCGACGCCGCGGTCACCCACGCAGAGCGGGTGAGTTCAACAGGTCCGCGTGGTACCGCTCGGTCACGTTCGGATGGGCGCGCAGCCGGGACTTGAGCGCATTTAGGCCGTACACCGAATGCAGGGTGCCGCCGTGTTCGTCGGTGCCGACGCCGCGCGCGTTCGCCGCGAGTTCGGGCGGCAGCGAAACGGTCGGCAGTTCCTTGTCGAGCCCGGGGTTGAGGAAGAACGGCAGCGAGATCCGGTCGGTGCCGGGTTCCGGCGGCAATACCCGGTGGGCGGTGGCCTCGAGGTATCCGCCGGTGGCCAGTTCGAGCAGTTCCCCGATGTTGACGATGAAGCAGCCCGGTTGCGGAGCCACGTCGATCCAGGTGCCGTCGCGGTCGACCTGAAATCCGGTGCTGCCCGGTTCCGGATACAGCAGGGTGAGGACCCCGACGTCCTTGTGGCTGCCGACGCCCTGCCCGGTGACCGACCGGTCGTGACCGGGATACCGGACGATCTTGAGCAGCGGATCGGGATCGGCGAAGGCGTCGTCGAAGAAGTCGGCGGGGGCACCGAGCGACTCCGCCCAGGCGCGCAGCAGGACGATCCCGACGGCCTGCGCCTGGTCGATCCACCGCAGCGCGAGCTCCCGCAGCTCGGGCAGCTGCGCCGGCCACAGGTTCGGACCGTGCAGCACCTCCCACGGCTTCGCGGGATCGATCTCGGTGACGGCCGCGCGTTCGGGCCCGATGTCGATCTGTTCGCGCCAGTCGACGTAGCCCTGGGTGCGTTCCCCACCGATGCGGGTGTAGCCGCGGAACTGCGGCGAATGCGAGTTCTCGATCTCGAGTTTCGCGGCGTCGGGCAACGCGAAGAACGCGCGGGCCGCGGTGATGAGGTCCGCGCCGAGCGCCGGATCGATGCCGTGGCCGGCCAGGTGGAAGAACCCGATCTCGTGGGTCACCGTGCGGAGCCGGGTGAGCAGATCCGCGCGGGCCTCGGCTCCGCGGTCGAGGTCCGCGAGGTCGATCACGGGCAGCGTGGTGGTCGCCGACATGACGTTGAGTCCTTTCCGAAGCCGCACGAGTACGCGACCCCGATTCGAGCAACAGCAGCCGAACTCGGGACATTCCGCGGGTCGGGAGCGGTCACGGCTCCACGGCGTCTCGGCCGCGAGGTGTCGCCACCGCCGCCGCGATCGCGGCCACGGCGATCGTGACGAGCGCCCCGAGAACCAGGGCGGCGGCGTCGGCCCGCGACAGCAGGCCCCCGGCGAGGCCGATCGCGACCGCCGCCAGCGGGATCCCCAGCTGGGTCGCCGACAGCGCGCCGAGCGCGACCGGCTGACCGGTGACGCGCGGCACGAGGTGCACGAGCACCGCGACCGCGCCGAGCGCCAGGCCCAGCCCGATCCGGGACGGATCCTCCGCCAGCGCCCGGACGTCGATGGACGCCCCGATCCACACGTAGAAGACGGGGGCGAAGAACCCTTCGGTGACCGCGAACAGCTGGCCGGCGAGCCGCCGCGGTTCCCCGACCCCGGCGACCGCGAGCCCGAGCGCGAACCCGGCGAGCATCACCGACACGTGCGTCCACACCGCGAGGGCACCGAGACCGAACAGCACCGCCAGGCTCACCCTCAGTTCGACGGCGAGCTTGCGGTCCTTGGACACGTTGTGGACGCGGCGCTGCACGCCGGTGCGGTCCAGCTGCCGGAGCACGAGGAACACCACCGCCGCGCACGCGATCACCGCGAGCGAGCCGAGCCCGGCGCGCAGCGCTGCGGGCGGGTCGATGACGAGCGGCAACGCGACGATGCAGACGGTGTCGGCGACCGCGACCTGCACCAGCAGCGGCAGCAGCTCGCGCCCGCCGATGCCGGACGCATCCACGATCGGCAGGACCAGCGCCGCCGACGACGACGCGAGCAGCACCGCGAACAGCGCCGCGTGCGGCGCGTCGAACAGCCACGCGAGCCCCGCCCCGGCGGGCACTGCGACCGCACCGACGAGCGCGGCCCGCGCGATCCCCCGCCGCAGCGCCGGACGCAGCCGGGCGTCGCGGATCGGCACGTGGGTGCCGGCGAGGAACATCACCAGCGCGAAACCCACCTGCGCGACCGCGTCGAGGGTCGGTTCACTCGCGTCGATCCAGCCCAGGCCGCTGACTCCGACGACGACCCCGGCGAGCAACTCGCCGAGCACGAGCGGCAACCGGACACCGCTGCGGGCCGCGGGCAGCGACCCGACGATCGCGACCACCATGACGAGCGCGAGGCTCGCGAACATCGCCGCTACCGCCCGTTCAGCGCCGGGACGGGAAGTGCTTGATGATCCCTTCCTGGACCACGGTGGCGACGAGTTCGCCGTCCAGATTGAAGTAGCGGCCGGTGGCCAGGCCGCGCGATCCGGCGGCGACCGGGGATTCGGTGGCGTACAGGTGCCACTGGTCGAACCGCGGCGGCCGATGGAACCAGATGGAGTGGTTCGCGGTCGCCGCGAAGATCCGGTCCAGACCCCAGGACAGTCCGTGCGTGGTGAGGATCGAATCGAGGACGGTGGTGTCGGAGCTGTAGCCGAGCGCGGCGACGTGCAGCAGCGGATCGTCCGGCAGCTCCCCGTCGGTGCGCATCCACACCCGGTTGTGGTTGAGCTTCTCGCCCGTGCCCTTGAGGATCCACGCGGGATCGTTCGCGTACCGCATGTCGATGGGTTTGAGGGCGTTCACGAAGCCGGGCAGGTGTTCCTCGTAGCCTTCGAGATGGTCACCGATCGGCGGCAGCGCCTCCGGGTACGGCACGTCGGGGACGGTCACCGCGTGTTCGAGTCCCTTGCCCCACTTCTGGTAGGCCGCGAGCATGACGAACAGTTCCTCGTCGCCCTGATAGGCGGTGACCATGCGATTGGCGAAGTCGCGCCCGTCCCGGTGCCGCGCGACCCGGTATTCGATGGGTTCCTCGACGTTGCCGCCGCGGATGAAGTGGGCGTTGAGCGCGTGGATCGGCCGGTCACCGGTGGTGCGGCCGGCGGCGACGAGCGCCTGTGCCACGAGCTGTCCGCCGAAGGTCCGCAGGCCGGTCTGCGGCGGGTGTGCTCCACGGAAAACGTCCTCCTCGGTCTGCTCGAGATCGAGCAGACCGAGGAGGACGTCGAGGTCCGTCGCCTCGATACCTGTCAACGAGTGTCCTTCTCCCCCAGCCTGTGCACGTGGATCAGGTTCGTCGAGCCGGAACGTCCCGGAGGGGCACCGGCCACGATCACCACGAGGTCGCCACGCTGGTAGCGACCCAACGACAGTAGCGCCGCGTCGACCTGTTCGACCATCTGATCGGTGGTCTGCATCGGTTCGACGGAGAACGTCTCGGTACCCCAGGTCAGCGCGAGCTGATTGCGGATGGCCGGGACCGGGGTGAACGCGAGCAGCGGCAGGTGGGTGTGCAGGCGCGCGAGCCGGCGCACGGTGTCGCCGGACTGGGTGAACGCGACCAGGGCCTTCGCATCGAGGCGCTCGCCGATGTCGCGGGCCGCGTAGGAGATGACCCCGCGCTTGGTGCGGGGCACGTGGGTCAGGGCGGGCACCTCCGTCGAATCGGACTCGACGGCCGCGATGATGCGGGCCATCGTCCGGACCGTCTCGACGGGGAACTTGCCGACCGAGGTTTCGCCGGAGAGCATCACCGCGTCGGCGCCGTCGAGCACCGCGTTGGCGACGTCGGAGGCCTCGGCGCGGGTGGGCCGCGAGTTCTCGATCATCGACTCGAGCATCTGCGTGGCGACGATGACCGGCTTGGCGTTCTCGCGGGCGATCTGGATCGCCCGCTTCTGCACCAGCGGCACCTCTTCGAGCGGCAGTTCGACGCCGAGGTCGCCGCGGGCCACCATCACCGCGTCGAACGCGAGGACGACGGCTTCGAGGTTCTCGATCGCCTCGGGCTTCTCGAGCTTGGCGATGACCGGGACCCGGCGGCCGACACGGTCCATCACCTCGTGCACGAGTTCGATGTCGGCGGGCGAACGCACGAACGACAGGGCGATGAAGTCGACACCGAGCCGCAGCGCGAATTCGAGGTCCTCGATGTCCTTCTCGGACAGGGCGGGCACGGAGATGTTCATCCCCGGCAGCGACACGCCCTTGTTGTTGCTGACCGGTCCGCCTTCGGTGACGCGGCAGACGACGTCGTTGCCCTCGACCGCTTCGACGACGAGCCCGACCTTGCCGTCGTCCACGAGCAGACGGTCGCCGGGGACGGCGTCCTGCGCGAGTTCCTTGTACGTCGTCGAGACCCGGTCGTGGGTGCCGTCGACGTCGTCGACGGTGATCCGCACGACCTCACCGTTGGCCCATTCGGTGCGGCCCTCGAGGAAGCGGCCGAGACGGATCTTCGGTCCCTGCAGGTCGGCGAGGATGCCCACGGCGTGTCCGCTGGCTTCGGCCGCCGCGCGGACCCGGTTGTAGTGGGCCTCGTGCTCCGAGTGTTCTCCGTGGCTGAAGTTGAGTCGGGCCACGTCCATGCCGCCTGCGACGAGTTCCTTGAGAACCTCGGGGTCGGCGGTGGCGGGGCCCATGGTGCAAACGATCTTGGTGCGTCGGGTCACGGGTCGAGCCTAGTCCCCCGACAGCGGGGTGACGACCGCGGTTGGAGGGCGCTGGAACCCAACTCGCGCGTAACTTACGACAACCCGCCGCACGGGACGGGTAGCGCGCTGCTCGTGTGAATTGCGCCACCCCTGGCGGCACTCGATTCGGTGCCTGTGGTTCCGGCCGATGCCCTCAGCCCGTGGTCAGCACTCGCGAATCCGGGGTGACCGGTGCGGGCAACCGGGACCGGCCGGTCAGGTAAGTGTCGACGCCGCGCGCGGCCGCGCGGCCTTCGGCGATCGCCCACACCACGAGCGAGGCGCCGCGGTGCGCGTCTCCGCACACGAACACTCCCGGTTCGTCGGTCTGCCAGTCGGCGCCGCAGTCGAGGGTGCCGCGTGCGGTGGTCGCGGGGCCGTCGTCGAGCAGCCTGCCGGGTCGCACCCCGTCGAATCCGATGGCGAGCAGCGCGAGATCGCACGGGATCTCGAATTCCGGGCCCACCCGGGTGCGGTGTGCGTCGACCTCGGCGACCACCAGTGCCCGCAGCCGGCCGTGGTCGTCGCCGACGAACCGTTGCACGCCGACCTCGAAGCGTCGTTCGCCGCCTTCGGCGTGCGCCGGCGTGGTGCGCAGCACCCACGGGACGAGCGGCCACGGACTGCGGTTCTCGTCGCGGGTCTCGGGGGGCCGGACGCGGTAGTCGAGCTGGGTGATCGACGCGGCGCGGTGGCGGTGCGCGGTGCCGAGGCAGTCGGCGCCGGTGTCGCCGCCACCGATGATCACGACCCGGCGTCCGGCCGCGTGGATCGGGGTGGGCCCGTCGCCTTCGCAGTCGTGATTGGCGGCGACCAGGTAGTCCATGGCCTGGTGCACGCCGGACAGGTCATGGCCGGGCAGGTCCATGTCGCGGGTGGCGCCCGCGCCGACCGCGAGGACCACCGCGTCGAAGTCGGCGCGCAGGCGGGCGAGGGTGGGGTCGGTGCCGACCTCGCAGCCGGTGCGGAACCGGGTGCCTTCGGCGCGCAGTTGCGCGATACGACGGTCGATCAGCGCCTTGTCCATCTTGTAGGCCGGGATGCCGTAGCGGAGCAGCCCGCCGAGCCGGTCGTCGCGTTCGAACACGGTCACGGCGTGTCCGGCGCGGGTGAGCTGCTGCGCGGCGGCCAGCCCCGCCGGACCGGAGCCGACGACCGCGACCGAGCGTCCGGTGCGGTGCGGCGGCGGTTGCGGGGTGACGGTGCCGTCGGCGAAGGCGTGGTCGGCGATGGCCATTTCGATCTTCTCGATGGTGACGGCCGCGGCGGGATCGGACAGCGCCAGCACACAGGCCGATTCGCACGGCGCCGGGCAGATGCGCCCGGTGAACTCGGGGAAGTTGTTGGTCGCGTGCAGGCGGCGGGAGGCCTCGGCCCACAGGTCACGGCGCACCAGATCGTTCCACTCCGGGATGAGGTTGCCGAGCGGGCATCCGGCGCTGCCGGAGTGACAGAACGGGATGCCGCAGTCCATGCAGCGGGTGGCCTGGTCGCGGATGAGACGGTCGTGTTCGGCGGGTGCGATCGGCGCGGCGATCTCCGCCCAGTCGCGGGTGCGCTCCCCGACCGGCCGGTGCGGGGGTTCGATCCTGCGGTACCGCAGGAAGCCGCGCGGGTCAGCCACCGCCCGCTCCTGCGGTGGCGGGTTCGCTGCGCTGCTCGGCGGCCCGCACCCGCGCGTAGTCGACCGGCAGGATCGTGGTGAATCGCGCTGCGGCGCAGGGCCAGTGGACGAGCAGCGCGGCGGCGATCGGGGATCCGGTGCGGTCGCGGTGGGCGGCCAGCAGTTTCCGCAGCGGTTCGAGGTCGCCGGGTTCGACCGCGGTCAGGTGCACCGAGTCCCGGTTGACGCGGACCGGGTCGAGGTCGAGCACGTGCGCGAGACCACCGGACATGCCGGCGGCGAGGTTGCGCCCGGTGGCGCCGAGGATCACCACCCGCCCACCGGTCATGTATTCGCACGCGTGGTCGCCGGCGCCCTCGCACACCGCGTCCGCCCCGGAGTTGCGCACCGCGAAGCGTTCGCCGACGCGTCCGCGCAGGAACACCTCCCCGCTCGTCGCGCCGTACAGCAGGGTGTTGCCGGCGATGATCTGCGTGTGCGCCGCGAAGTGGGCGGTCGGGTCGGGTCGCACGACGACACGTCCGCCGGACAGCCCCTTGGCGACGTAGTCGTTGGCGTCGCCGGTGACGGTGATCGTGACGCCGGGCGGGAGGAACGCACCCAGGGACTGGCCGGCGCTGCCGCGCAACTCGACGCGGACGGTGTCGTCGGGCAGACCGGCCCGCCCGTGCCGGGCGGTGATCTCGGCGCCGAGCCGGGTACCGACGGTGCGGTCGGTGTTGCGCACGCGCGCCTCGATCCGCACCGGGCGGGAACCGGTGAGGGCATCGGCCGCCGCGGAGATGAGACGGTCGTCGAGGGTCTCACCGGCCGGGGGCGCGGCGGGCCGGGTGCGGCGGCGCTGCGGCGGCCCGCCGCTCGCGTCGACGGGCGGCACGAACAGCGGCGACAGGTCCAGTCCGGCGGCGCGCCAGTGCGCGAGGGCGGCGGCGGGTTCGAGCAGATCGACGCGGCCGATCGCGTCGTCGAGGCTGCACAACCCGAGTTCGGCGAGGCGGCGGCGCACGTCCTCGGCGACGAACCGGAAGAACTGTTCGACGTATTCGGCTCGGCCGGTGAACTTTTCGCGCAACTCCGGATTCTGGGTGGCGATCCCGACGGGGCAGGTGTCGAGGTGGCAGACCCGCATGAGGATGCAGCCGAGCACGACGAGCGGCGCGGTCGCGAAGCCGTATTCCTCGGCACCGAGCAGCGCCGCGACGAGCACGTCGCGGCCGGTGCGCAGCCCGCCGTCGCATTGGACGGTGATGCGGTCGCGCAGGCCACCGAGCACGAGGGTCTGCTGGGTTTCGGCGAGCCCGATCTCCCACGGGGTGCCGGAGTGGGCGAGCGCGGTGAGCAACGCCGCGCCGGTGCCCCCGTCCTGGCCGGAGATCAGCACCACGTCGGCGTGCCCCTTCGCGACGCCGGCCGCGACGATGCCGACCCCGACACCGCTGACGAGTTTGACGTGGATGCGGGCCCGCGGGTTGGCGCAGCGCAGGTCGTGGATGAGCTGGGCGAGATCCTCGATCGAATAGATGTCGTGGTGCGGTGGCGGCGAGATCAGGCCGACCCCGGGTGTGCTGTGCCGGGTGCGGGCGATCCACGGATACACCTTTCCGCCGGGAAGTTGCCCTCCCTCACCGGGTTTCGCTCCCTGCGCCATCTTGATCTGCAGGTCGGTGGCGTCGGCCAGGTACTCGGCGGTGACCCCGAATCGTCCGCTGGCGATCTGCTTGACCGCACTGCGGCGCAGCGGATCCCCGAGCCGGTCCGAGTCCTCCCCGCCCTCCCCGGAGTTCGAACGTCCCCCGATCCGGTTCATCGCGACCGCGAGGGCCGTGTGCGCCTCGGCGGAGATCGACCCGTAACTCATGGCGCCGGTGGCGAATCGGGTGAGGATCCGTTCCACGGGTTCGACCTGCTCGACGGGGATCGGCGGATGCACGCCGGTGCGGAAGCCCAGCAGTCCGCGCAGGGCGCCCCCGGCCGCGGCGAGCCGGTCGACCTCGTCGCTGTAGCGGGCGAAGATGTCGGCCCGGCCGCTGCGGGTGGCGTGCTGCAACAGGAACACCGTCTCGGGTGTGAACAGGTGCGGCTCCCCGTCGCGGCGATAGCGGTAGACTCCGCCACTGTCGAGTTCCTGTGTGCCCGAATCGGATTCGCCGTAGGCAGCGGAGTGCCGTGCGCGGGCGTCGTCGGCGAGGTCGCTCAGCGAGGCTCCACCGATCCGCGAGGCCGTGCCGGGTAGATACGCGTCGATCACGTCGCGGCCCAGCCCGACCGCCTCGAAGGTCTGCGCCCCGACGTACGAGCCGAGCACGGAGATACCCATCTTCGACATCACCTCGAGCACCCCCGCGACCAGCGCGTGCCGGTAGTTGGCGGCGGCGGTGTCCGGATCGTCACCGGCAGCGGCCGCGAGCGCCCGGACGGTGTCGAACGCCAGGTACGGGCACACCGCGGAGGCCCCGAAACCGAGCAGGGCGGCGACGTGGTGCACCTCGCGGGCATCGCCGGTTTCGACGAGCAGGCCCACGCGGGTCCGACGACCGGTCCGGATCAGGTGGTGGTGCACCGCGGAAACCGCGAGCAGCGACGGGATCGGAACCGCGTCCGGTCCGGCGCCGCGGTCGGTGACGACGAGCAATCCGAACCCGGAGTCGACGGCGGTGTCCGCGGCCCGGCACAGGGCGGCGAGGCCGGCGGCGAGGGTCTCACCCGACGGTCCGTCGGCGGAGAAGTGGGTCGGCAGCACCCGTGTCGCGAGCGCCGGGTGCGGTCCGTCCGCGGTGAGGGTGCGGACCGTGTCGAGTTCGTCGGCGGTGAGCACCGGGCCGGGCAGCAGCAACCGGCGGCACGAATCCGGCGAGCAGGCGAGCAGGTTGTCCTCGGGTCCGACGGCGACGGCGGTGGTGGTGACGATGCGTTCGCGGATCGAATCCAGCGGCGGGTTGGTGACCTGCGCGAACATCTCGGTGACGTAGTCGTAGAGCAGGCGCGGTCGCGGGGACAGCACCGCCGGTGGGGTGTCGTTGCCCATCGATCCCAGGGGTTCGCGGCCGGTGCCGGCCATCGGGGCGAGCAGCACGTCGAGGTCCTCGCGGGTGTAGCCGAACAACCGATGCGCCTGCGGGGTCGCGGTGCACGGGCCGGGGCGGGTGTCCGGGCGCGGCAGGTCGGCGAGGGCGACCTGGCCGGCGCGGAGCCAGTGGCGGTAGGGGTGGGTACGGGCGAGCCCGGCCAGCAGCTCGTCGGAGGGCACGACGCGCCCGGCGCCGGTGTCGACGAGGAACATCCGGCCCGGTTCCAGCCGGCCCTTCTCGACGATCTGGTCGGGCGGCAGATCCAGTACCCCGGATTCGCTGCCGAAGACGACCCGGTCGTCGAGGGTGCGCCACCAGCGGCCCGGTCTGAGCCCGTTGCGGTCGAGGACCGCGCCGAAGACGCGGCCGTCGGTGAACGGCAGGCACGCCGGTCCGTCCCAGGCCTCGAGCAGCGCGGCGTGGAACTCGTGGAATCCGCGGCGCCGGGCGTCGACCGTGGAATCGTTCTCCCACGCGGGCGGAATCATCATGCTCACCGCGTGCGGCAGCGACCGGCCCGACAGATGCAGCAGCTCGAGCACCTCGTCGAGCGTCGCCGAATCCGACCCGCCCGGGCTGCAGATCGGGAACAGCCGGGTGAGGTCGCCCACGACCCGCGGGGTGCGCAGCGCCGGCTCGCGGGCCCGCATCCGGTTCCGGTTGCCCCGGATGGTGTTGATCTCGCCGTTGTGCGCGCTGTACCGGAACGGCTGCGCGAGCGTCCACGACGGGAACGTGTTGGTCGAGTAGCGGCTGTGCACCAGGGCGATCGCGCTGGCGCAGCGCGGGTCGCGCAGATCCGGGTAGAACCGGGCCAGTTGCTCGGCGGTGAGCATGCCCTTGTAGACGATCGTGCGCGCGGACAGCGACGGGAAGTACACCGCCGGTGCGTCGGGTCCGGGCCGCTCGGCGCGGCGGCGCAGCGGGTAGACGAGTCGATCGAGATCGAGTCCGCCCGGCCGGACCCCCGCGACAGCAGGTGCGGCGACGAACAACTGGTCGATGTGCGGTCGGCACCCGTCGGCGGTGACGCCGATCCCGGCGCGTTCGGGTTCGACGGGCATCGGACGCCAGCCGAGGACCTCCAGGTGTTCGGCAGCGGCGAGATCCTCGATGCGCCGGCGGGCGCGCGCCCGGTCGTCAGGATCGCGGGGCAGGAAGCACAGACCGGTCGCATATCGGCCGGGTGGGGGCAGCGGAAAGTCGGTGACCGCGTCGAACAGCGCCGCGGGGACCGCGAGGGTGATGCCGGCGCCGTCTCCGGTGGCCGGTTCACGCCCGCACGCCCCGCGATGAGCGAGGTTCTGCAGCGCGCGGATCGCGTCCACGACGACGTCGTGACCGGCGCGGCCCTGGATGTCGACGATCGCGGCGACCCCACACGAGTCCGATTCCAGCGCCGGGTCGTACAGGCCGCGGGCGTCGGGAATCGAGGAGTACAGCACTGCTGTCACCTCCACCGGGGCGGACGGTGCGGGGGTGACGCGTCGCGCGTCGGGGCGGCGGCCCCGGAGGGTCGCCACCACGGGCGGTGCAGTGGCGGGGATGGGCCGATCGGCTCCGCCCGGGAATGCCGGGGATCGTGGCCCGCGGGCGTCAGTTTACGCGCGGAGGGCCCGGCTGCGCGAGCATGCGCAGCCGGGCCCTCCGCGAGAAGACGTGGCTTGTTCGGGTACCGCGATCAGGGCTGCAGCGGCCGGTTGTGCTCGTCCCGAACCTTGCCGGTGAGCATCATGATGCCGTCGATCAACGGCCAGATGCCACCGAGGCCGCAGGTCAGCCACACCACCGCGATCTGCGCGATCGCCAGGCCCGGCTGGTTGAGATAGAACCGGCCGGCGCCGAACGCACCGAGGAGGATCTCGAGCAGACCCGCGGTCATCCGCGACTTGTCCGAGTACGGCTCGCCGGTGAGCGGATCACGACCGTACGGCGCCGACGGGCCGGCGAAGCCGTAGCCGGGCGTTCCACCCGGGCCGGAGCCGGGGGCGGCGGCACCGTAACCGGGCGCGGCACCGTAGGGCTGCGGCGGCGGAGGCGGGGTCGGTCCCCCGAATCCTCCCGGTGCGCCGTAACCGGACTGGTCGCCCATCGGGTACTGCGGGTTCGGGGTGCCGTAGACGGGACCGGCCGGACCGCCGGGCTGCTGCGGCGCCGACGAGTAGTCGGACGGCGGCGGGTAGCTGGGCGTGGTGCCCCAGCCCGGGCCGTTGCCGATGCCCGAGTAGGTGTCCCAGCCCGGGCCGGCGGTGCCCGGGGACGCTGCCGTGGACTCGGAGGTCTGCGGCGGCTCCGAGAGAGATGCCTGCGCGGTCGCGTCGTAGTCGAACCCGGGTCCGAAGTTCGGGTTCGACTGCGCGTCCGCTGGGTCGGATGCTTTCTTGCCGAAATCGATCGGGCGGCCCGAATTCGGGTCGGAAGCAGCCGGATCCGGTGTTGTCACTGGTGATCCCCCTCGTGGTCGATGTGTGTGTCAGACCTTACCGGCGCTTGCTCCCGGGTTCGGTTCAGGCAGGGGTCAGCGGTCCGCCGTCTTCGACCCGCCGGCCTCCTCGACCGGCTTCTCGGCCGACTTCTCGTCCGCTGGCTCGGCGTCGGCCGTCTTGTCGTCGGCCTGCTTGTCGTCGCCCCCCTGCGGGTCCTCATCGCCCTTCGCGACCGTGCTGTTACCGGCGGTCACAGCACCGTCGGTCCCGTCTTCGGAGTGCCGGGTCCGGGTCGACTTCAGCTCCTCGGGTGCCTCCCGGCCCTTGCGGGCGAAGACGAAGTACGCGACCGCGAGCGCGAACACGATGCCGGAGGTGAACGAGTTGATGCGGATGCCCGCGATCTGGGTGGCGGCGTCGCTGCGCATCAGTTCGATCCAGAACCGGCCCAGGCAGTACCCGGCGACGTAGAGGGCGAACAGCCGGCCGTGCCCGATCCGGAAGCGACGGTCCACGACGACGAGCAGCACGACGATCAGCACGTTCCACAGCAGTTCGTACAGGAACGTGGGGTGCACCACCGAGGCGACCTGCCCGGTGGAGACGCCGTCGATCAGGCCGGGCGACACCTGACCGGCGTCGTTGCGGCGTTCGTAGATCTCGAGGCCCCACGGAAGCGTCGTCTCGCGACCGTACAGTTCCTGGTTGAACCAGTTGCCGAGCCGGCCGATGGCCTGGGCGAGCAGGATCGCGGGCGCCAGGGCGTCCCCGAACGCGGGCAGCGGGATTCCGCGGCGGCGGCAGCCGATCCAGGCGCCGACCGCGCCGAACGCGACGGCGCCCCAGATCCCGAGGCCACCCTCCCAGATCTTCAACGCGTCGATCGGATCGGCGCCGTCGCCGAAGTACTTCCGCCAGTCGGTGGCGACGTGGTAGAGGCGGCCGCCGATCAGGCCGAACGGCACCGCCCACACGGCGATGTCGAGGACGGTGCCCTTCTCGCCGCCGCGCGCGACCCAGCGCCGGTCACCCCACACGATCGCGACGACGATGCCGACGATGATGCACAGGGCGTAGGCACGCAGGGCCACCGGCCCGAGATACCAGACGCCCTGTGGGGGCGAGGGAAGATAGGCGAGGAACGTGGTCGTGTCGGTCACGGTGCCACGGTAGCCGAGCGCACTCCCTTCGCGAGATCGCGTGTCAGCTCGAGCAGCGCGTCGCGGCCCTGACCGGCGGCAGTGACGAGCGCGGAACCGACGATGACGCCGTCGGCGTATCCGGCGATCTCCGCGGCCTGGGCGCCGTTGCGGACACCGAGACCGACCCCGACCGGGATGTCGGAGTGGGCCCGCACCCGCGCGACGAGCTCCGGTGCGCGGTTGTCGACGTTGTCGCGGGCACCGGTGACGCCCATCGTCGACGTCGCGTAGACGAACCCGCGGCAGTTGTCGAGGGTCATCGCGAGCCGCTCGTTGGTCGACGACGGGGCGACGAGGAAGATGCGGCCGAGCCCGTACTTGTCGGACGCGGCGATCCAGTCGGCCGCCTCGTCGGGGATCAGGTCCGGGGTGATGATGCCGAGCCCGCCCGCCGCGGCGAGGTCGCGCGCGAAGTTCTCGACGCCGTACTTGAGGACGAGGTTCCAGTAGGTCATGACGACGGCGGCGCCACCGGCGTCGGTGACCGCCTTCACCGCCGGGAACACGTCCCGCACGCGCACACCGGCGGCGAGCGCCGCGTTGGCGGCGTTCTGGATGGTGGTGCCGTCCATGACGGGATCGCTGTAGGGGATGCCGACCTCGACGAGGTCGCAGCCGCCCTCCACGAGCGCGGTGACGGCCTCGATGGACTTCTCGACCGTGGGGTAGCCCACCGGCAGGTAACCGACGAGCGCGGCGCGCTTCTCGGCGCGGCAGGTCGCGAAGATGGCGGAGAGGCGTTCGTGCGGTGCGCTCACTGCGCGGCTCCTTCGGTGTCGGTGCTGTCGGAGGGCAGGTAGCCGAACCACTTGGCGGCGGTGTCGACGTCCTTGTCGCCGCGGCCCGAGATGTTCACCAGGATGATCGCTCCCTCGCCGAGTTCGCGGCCGAGTTTCAGCGCCCCGGCGACCGCGTGGGCCGATTCGATGGCGGGGATGATGCCCTCGGTGCGGCTCAGCAGCTTGAACGCGTCCATCGCCTCGGTGTCGGTGGCCGACCGGTATTCGGCACGGCCGGTGTCGGCGAGCCACGAATGTTCCGGTCCCACACCGGGATAGTCGAGACCCGCGGAGATCGAGTGCGACTCGATGGTCTGGCCGTCCTCGTCCTGCAGCAGGTACGAGTACGCGCCGTGCAGGGCGCCGTGGGTGCCGCCGCCGATGGTCGCGGCGTGCCGTCCGGTTTCGACGCCGTCGCCGCCGGCCTCGATGCCGACGAGCTTGACGGACGGGTCGTCGATGAACGGGTGGAAGATGCCGATGGCGTTGGAACCACCACCGACGCAGGCGACGACCGCGTCGGGCAGGCGACCGGTGTGGGCCTGCACCTGGGCGCGCGCCTCGAGGCCGATGATGCGCTGGAAGTCGCGGACCATCGCCGGGAACGGGTGCGGCCCGGCGGCGGTGCCGAAGCAGTAGTAGGTGTTGTCGGCGTTGGTGACCCAGTCGCGCATCGCCTCGTTGATGGCGTCCTTGAGGGTGCGCGAGCCGGTCTTGGCGGCGACGACCTCGGCACCGAGCAGACGCATGCGCGCCACGTTCAGGGCCTGCCGCTGGGTGTCGACCTCACCCATGTAGACGAGGCATTCGAGGCCGAGCAGGGCGCACGCGGTCGCGGTGGCGACACCGTGCTGACCGGCGCCGGTCTCGGCGATGACGCGGGTCTTGCCCATGCGCTTGGCGAGCAGGGCCTGCCCGAGCACGTTGTTGATCTTGTGGGAGCCGGTGTGGTTGAGGTCTTCGCGCTTGAGGAGCAGGCGCGCGCCGCCGGCGTGTTCGCTGAGCCGGGTGGCCTCGTAGACCGGTGACGGCCGGCCCGTGTAGTCGCGCTGGAGACGATCGAGCTCGGCGAGGAAACCGGGGTCGGTGCGTTCCTTCTCGTAGGCGGCGGTGACCTCTTCGATGACGGCCATGAGCGCCTCGGGCAGGTAGCGGCCACCGAAGACCCCGAAGTGTCCCTTGGCGTCCGGTTCGTGCGCGGTGGGGACGGACACGGCTTCGCTCATGACGGGAAGGCCGCGGCCCTTGGCCGAGAGGACGGAATCGTCTGCAGTCACGTGTCCAGTCTGCCCCACCATCGCACCCGCCGTGCCGTCGGGTCACCCGCGCAGTTCGCGGTGCGTCGTCGGCCGAAGATGTCCGCGCGCACCGGTATCCGCCGACGACGCGGACAGCCGCGCAGTGAGGACACCGCGCGGCTGTCTGAGCGTCGTTCGGAGGGTCGGGTCGGTCAGCGTGCCGGCTTCGGGCAGGACGGATGCGTACCCACGGTGACCAGTTCGGCGACCGCCTGGCGGGGGTCGCCGCTCGTCACGAGACCCTCACCGACGAGCACGGCGTCGGCACCGGCACCGGCGTACGCCAGCAGGTCCGCCGGGCCCCGCACACCGGATTCGGCGATCTTGAGGACGTCGCTGGGCAGGCCCGGCGCGATCCGCGCGAACGTGCCCTTGTCGACCTCGAGGGTCTTGAGGTTGCGGGCGTTGATCCCGATGACGGTCGCGCCGGCCTCGAGAGCGCGGGTCGCCTCCTCCTCGGTGTGCGCCTCGACGAGCGCGGTCATGCCGAGCGATTCGACACGGTCGATGAGGGAGGTGAGCACGGGCTGTTCGAGCGCGGCGACGATCAGCAGCACGAGATCGGCGCCGTGCGCGCGGGCCTCGTGGATCTGGTACGGGCCGACGATGAAGTCCTTGCGCAGCACCGGGATCCGCACGGCGCGGCGGACCGCGTCGAGGTCGGCGAGGCTGCCGTGGAAGCGGCGTTCCTCGGTGAGCACGCTGATCACGCGTGCTCCCCCGGCCTCGTAGGCCTTGGCGAGTTCGGCCGGATCGGCGATGTCGGCGAGTGCGCCCTTCGACGGGCTGGCCCGCTTGACCTCGGCGATGACGGCGATCCCGGGCTCGCGCAGCGCAGCCTTCGCATCGATCGGCGGGGGTGCGGCGGCAGCGGCGGCCTTGACGGTGTCGAAGTCGACGACCGCCTCTCGGGCGGCGACGTCGGCGCGCACCCCTTCGAGAATCGAGTCGAGAACTGTCATGGCTCGAGTCCTTTCCGCACCCTTGTCAATCCCCCTGTGACGAAGCTCATCAGGTTCCTGAAGCCTAGTGGGCCGCTCCACAGCGGTCAGCGGCGGGTACCCGAATCGTCGCCGTCTTCGCCGTCACGAGGCGGCTTGCGGGTGGCGTCCGGGGCGGGATCGGCGTCGAGCGTCGGGTCCTCCCCCGCATCCAGGGCATCCCACAGGGCGCGTTCGGTGACCGGTTCGTCGCCCTCGCCGCGCCGCGCGGCCGCCTCGCGTCGCGCGGCGGGACCGGCGTACTTCGACGACAGGCCCGCCTGACTGCGCGGGGTCCGCCACAACACCACCCCCGCGACCAGCGCCGCGACCGCCCCTACCAGGGCAAGGACGGCCGGTCCGTAGGCGATGTCGGTGGCGGTGACCGTCGCCCGCGCGGGCAGTTCCGCGATGCGGGCCGCGTCCTCCGGGTCGGCGCCGCCGGCGAACAGTCCGACGGCCGGAACCGCCGCGGCGATCCCGACGGCCGCGACCGCGACCGCGACGATCCGCAGCGCCCAGCCGCGCACCGCGAACGACGCGGCGATCGCGGCGACGAGCACGAGCGCGAGCGGCGTCAGCGAGGCCGCCCAGGTGCCGCCGTCAAGTGTGCTGGTCCGATCCTGTCCCAGCCCGTCGGAGGAGGACACGGTCACCCACGTCATCCGGCTCGATGCCCACAGCGCGAGCGCGGCGACGCCGAGCAGCAGCGCCGCCACGACGGCGGGGCGGCGGCGCGGCGCGGCGGGTGCGGGTGCGGGTGCGACGGGGTCGGTCACTCGGGGTCACCACCGTAGGGGACGAGGGTGGCGGCGGCGGCGACCGCGGACAGCGCGGACATGGCCTTGTTGCGGGCCTCGGTGTCCTCGTAGACCGGATCGGAGTCGGCGACCACCCCGGCACCGGCCTGGACGTACGCGACGCCGTCCTTGACGAGCGCGGTGCGGATGGCGATGGCGGTGTCGGCGTCGCCGGCGAAGTCGAGGTAGCCGACGATGCCGCCGTAGATGCCGCGGCGGGTCGGTTCGAGCTCCTCGATGAGTTCCATCGCGCGGACCTTCGGCGCACCGGACAGGGTGCCCGCCGGGAAGCACGCGGTGACGGCGTCGAGGGCGTGCTTGCCGTCGGCGAGGCGGCCGGTGACGGTCGAGACCAGGTGCATCACGTGGCTGTACCGCTCGATGTGCCGGTAGTCGTGCACCTTCACGGTGCCGGGTTCGCACACGCGACCGAGGTCGTTGCGGCCGAGGTCGACGAGCATGAGGTGCTCGGCGTTCTCCTTCTCGTCGTTGATGAGGTCCTTCTCGAGCAGGACGTCCTCCTCCTCGCTGGTGCCGCGCCACCGGGTGCCCGCGATCGGGTGGGTGGTGGCGACGCCGTCGGAGACGGTGACCAGCGCCTCGGGGCTGGATCCGACGATGGAGAACGCGGTCTCCCCGTCCGGGCCCGGAATGTGCAGCAGGAACATGTACGGGCTCGGGTTCGACGCGCGCAGCATCCGGTACACGTCGATGGGCGCTGCGGGACAGTCGATTTCGAAGCGCTGCGAGAGCACCACCTGGAAGGCTTCACCGGCTTCGATGTCGCCGATGAGCTTGCGGACGTCGGCGCCGAAGCCCTCGGTGGTCCGCTGCCGCCGGTAGTCGGGGGCGGGCTTCGCGAACGTGGAGACGGTGGACGCGGCGGGGGCGGCGAGCGCGGCGGTCATCCGGTCGAGCCGGGCGACCGCGTCGTCGTAGGCCTCGTCGACTCGTTCGTCGGAGCCGTCCCAGTTGACGGCGTTGGCGATGAGCCAGATCGTGCCCTCGTGGTGGTCGACGGCGGCGAGGTCGGTCGCGAGGAGCATGACGAGTTCGGGGATCTGCAGGTCGTCCTCGGCGATCGAGGGCAGCTTCTCGAGGCGCCGGACGGTGTCGTAGCCGAGGTAGCCGACCATGCCGCCGGTCAGCGGCGGCAGGCCGTGCAGGCGCTCGGTGTGCAGGAGCTTCAGGGTTTCGCCGAGGACGTCGACGGGGTTGCCGCCCTGGGGTGCGCCGGCGGGAACGCTGCCGTACCAGGCGGCTTCACCGTCGACGACGGTGAGCGCGGCGGGGCTGCCGGCGCCGATGAACGACCAGCGCGACCAGGAGCGGCCGTTCTCCGCGGATTCGAGCAGGAAGGTTCCGGGCCGGTCGGCGGCGAGCTTCCGGTACGCCGACAGCGGCGTCTCGGCGTCGGCGAGCACCTTGCGGGTGACGGGCACGACGCGGTGCTCGGCCGCGAGTACCCGGAACTCCTCGCGGGTGGTGGTATCGGATCGACCGCGCGCGGAGGGGTCGCTGGCTGCGGGAATGGTGGTGGGCTCGCCGGACATGCGCCCATCATCCCAGGGCTGCCGCGAGGGCCGCGCGCGCGGTAGCGTCGCCGGGCATGAGACCCGGTGACATCGCCCCCGATTTCTCGCTGCGCGACCAGGACGGCAAGCTGCGCTCGCTCGGCGAGCTGCTCGCCGACGGCCCGCTGGTGCTGTTCTTCTACCCGGCCGCGTTCACGCCGGTGTGCACCGCGGAGGCCTGCCATTTCCGGGATCTGGCGGCGCAGTTCGCCGCCGTCGGCGCGACCCGCGTCGGGATCAGCGCCGATCCGGTGGACCGGCTCGCGTCGTGGGCGACGCGGCAGAGATTCGACTTCCCGCTGCTGTCGGACCCGGACGGTGTCGCCGCCGCGGCGTACGGGGTGCGGCGCGGGCTGCTCGGGAAGCTGTCCCCGGTCAAGCGGACCACGTTCGTGATCGACACCGATCGCCGCATCCTCGACGTGGTCGCGAGCGAGTTGCGCGCGTCGGTGCACGCGGACCGCGCGCTCGACGCGCTGCGCGCCCGCTGAGCGGGTTCAGTCCACCTGGATCGAGCGTTTCGCCAGGCCCATCCAGAATCCGTCGATGACCTGCCGGGCCGACTGCTCGGGGTTGCTGGACGCACCGAGCGTGACGAACAGCGGCGCGAAGTGCTCGACGGTCGGGTGCGCGTAGGGCATGCCCGGTGCCCCGGTGCGGAAGTCGAGCAGTCCCTCGATGTCGCCGGCCGCGAACCGTTCCCCGGCCCACGCGTCGAACTCGGAGGACCAGCCGGGGGCGGTCGCCTCGGGTCGCATGTCGCGCAGGAACGGCAGGCCGTGGGTGGTGAAGCCGGAGCCGACGATGAGCACGCCCTGCTCGCGCAGCGGCCGCAGGCGCTCGCCGAGGTGCAGCAGCCGCTGCGGGTCGAGGGTGGGCAGCGAGATCTGCAGCACCGGGATGTCGCCGTCGGGGTACATGACGGTCAGCGGCACATAGGCGCCGTGGTCGAGACCGCGGTCGGGCTGCTGCACGACCGGTTCGTTGTCGGGCATCAGCGCCGCGACCTGGCGGGCGAGGTCGGGTGCGCCGGGTGCGGTGTAGGTGACCTCGTAGAAGCGCTGCGGGAAGCCCCAGAAGTCGTAGACGAGCGGGGTGCCGGTGGCGGTGGCGCCGATGGTCAGCGGCGCCGATTCCCAGTGCGCGGACACCACGAGGATCGCCGTGGGTCGCGGCAGGTCCGCTGCCCACCGCTGCAGCTGGGACACCCACAGTTCGCTGTCGACGAGCGGCGGGGCGCCGTGGCTCAGGAACAGGGCGGGCATGGTGCTCATGACACTCCTAAAAGTTGAAGCTTCAACCATCATAGGGGTGCAACGAGCGGATCGCCAAGTTCATTCCCCACCGCCGCGAGCGTGCTCACACCGGAGAAGACCGAAATGACGGCGGGCGTACCGAAATATCGGTGCACCGACCGTCGTACCGGGCGCCTCCGACCGGCCGGACCGTCCGCGTCAGCCCGTGAACGTGAGCAGCGCCCAGCCCACCCCCACCGCCGACGCGGCGACCGCCAGCGTCAGCGGGATCCCGAACCGCACGAACGTCGCCGTCGAGTACCCGCCCGGGCGCAACACCATGAGGTTCGTCTGGTGGCTGTACGGGTTGAGGAAGGTGAACGAGATGCACGTGCCGATCAGCGTGAGCAGCAGCACCGGATCCAGGTCCGTGGTCGCGGCGATCTGCAGGGCGATCGGGGTCAGGATGGCCGCGGCGGCGGCGTTGGTCACCACGTTCGTCAACAACGTCGTGCCGACGACGAACACCAGCACGATCAACGCGACGTTCCCGGCCCCCAGGGTGAGAACGGCGTCGGAGATGTAGTCCCCGAGGCCGCTGCGCATGACGATCGTGCCCAGCCCCACCGATCCGGCGATGATCGCCAGGATGTTCCAGTTCAGGGCGCGCACGGCCGATCTCGGCGTCAGCACCCCGGTCAGCACCATCAGGACGGCGCCGGCGGTCGCGACGAGTTCGACCGCGAGGACGCCGGACGACGCCGCGGCGATGGTGGCGGCCAGGATGCTCACGGCGATCCACGTCTTCGCGGCCTGCGGCGCCTTGCCGGACAGCTCCCGCCACACCGCGACCAGGGAGTTGTCCGCGAGCGAGTCGGCCGATTCCGCGGTGACCAGGCACAACCCACCGGGTTGCGCGGGAGCCTCACGCAGCAGCCGATCGGTCTGCGCGGCGATCACCAGGATGTCCTCGTGCTCCTCGAGGTCGCGCACCGACCGGCCCTCGTTGGTGGCGATGGCCACGCGGAACAACCGCTGCGGAACGAGGCCGAAAACCGGGTTCGACCACAGCATCCGGACACCGGCCTCGGTCGCCCGGTACACCAGGACGTCGCCCGGCTCGAGCGTGCTGTCGATGGCCACGGGGTCGCCCCAGCGGCGGATCTCCACGAGTTCGTACTCCGCCGTGGAACGGACGTCGAGCCGGGATGCGGTGCGGCCGACGGCAAGCGCCCGCGCCGAGATCGGGATCTCGGCCTGCCACGACAGGTCGCGTTCCCCCTCGGCGACCCGTCCACCGAGCAGCAAGGGTGCGGTGACCGTCAGCACCAGCCAGCCGACGACGGCCACGGGCACCGCGATGGGCACGAACGAGAACATCGACACCCGCACCCCGGCCGGCTCGGCGAGCCCGGCGATGAGCAGATTCGAACTGGTTCCGATCAGCGTCGCCGACCCCGCCAGGGTCGTCGCGTGCGCCACCGGCAGCAGGATTCCGCGCGCCGGGATCCGGGACCGCTGCTCGAGTTCCTTCGTGGCCGGGATGAGCATCGCCACGATCGGGGTCGTGTTGATCAGCGCCGAGACGAACCCGACCGACGGAATCAACCGGCGCAGCACCTGACCCGAGGTGCGAACCCCGGACAGCAGCAGATGGGTGACGCGGGAAACCGCCCCGGTCCGCAGGACGCCTTTCGCGATGACGAGCATCGCCGCGATCGTGATGACGCCGCTGTTGCTCAACCCCGCGAACAGTTCGGCCGGAGTGGCAATCCCGGCCAGGCCCGCGACGACCAGTGCCGTGGCCAATGCCAGCACTGCAGGGGCCTTCCCGATCGTCATCACGACGAGGGTCGTCACCACAATGAACGCCGCGAGAAGAGCCATGCGAGAGATAGTCTCAACTCGTGTCGCGGCAGGCTCGATCGCCACGCAAGTTCGCACGACAGCTGACCATCGGCCGAAGGCGAGGAAGGCATGACATTCGTGAACACCGGAACACACATCGCGGTCGGCATCGACGGATCCGACACCTCGCTCGGCGCCGCGAAGTGGGCCGCAGCGGTCGCCGGGAAGCTGGGCCGGTCACTGCAACTGGTGCATTCGACATCGCACCCCACGCGCCTGCTCGGCATCGGCGATCCGACCCTGTCCCAGCAGCTGGCGGACAGCCTGACCGAGGACGGCACCCGCATCCTCTCCGAGACGGTCGCCGCCGTCCGGGAGCACGCACCCGAGGCCCAGCTGACGACGCTGCTCGACGAGGAGGCCCCCGCGACGACCCTGCTCACGGCCGCGAAGGACGCGTCGCTCATCGTCGTCGGCGCGACCGGTCGCGGGTCGGTCGAGCGGTGGCTGCTCGGCTCCACCGCGTCCCGGGTGGCCGGCCGCGCGCCGTGCCCGGTCGTGGTGTGGCGCGGCGACCCGGCCGATCCGGGACCGGACACCCGCCCGATCGTCGTCGGCGTGGACGGCACGTCGACATCCGCGAACGCGACCGAAACCGCATTCGGCTTCGCCGAGCTGACGGGCGCACCCGTCACCGCGGTCCGCACCTGGACCGGCGAATTCGCCGCCGACACCGTGATCACCGACTCGATGCCGATCGTGGGTCCGGCGACGCTCCTCGTCGACTGGGACGCCGTGGCAGGCGAGCAGGCGTCGAAGTTGCGCGAGATTCTCGCCCCTTACCGGCAGCGCTTCCCCGACGTGGCGGTCGAGGAGGTATCGACGCGCGGATCCGCGCCACGCGAGCTGCTGCGGGTCCTGGACGACGCCCAGCTCGTGGTCGTCGGCAGCCGCGGCCGGGGCCGCATCGCCGGTGCCCTGCTCGGTTCGACGAGTCAGAATCTTCTTCACCGCGCGGAGCGGCCCGTGATGATCTGCCGCGCGGACGACACCGATCCGAAGTGATCGGAGCGGCCCGCCGCGCGCGAGCACCCGTCTCTTTGGCAGGCTGGACGGGTAGTGACGACGGAAGCGAGGACACATTCATGGGCAGCGACAGTCCCCGCTGGCTCGACCCGAACGAGCAGGCCGCCTGGCGATTGCTGGTGTCGGTGATCACCCGGTTGCCCGCCGCCCTGGACACCCAGACCCAGCGCGACTCCGATCTGACGCACTTCGAGTACTTCACCCTCGCGCTGCTGTCGGAGGCACCGGACCGGCGCGCCCAGTTGTCCGTCCTCGCGGAATCGGTGAATGCGTCGCTGTCGCGGCTGTCCCACGTGGTCACCCGCCTCGCCAAGCGCAGCTGGGTGTACCGCGAGCCGATTCCGGGCAGCCGCGGCTCGTACGCGGTACTGACCGACAGCGGCTACGAGAAGGTCGTCGAGGCGGCGCCGTCCCACGTCGAGACGGTGCGCCGGCTGGTGTTCGACGGGCTGGACGACGATCAGCTGCGCGCCCTCACCGAACTCGGCAAGGTGCTCGTCGCACAGCTGGACAAGGGGCTCGCCGAGGGGACCGGCAGGGCTTAGGGCAGTTGTGCTCACATGGTGAGCACCATGCGATAGCGCGCGCGTCCCTCCTCGGCGACGGCGTACGCCTGCGCGGCCTCGGACAGGGGACATTCCTCGATGCGAGCGCGCACTCCGGTCTGTACCGCGAATCGCATCGTCTCCTCGACATCGCGTGCCGTCCCGGACGGGTGACCGGTCACACTCAGCCCGGGCATGATCAGCTGCAGAGGATTGATCGGCAGCGGATCGACCGTCGCGCCGACGACGACGAGTTCGCCCTGCGGCTGCAACCCACCGACCGTCGCGGCCATCGCCGCGGAGTTCGCCGCGGTGGCCAGCACCACCGACACGCCACCGAGTGCCTGCAACGCCTCCGCCACGTCGCCCGCCGAGGAGTCCACGTAGCGATGGGCCCCCAGCTCCAGGGCGTCGTCCCGTTTGCCGGCGCCACGCGCGATGGCAACGGTCTCGAATCCCATCGCGCGGGCGAACTGCGCTCCCAGGTGACCGAGACCGCCGAGTCCCAGGACCGCGACCCGGTCGCCGGGTAGTGCCCGGGTCTTGCGCAGCGCGTTGTAGGTGGTGACGCCGGCGCAACCCATGGGGGCGGCCTCCGAGAACGACAGTTCGTCCGGAATCCGGGCGAGCGCAGTGACGGGCACCGTCACCGACTCGGCGTAACCGCCCGGATAGTGCCAACTCGGCACCTGCAGCTTTTCGCAGTGGATGAATATTCCTCGGCGGCAGGGAACGCACTCGTTGCAGTGGCCGCCGAACCATCCCACCGCGACCCGGTCGCCGATGTCGAAACCGGTGACCCCGGCGCCGAGTTCGGCGATGGTTCCGGCGATTTCGTGGCCGGGCGTCAGCGGCCAGGTCGTACCGGGAAATCCGCCGTTCACGAAGCCGTGGTCGGTGCCGCAGATTCCGCAGGCGGACACCGCAATTCGGACATGTCCGGGATCGGGGGAGGTGGTTTCGGTGTCGACGAGGGTCAGTGCTCCCCCGGCCGACTCGACGTGAACTGCTCGATGTGTGGGCATCTGCATCCTCGCTGTCCGGTGTGGGATCGGGAGCTGGGTCCACCTACCAGTCAAAGGGTTCGACCGGGCACTTGACAAGGGCCTGCTACCGACACCGGGAGCGGAACGAATCAGCGGGTACCGCTCATGCCCCCGTCCACCGGGATCACCGTGCCGGTGAGGTAGGCGCCGGCCCGCGACGACAGGAAGATCGCGGTGCCCGCGATGTCTTCGGGGCTACCGATGCGCCCGAGCGGGACATTGCCCTCGACCGCGGATTTCAGCGCGGGGTCGTCCAGTATGAACGCCATCATCTTCGTCGGGAAGGGTCCCGGCGCCACGGCGTTCACGGTGATGTGCTCGCGTGCGAGAGTGGCGGCGAGCTTGCGGGTGAGCATGTGCACCGCGGCCTTGGATGCCCCGTACGAGAAGTTCTCGGTTCCCGAGACCACGATCCCGTCGATCGATCCGATGTTGATCACTCGCGCCGGGTCGTCCGGGGTCGCCGCGGCCCGCAACTGCGGCAGCAGCGCCTGCGTCAGCGCGAACACCGAGGTGACGTTGAGGCCCAGGACCTTGTCGAACCCGGAGAGGGGGAACTCGTCGACGGGCGCACCCCAGGTGGCCCCGGCGTTGTTGACCAGCACGTCCACCCGGTCGAAGGTCCGGGTCACGAATGCGGCGAGATCGGCCACCCCCTCCGGGGTGCTCAGGTCCGCCGGGTGCGCGACCACGTCACCGAACGCGGACAGTTCCGCGGCGGCCGACTCGCACGCATCGGCCTTGCGGGACGAGATGATGACCCGCGCACCGGCTTCGGCGAAGCCCTTCGCGATCATCAACCCGATGCCGCGGGTGCCGCCGGTCACGACCACGGTCTTGCCCTCGACGTCGAACAGGCCGCTCATCGGGTGGCCTCGAACGATGCGCGGCCGATCCGTAGGCGGGCGGCCGAGACGATGAATGCTTCCCCCATCGGGACTCCTTGTCGTGCGTGCGCGGCGCGGGATGCGGCCCGTGCGACGAGACGATACGGGACCGATTCGTGGCCGGTGGGCAGGGAATGGGATACGTGGTGCGTCCGGTGCCGAACACCGCGGAGGCCGGGCGACCCTTCTTCCGAGACCGGGCTCGGCTCATCCGGACGTCACGGGGACCCGCCCCTCCCACACCGCCCGGGAACCGGACTCCCCCACCCGATACACCTGAACAACCGCGCCGACGGCGATGATCACGGCGACGACCGCGACGATCACGGTCACGATCCTCACCCGGGCGGCGGGGATGCGTTCACGGGCGATGAGCACATGGACGGCAGCGACCAGCAGGGCCGCCACGAACAGGGCGATCACGACCCAGGGCATGGTTTCGCCGAGGTCGGCGTGGGTCTCGATCCGCGGGCTCTCCCCGAGCTGCTGCTCGAGCCATTCCCCCGCGTCGGTGGTTACGGGGGTCAGCACGAGCAGCACGACGGCCAGCACGAGCGTGGGCCACACCAGCCGGACACGCGCGACCGGCCAGAGCGCCGAGAGAACGACCCCGAGTGCGACGAGCGGCACGAGGACCACGATCGCGTGAACGAGCAGGACATGGGCCGGAAGTCCGCCGATCAGGGTCATGGCACTCCGCTCGGGACGAGGCCGGCGCACCCGGCTCCAGCCGTGCGAACGAATCTAGTCGACGGTCGGCGTTCACCCCACCGGATCCGCGCATCGCACTCGGTTCAGAGACCCGCGGGAAGCGTGAGGATCTGCGCGTCACCGTCGGTGATGGCGATGGTGTGTTCGCTGTGCGCGGTGCGTGATCCGTCCGCGGAACGGATGGTCCATCCGTCCGGGTCGTAGACGATCCGGTCGGTGCCCTGCGCGAACCACGGTTCGAGTGCCAGGGTCAGGCCGGGCTGCAGTTTCAGGCCGCGGCCGGGACGTCCCGTGTTGGATACGTGCGGATCCTCGTGCATCGTACGACCGAGGCCGTGGCCGCCGAACTCGGTGTTGACGAGATAGCCGTACTCGGCTGCCACTGCGCCGATCGCCGCCGAGATGTCGCCCAGTTTGTTGCCGGGTCGGGCCGCGGCGATTCCGGCTTCGAGGGCCCGTTCGGTGGCTTCGACGAGCCGCTGATCCTCGGGTCGCGGCGTGCCGACGATGACGGTGCGCGCGGAGTCGGCGACCCATCCGTCGATCGAGACCGCGATGTCCATGGTGAGCACGTCACCGTCGCGTAGCAGATAGTCGTGTGGAAGTCCGTGCAGGACAGCGTCGTTGACGGACAGGCAGATGACGTTCCGGAACGGGCCGCTTCCGAAGGAGGGGGCGTAGTCCCAGTAGCAGGACTTCGCGCCACGCTCCTCGATGAGGTGCCGCGCGCGATGTTCCAGATCGAGCAGGTTCACCCCGGGCTTCGCTATTCCCGCCAGATCCGCGAGCAGATCGGCGATGAACGCCCCGGTGACGCGCATGGCCGCGATCTCTTGTGTCGTCTTCAGTTCCAGCAACGATCCGCACTCCTGCATCGGTCGAAGAATCGGTATTAAAATACCACCGTAAGCGGATCGCATCGGTATTTTCATACCGGTTCGGGTAGGGTGGCCCCATGGTCCGCCTCCCCTTGACCCCGGAACAGCTCGCCACCGGCAAACGCCTCGGCGAACACCTGCGCCGCGCGCGCGGCGGGCGCACGCTGGCCGACGTCGCGAACGCCGCGGGCATCTCGCCCGAAACCCTGCGCAAGATCGAAACCGGGCGACTGGCGACACCGGCGTTCACCACGGTCGCCGCACTGGCTACCGAACTGTCGGTCTCACTCGACGACCTCGCCCGCCTCTGCCTGCCGCCGGCGGATCTCGAACAAACCGGCTAGAGGAATCGCCCTGGCGAGCGCTCCCCCGCTCCACCCGCTACCGGCTCCTGCGCGCATAGTCCCGGTCCATCGAACACGCCGTCGACATCGAGACGATCCGGGACGACGTACACAGTGAACTCCCGCAGGTCCGTGAGGTGGTGGCGCAGGGGAGCACAGAGACGATTCGAGGACAGCGGAGCTGGCGCGGGCGTCTACGACGCCATGAACCTCAACTCGACGCTATTGCAGCACCGAAGAATCCGACCGACGCAGCACGTGCCGATGCCCAACCATCGATGAACGGTCAGTTCGGATACGGGCCGACAGGAGCCAGGAAGTTAGTGACACCCTTCCCGACTGCGTTCACGATATCTGCGGCCACAGTCGCCGGCTCCGGAGGGAACAACCGCACCGGACTGGGAGGTTGATCCACCATCGGTTGGCTGGCGTCCGCGACCGCCGCCGCCGGGATACTCGGCAACGGCGGCGCGGCGAAATGAGCCAGGGCGTTGTCGACGCCCTCGCCGACCGCCTCCACAAGATCAGCAGTCACCTTCACCGGATCCAACGGAGGGAACAGCCGCGCCGGAGTGGGTTGCCAGGGCGGGATGCTGCGGTCGTAGCCCGATTCCACGACCACCCGGAAAGTGGGTTCCACCACGTCGATCGCAGATTCAGGAACACCGAGAGTGCGCAGCGGACCGAACAACGGCAGATCTTCGGTCGGGAAGAAGTAGTAGCTGGTGTCACCGTGGGTGCCCTGGAATGCCGACGACGCCGCCGGGTCAGCCAGGCTGACGTCGAACGGATACGAATGCACGTAGAAGAAGCCCAGAGCCGCGTTCAAATCGGCGATGAGGTTGAGCGGATACAACGGGAAATCGGCGAAGGGATCGTACTGCCGAGTGATCACCACTGTGTCGAACTGGGTGTCGGCTGGCTCAGGGCCGTTGAACGACCAATCGAGGATCGGAATGTAAAGGCCGGGGAATCGAGCGAAGAAGCCGCCGTTCGGAAGGTTGAAGTCACCACCGAGTACAAAGTCGATATCGGGGGCTGGGGTTCCTGCCGGGTATTGCTCGGCGAGCTTGCGCTTCTCCAGATTCGCGAGGATCGCACTCTGTGAGTAACCGTAGATCACCAGATGGTCGTTGCCGTGCTCGGCCATCGCCCTCTCCAGATCGTCCAGCCCCGCCTCCAGCGACTGATTCAGGGTGCGATCGAAGAGTCCGGTGAGTTTCCACCACGGCTCGTCCGGCCAGCCTGGGCCATCGAGCCCCCAGATTTCCGGCGGCCCGAGCACGAGTTCGAGGATGCGCAAGAGCCCACCGAGGGGCCAGCCCTCCTCCGGTGTCGTCACCGCAACGGGCGTGATCGTCTGCCCCGGATGAGTCGGCACGATGAACTGATTCATCACGGTCTCGACCCAGTAGTCGTCGGGCGTTGGGACAGTGGACGTGCCCAAGATCAGCGCGGTCGAAGCCGCCGGCTTCACGGGCGGCACCGGCGGCGACACCGTAGCCGCGACGCCCACCGCCATGACACCGATCACCGCCGACACGGCGACGCCGATGGATGCTGTCGTGCGGATAGCGACGTGGCCTGGAGGCTTCGACGGGACTCCCACCAACCCTGTGCGGCGCCGCCGGATGGTCGATGCGGCCTTCACGAGGACCGACGTCTCGGAGCGTTGTGGGTGTCCCATGGCGACGCCTTTCATCAGCCTTCCCCAAGATGATGGACCGGGGATCGAATGATGGACCGGGGATCAAACGGCTTGGGCTGAACTTCGTCGACGGTGGTCTGAACGTTCGTAGTCGCTCCTGTGAGCACCTCGCGTCTATTTCAGCGCCCGGAGGGGTAGGTCCCTCGGGCAGGCTCCCGTCGAGAGGATCTGCGATGGCAAACGCAGGTGCGACGCCCCCACACCCGTCGCGGCGAACCGCCATTCCTCGAGGAGCAAGCGCTTCACACTTGGTCTTCGCCTCACGCTACGCCGTACCCGGCCGAGGAACCAGGGCCCGAAGTCACCACGCAACTGAACGTTTGGGGAGAAACCCGGTGCTGTGTCCCGCCCAACCCAGGCGCTGGCGGACAGTGGATCCGCCTGCACTCGCGGCCGCGCACGCGAAAGCCGCACCGGCCTAACACGCACCGGGATATCGTCACGTTCCATGCCGGACGACACCATGGACGATTTCGACCGTGTCACCTTCACCCACGACGGCAAGACGCGCACGGTCTTCCGTCAGGGCACGGGACCGGCGGTGATCGTGATCGCCGAAATACCCGGCATCACACCGAAAGTGCTCGAGTTCGCCCGCCGCGTCTCCGCGATCGGCTGCACGGCCGTGCTGCCCCACCTGTTCGGCCGGCCGGGACGCGCCTACCCCGACCCCGACGTCGACGGCAGGCTGGGCGCGGCCCGCGTGTTCGCCGAGTCGCTCGTTCCCGCCTGCATCAGCCGCGAATTCACCGTGCTGGCCACCGGCAAGACCTCCCCGGTCGTCTCGTGGCTGCGCGCCCTGGCCGCCGAGGAACATCGCCGATGCGGCGGGCCGGGGGTCGGAGCGGTCGGCATGTGCTTCACCGGCGGGTTCGCCCTGGCGATGGCCACCGACGACCGTCTGCTGGCGCCGGTGCTCTCCCAGCCCTCGCTGCCGTACGGAATCACCGCACGACAGCGGCGTTCGATCGACATCTCCCCCGACGATCTGGCGAAGGTCAAACAGCGCTGCGCCAACGGGCTCACGGTCCTGGGGCTGCGATTCAAGGGCGACAAGAACTGCCGTGCCGAACGCTTCGCCTATCTGCGCGAGCAGCTGGGCCCGGCATTCGTCGGTGTGGAGCTCGAGAACTCCGCCGCCAATCCCGCAGCGGCCCTCGGACCTCACTCGGTGCTCACCGAACACCTCATCGAGGAACCCGGGCAACCGACGCGGGACGCACTCGACCAGGTCCTCGACCTGTTCCGCACCCGGCTGCTCCCGCCGTTGTGACCCACCGCCTCGACCGTGGCGACACCGACAACCGGACTCGGCGCTGTACATGACCGAGACCCGCAGATCCCTCGTTGATCCGCGTGCCGGGACATGACAGCGCCGAGCCCTGTCGCACGATCGAGCCGAACGATCATGACGCTGTCGAGACCACCGTCCTTTCTTCGGTCACCGAGTGACGCCGCTTCAGCTCCCGGGCGGCGTGCCGGTACGAGGACGGGCGGGCAGGCAGCAGCCACTGCAGCAGTCGGGTGCCCGGGCCGACGTTCAGTCCGATCTCGTCGAGAACCTCGTCCACGTGCCGGAGCGAGAACGGGATGATGTTCGTGCCGCGGGCCTGCTTGCCCTCGGTACGGTCGATCATCCAGTCCAGTCGCGTGCGGACGAACGCGCGACGCTCCTCGACCGGCGGGATCGCCCCTCCCAGCATGTGGTTGACGGTCCACAGTGCCGCCGCCTCGGCGCTGAGCGGGCTGAACAGCGAGGACCCGTAGCCGACGAAGTACAGATTGGCCACCTCGTTCGGCAGGATCTGTCGGTACAGCAGGAAGTTGCCGTCGTCGTCGAGCAGTCGCTTCTGCACCGCTTCCGGCAGGAAAGGCACTCGCTGCACGAACCCCGTAGCGCAGACGACCACGTCGGCGGGCAGCACCGTGCCGTCGTCGAGTTCGGCGACCGGCCGCCCGTCCTTCTCCCTCAGCACCGCGATGGACCTTCCCCGCCGTACCGAGATCGTGCCGGCCTCGACCTTCTCGTAGAAGCCCTCGGTGGCGAGGCTGACCGCGTGACGCACGATCCGCTCGAACGAGCCCTCCGGCACCAGCCCGGTCCGGTCGAGCCGCAGTTGCCGACGCGCGACCCCCTCGATGCCGCCGAGCAACCCGTTGCGGACGAACCGCCCCGACCCGGTCAGGAACCGCCCGAGTCCGCGTTGCTCGATGTGCTCGAACAGTCCCTCGCTGAGACGGGTGAGCAGGATGTACTTGTAGTTCAGTACGTTTGCGAGCTTGCGCGGCATCTTCCAGGTGACCTCACGGGCCACGAGGGTGGTCGAGGCCGCGACGTCGCTCAATGCCTCGGCAACGTCGCAGGACGATTTGCCGTAGCCGACGACCAGTACGTCGCGGTCCGCGGCGTCGGCGAGGTCGTGGAAGTCCGAGGCTGCGCAGAGCCGGCCTCCCGCGGCCTCGTACTCCTCCCGCCCCTCGTAGGGCGGGAGGAACGGGTCGCAGAAAATGCCGTTGGCGACCACCAGACGGTCGTACTCCTCGACCGCGGTCTCCCCCGCGACGGCGTTCCGGCTGGTGACCGTCCAGCGCTGCGAGACGGGATCCTGGTCCGCCGAGACCACTTCGGTGTCCAAACGCAACAGGCGCCGGAGATCGAAGTGCTCGACATAGTCGTCGAGGTACCGCTGGACTTGTTCCCCGGTCGGCCACTCGGGATAGTCGGCCGGCATCGGAAAGTCGGAGAACGCGTACGTGCCCTTGTTGTTCTGGGTGGTGACACCGGGATACCGCCGCGTCACACTCCACACCCCACCGACGTCCGGGGTCCGATCGTAGACGTGGACGTCGAATCCGAACTCGGACAGCAGTTTCGCCGAACACAGGCCGGCGATCCCCGCACCGACCACCGCGACTCTTCGTCCCTGGCCGGTCATGACCGATCGGCCCCCGCGGTGTCCTCGGCGAAGAAGGCACTCACCAGCTGCTGGAAGCGTGCGGCATGCTCGATCTGTGTCCAGTGACCGCACTTGCCGAAGACGTGCAGCTGCGAATTCGGAATCAGGTCGAACATCTTCTGCGACGCCGCAACCGGCACCACCCGGTCCTCCCGGCCGTGCAGGATCAGCACCTCGTGCTCGATCGCGGCCAGGTCGGCGTCGGGCACGATCTGCGCGTCCAGCCACCGCTGGCGAGGCTCGGGGAAGACCTGCTCGAAGGCCTCCTGTGCGCCGGGCCGCGCCGTCGCGCGGTACCGCAGCTCGGCCAGCTCGTCGGTGACCAGCGACCGGTCGTAGGCCATGATGTCCATGATCTTCTTCATGTTCTCGACCGAGGGCGTGTAGCCCCACAGCGCGTCGAGTTCGGGCGTGAAGTCGAACTGCACACCACCGGCTCCCATCAGCACGATCCGGCCGAGCCGCTGCGGATGCCGGACCGCCAGGTGCAACGCGAGTCCCCCACCGAACGAATTGCCGACCACGTGCACCTTCGGAATCTCGAGGGCGTCGAGCAGCGCGAGAATCTGATCGATCCAGGTATCGAAGATCTCGAAGCGGACCGGGTCCGGCAGGGTGGTGTACCCGAAACCGACCAGGTCGGGGGCGATCACCCGACGCTGCTCGGCGAGCACCGGGATCAGTCCCCGCCAGTTGGCCCACGCCGAGACGCCGGCGCCGGAACCGTGCAGCAGCAGCACCGGGATGCCGTCACCCGACCCTACGTCGTGGTAGTTGGTCTCGAACCCACCGGTTCGGATGGTCTGTGCAACTTCGGGATTGGTGTCGACCTGCATCAGGACTCCTTCGAGGGGAAGACGGATGCCACCGCGGCGAGCAGGTCGTCCTGCGGCCGTTCGGGCGAGGGGTATGCCTGCTTGCTGTGCGACAGGCCGGTCTGCACGAGCATTTCGCACATCTTGTAGGCCACGACACCGGGATTGAGCACCGGAACGTCGAGGACGGTGGACAGGTGGGCGTGGCTCTGATGCATCGTCGTCGAACCGAGGATGATGACGTCGGCGCCGTCCTCCGCAACGGCGGCCTTCGCCTCGCGCTCGAGCGCCGCGAAGACGAAATCCTCCTTGCCCGCCAGCAATTCGGCAGCATCCGGGCGGACGCCGATGTCGCGCACCGACGCCAGTCGGGAGGTGATGCCGTTTTCGCGAGCAGCCTTGTGATAGAGCTCGTGCCATTGCGGCCACATGGTGACCACCGAGAACTTCTTGCCGAGCAGGCAGGCCAGCAGCATGGTGGCCTGGCTCGGCGCGACGACCGGGATGGACAGCCGGGACCGCAGGGCGGCGAGCGCCGAATCGCTCATCGAGTTCACGCAGACCCCGACGTAGCCCTGCTCCTCGGCGCGACAGCCCGCGTCGAGCACGAACGCGTCCGCGAGGGTCGTTTCGTAGGCGCTGTCGAGGCTGCCGCCGCCGTTGCGCGCCGAGACGAAGACGTTCTCGAACGCCGGGTGCACGAAGTCTCCGGAGAGCTGGGCAGCGAAGGCGTCCAGCGCCTCCGGCGGAACCGGGACGGGGACGATGTTCAGTACACGTTTCACAGGTCGAGTTCCTCTCGGGTACGGGTCAGGGTGTCCACGACGGCGAAGGCGATGGCACGGGTCGCCATCATCACGTCGGTCACCGAGGCGACACCCATGCCGCCGAGACCCTCGTTGAGTTCGGCCGGGGCACTTGCCGGCGGCCAAGGGTAACCGATTCGGGCACAAGGAATTCCGAGACGACGGATCAGAGTGCCGTCGGTCTGCCCACCCAGCAGAGGGGTGGACTCGTAGGGCTTGCCCTCGACTTCCTCCCAACCCCGTCGGCAGCTCTGGATGATCCAGTTGTCGGGGTCGGTCATGCCGGCCGGGAGGGACCCGTACATCTCCCAGTCCAGTTCGATGTCGGGATGTCGCGTGCGCAGGGCGCGGATCATCTCGGCGAACTGATGCCGCACCTCGCCGGGTGTGGTCCGCGGATTGACCCGCACATCGAGATAGATCTCCGTCGCCGCGGACGGGAAGGCCGGCTTGTCGGGACTGCCGGACCGGACCGCCGAGATCCAGCCCTCCGGCAGCGTCGACCCGGAGGTGTTGCGCGCCGTGTACTCCGGCAGCCACGCCTCGATCTCCTGGATCACCGTGGCGGCGGGCACGATCGAGGATCGGAAACCCTCGGTGCCGCGGCTGATGCCCGCGTACCCGAACGTGCCGCGCACCGTCACCTTGAACCAGCACATCCCGGGTTCCTCCGGGTACACCGCCCACCACGGCTTCAGCACGATCGCGTGATCGGGCATCATGCCGTGGGTGAGCAGATGGAACACCCCGGAACTCATCCCGACCTGATCGCGATTGCTCATGCTCACCGGCATCCCGCCGCCCGCGAAGCCGATCGCCAGATCGCCGAGCAACGGCAGGTCCGCGTCGACGACCGCGTGCAGCACCTCGGTCAGCCCCGCCACCATGCACTTCGGGTTCGAGGCGCCGAGCCCGATCACCAGATCGCCGTCGACCTTCGCCTCGGGAATCATGTCGGGCCGCAACGACTTCCCGACCCACGGCACGTCGGCCTCGGGATCGATGTGGGTGTCGATGGGCGCGTACAGCAGCAATCGGCTTCCGCCACCGCTACCCCGTAGCTCGCCGATCGCATTGCCGGTGTGCTCGGAGATCGGCTGGTACCGGGCGTCGATTCCGACGTTCTCCTGCAGGTAGCTCGCCATGTGCTCGGACGCAGGACGCTCCCGACCGGTCGGGCTGTGGATGTTCACCAGGTCGACGAGCAGATCCCGGAATCGATCGGGATTCAGTTTCGCGCAGACCTTCTCGTACATCTCCCGCCGGGCGGGATCGAGTGTCACGGCGTCCGTGGTGTCGAGAGTGTCGGTCACGGTCGGCCCCCTTCGTGGACTTCGAAGCGATGCGCCAGTCCGACGCGATCGGTCAGGCACGTCGCGATGCGGACCAGCCCCTGGTCGGCGTGGTGCGGCGCGATGAGCTGGATACCGAGGGGCAGGCCCTCGACCCCGCGCCCGGCGGGCAGGCCGACCGCCGGGCACCCGGCGATGCTGGCGAGCTTGTTGAACACCGGGTCGCCGGTGCCGGTCTCGATCGGCGGGGCCTCGCCCGGTGCCGCGAGCGTGACCAGCACATCGACCTCGTCGAACGCACGCCCGACGAACGTTCGCACGCCCCTCAGCACCTGGCGCGCCCGCTGGATCTCGCTGGGGGCGGCGGTGCGCCCGTCGTGAAGGAATCGGTGCAACTGCTCGGAGACCCGTTCGACATGCGGACGCGCGATGCGGTCGGTGAGCGAGGCGGACGCCTCGACGGCCATGACCAGGGTGTGCGCCCGGTCCAGCGCGTCCAGTTCGTCCGGCACCGGCACGTCCCGCACGTCGGCCACGACCCCGCGCAGGTTCTCCGCGAACTCGTCGAGCAGCGCCGCCGCGGCCGGGGTGGCCCGGTCCGCCCACGGGGGCCGGAGAATCCCCACGCGCAGGTTCCGCAACGCGGGAAGAACCGCGGCCGGCGGGGTGGTGGACCCGTCGGTCGAGAGCGACTCGTCGATCGCCCCCAGCCACGCCGGATGGCGGGCGAATGCGCCGACGGTGTCGAAGGTGAGCGCGACGGGCAGGACCCCGTCGAACGGCCACCGCCCGTAGGTCGGTTTCAGGGTGAACACCCCGCAGAACGATCCCGGCCGCAGCACCGATCCCGCGGTCTGGGTACCGAGCGCGAGCGGCACCTGACCGTCCGCGACCGCGGCCGCGGACCCGCTCGACGACCCGCCCGGTGTTCGATCGAGTCCGTGCGGGTTCCGGGTGGCGGTGGGCCGGTAGGTGGCGAACTCCGTGGTGGTCGTCTTGCCGAGGATCACCGCGCCGTCCCGCCGGAGCCGACGGACCACCTCGGCGTCCTGCGCGGGCTGCCACCCGGACCACAGGTCGGATCCGTAGCCGGTCGGCTGGTCACCGGTCTCGATGATGTCCTTGAGCCCGAACGGGATACCGTGCAGCGGCGACCGTCGCGGCTCGGCGTCCCGCGCCCGTGCCTGTTCGAGGGCGAGCGCCGGATCGAGGTGCGCCCACGCTCCGATTTCCTGGTCGCGCTGCGTGATCCGGTCCAGACAGCGCTCGACGGCAGAGACGCTGGGGTGCTCGTCGGCGAGAATATCGGCGATCGGAGAGACGGCCTCGGTGCCGGTCACGGTACTCATCCGACCTTCTGCGGTTCGTGGCCCCACCGCGACGGCGAGCGGAAGGTCTTGACCTCCCAGTCGTCGGAGTCGATCGTGTCGCCTCCGTAGCCGATCTCGATCGCGAAGCCGGACGGTGTGCGCATGTAGAACGAGGTGACGCCGTCGTTGGTGTGCCGGCCGAAAGTCATCTGCAGTGCGATGCCCGCGCCGGTGACGAGATCGTATGCGCGGCCCACGTCGTCGAGCGATTTCGTCTCGATCATCAGGTGGTTGAAGTCACCGCCGGTGAAGCTGAAGCACTCGTTCATCAGCGCCAGGCTGTGGTGCCGCGGATTGCAGTGCAGGAAGGTGGCATCCGCACCGTCCCAGACGATGTAGTCGGTGAGCTCGAAGCCGAGGACGCGGGTGTAGAAGTCGACCGCGGCCGGGTAGTCCCGGCACATCAGCACCACGTGACCGAGGCCGAGTTCACCGGTGACGAAGCCACTGATCACCCCTCCCCCGGCGAGCGGGGTGTGGTCGATGGTGGGTCCGAACACGACCTCGTTGGGGAAACCTTCGGCGTCGGTGAACCGGAACGCCGCGACGGCCAGTCTCTCCTCCGGCGCTCCGGTGTCGATCCAGTCGACGTCGATACCTTCGGCCGCGACCCGCTCCGCGACGTCGCGGAGGTCGTCGAGGCTGTCGACCTCCCAGGTGATGGCCCGGATCCGGTCCTCGTTCGCGGGGTACAACGCGATGCGGTGGTGGTGGTCGTCGAGCCGGATCAGCAGGGGATCGTTGTCGTTGTGCCGGGGGCGTGCCTGCAGGCCGAGCAGATCGACCAGAACCTGGCGCCAGGTGTCGAGGTCGGTGACGTCGACGCTCAGAGCGCCCAAGCGGGTGATGCTCATATCGTCCTCTGTTTCGAAAAGGGGGGCCGCGGAGCGGCTAGCTGGGAAGGAATTGCTCGGCGTGGATGCGCTCGGCGGGCAGGCCGAGTTCGACCAGCCGGTCGTGTGCGGCGGCGAGCATCGCCGGCGGTCCGCACAGGTAGGCGGAGGTGCGCGGGTCGCGGACATCGTCCTCGGTGAGGACGCTGACCGGGTTCCCGGTCAGGACCTCGTCGATGGAGGTCGGCTCGTCGCACGTCACCCGGACGTCGAGAGTGCGCATGAAGCTCCGGCGGGCGTCGAGTTCGTCGAGGTGGAACAGGTCCACCTCCCGGGCGCAGCCGAACACCAAGCGGATCGGGTGGTCCTCGCGGGCGGTCTGCAGGTTCTCGAGCATGGACAGCATCGGTGCGAGACCGGTGCCGCCGGCGATCATCAGCGTGGGTCCCGGTTCCTCCGCGAGGCCGAATCCGCCGCTGGGACCCTCGATTTCGATCAGGTCACCGACGGAGGCGGCGTCGCGCAGGTAGTCCGACATCACCCCGGACGGCAGGACTCGAATGGTGAAGGCGAGTTTCTTGCGGTCCCGCTCACCGGAGGCCATCGAGTACGAGCGCCACTCGTCGGTGCCCGGTACCCGCATCCGGACGTACTGACCGGCACGGAAGGCGAACCGGACGGACTTCGGCAGCTTGAGCACGAACTCGACCACCGACTCACCGAGCCAGGTGATCGCCCCGACCTTGGCGGTGGCGGCGACGAGCGGGTACTCGTCGAGCATCGAGGCCGGGTAGTCGAGCTCGACCTCGCTGTCCGCGCACGCCACCGACTGGCACAGCAGTCGCTGTCCATCGCGAATCTCGTCCTGCCGCAACGAGAACACGCGATCCTCGGGCATCGCGAGGTCGCCACGGACGACCTTGCCGACGCACGTGCCGCACGTGCCGACGGTGCACTGGCTGACCAGACGGACCCCGGCGGCCGTCGCCGCCTCGAGGACCGTCGAACCGGCCGGCACGGTCACCGTCCTGGTGCCGTCTGCGAACGTCAGGTCTACCGTGTGGGCGACGCCGGCCTCGGACGCCGCCACCGCTTCGGTCGGGGTGATCGTCATGGGTCAGTCCTCGTCCAGGTACGGCGACTCGAAGAACCCGCGCGGATGACGGGCCGCCATCTTGCGCCACGCGATGATGGAATAGTCCATGTCGCAGAGCATTTCGTTGTTCCAGCCGTCGAAACGGGTGTAGTGCTCCTCGGTGGCCTCACGGGCGAAGACGTCGCTGTTGTTGAAGCCCTCGAGCGCCAGCGGCAGCATGAAGTTGTCGTACTTGAAGTTGAACTCCGCGATCTCCTCGTCGGTGCGGGCGCGGGTGGCGATGACCTCCCAGTACTCGTGGTGGTGGTCGTCGATCGGGACGTAGAACTCGTACTGGACGTGATCGGTGATCGGCCAGTGCTCGACCATCAGGACGCCGGGAACCCACAGCGAGGTGCGGAAGTAGTGCGGCACCGTGCCGCGGGCCTTCATGTTGACCTTGGGGTTGTCGAGGACCGGCTGATACAGGTCGGGGCGGTCGTAGCGGTTCATCACGCCCTTGGGACCGTTCTCGATGTCGATTTCCTCGGTCGCCGAGTCGGTGAGCGCGTTGACGCCGAGGGGCAGGGCACGGTCGAGGGCGACGAGGATCTGGTTGTCCCAGTGCACCAGCAGGTGGCCCGGATCGAGGCCGTTCTCCGCGGCGAGGCGCCAGTTGCCGACCAGCTTGCGGTGGATCCCACGGATCACGACACCTTCGTCGAGCAGGTGCGGCACCGGAGAATCGTTGGGGTCGTTGGTAACCGGAGCCGGAAGGTCGCTGGCCAACGGCGGCGGAGTGCCGAAGTCCTCCTCACCCACGAACACGTAGATGATCCCGTTCGCCTCTTCCACCGGATATGTCCGGATGCGGGCCTTTCCGATCAGCGAGTCGTCGGGATTGCCGACGATGGTGGTCAGACTCCCGTCGTCGAGTCCGTAGGTGAAGCCGTGGTACCAGCAGGTGATCGTGCCCTCGGACAGGCACATCGGCTTCGCCGAGAGCTTCACGCCGCGGTGGATGCACCGGTCGGATACCGCGTAGGTCTTGCCTGCGCTACGGCGCAGCGCAATGTCGTGCCCGCCGATGGTGACGCCCTTGGCGGTGCCGTCCTCGAGTTCGCTGGACAGCAGGGCCGGGTACCAGTGATTGGCGAAACCCCAGTCCGCCTGGACATACGGGGCGTACTGGCGGGTGACGCCCGCCGAGGATCCACTGTGCGAAATAGCGGTCATGGAATGACCTCCCTGGAGGTGGTGATTGTGGGATCGGTCGCGATCTTGTGGGCTGAGACGCAACCGGGATGAGAACCCGCGAACCGGGTGATCCGAGAAGTGGAGTGACACTCGCTGTGTCCGACACCACAATATCGAACTTCGATCGAGAGTCAATGGAAATTTCGTGAAATTTTCATTGATGCTGTGCGGCCGGGCTTGGTACCGTTGACCAGCGCGGCGCACCGCGTCGCGGGGCGATGAGCCCGGGCCGACCCCGGAAGACAGTGATGACCAGCGCAGACTCCGAGCCGACCGACGACAACACCCCCCTGCCCGACGGCAGGCGCTGGCATCTCGCCGAGAACGCCTATGAGGACGCGTTGACGTCCTTCGAGTTCGCAATCCTCCAGGCCGAGGGCGGGTTCCAACGCTTCGCCGTCCAGGCGATCCGGACGGCCACCGACCTCGACCTGGCGTTCAACGAGATCGTGGCGCTGCACGTCGTCCGGATGCAGGAACGGTCCAAGGATACTGCGACGATCGCGCAACTGACCAACCGGGAGGATCTGCCCAACCTGCAGTACAACCTCCGCAAACTCGTCACCCTCGGCCTGCTCGAACGACGGAAGGCCGGCACCTCGTCCGTCTTCACCGTCACCGAGAAGGGTCGGGCCGTCACCGACCGCTACGCCCAGTTGCGCCGCGAGACCCTCGTGTCCAATCTCGAGGAACTCAGCGACATCACCACGAAGATGCGGCACGCGTCGCGATCGATGCAGGTGCTCACCGGCCTGTACGAGGCCGCGAGCCGCGAACTCGCCACCATCAACACGGCCGTGCTGTTCGAGCCCCTCGAGAACGGATCGCGACCCCGCCGCTCGGCGAAGCGCACCTCCGACTGACCCACCCCCTCATCCATCACCCCCTATGCACCCGGGTCTCCCGGGTGCGTCCCCGGCGACCCCTGAAAAGGATCGACACATGACCGACGACACCCGGCCGTTGCTGGCCGCGCTCTCCCCCGACGCCGAAGACCGCACGGCAGTCCAGGTCGGCGATCGGGCCCTCTCCCGTTCGGAACTGACCGCTGCTGCGGCTGCCGTGGCCGACCGGGTCGCCGGGGCGAGTGCCGTCGCCATCGATGCGACCGCAAGCCTCGAGACGATCGTCGCCGTCACCGGCTGCCTGACCGCCGGTGTCCCCGTGGTGCCGGTGCCCCCGGACTCCGGCCCTGGCGAGCGTGGACACATCCTGACCGACTCCCGCGCGCAACTCTGGCTCGGCGACCCTCGCGAGGACGTCGCGCTCGAGACCGTCCCGGTCGACATCACTGCCCGATCCGGGTCGACTCACCGAGAACCGGCTGCCGACCGAACCGCGATGATCATGTACACCTCCGGGACGACCGGTGCACCGAAGGGTGTGCTGCTCTCCCGCTCGGCCGTGGCCGCCGGACTCGACGGGCTGGCGCAGGCCTGGGACTGGAATCCGGACGACACCCTGGTCCACGGCCTGCCGCTGTTCCACGTCCACGGGCTGATCCTCGGGGTCGTCGGCGCACTGCGGCACGGGTCGCCGCTCCATCACACCGTCCGGCCGACCCCGGATTCCTATGCGGCTGCGGCGGGCTCGCTGTATTTCGGGGTACCGACCGTCTGGTCGAGGGTCTGCGCCGACGAGTCGTCCGCTCGCGCCCTCGGCTCCGCGCGACTGCTCGTGTCCGGGAGCGCACCGCTCCCGGTGCCGGTCTTCGAACGGCTGCGGGCGTTGACCGGATCGGCGCCCATCGAGCGCTACGGCATGAGCGAAACCATCATCACGCTGAGCACCCGGGTGGACGGCGAACGCCGCCCCGGGTGGGTCGGCCTCCCGATCGACGGGGTCCACAGCCGGATCCGGGACGCTTCCGGCGGCGACGTGCCGCACGACGGCGAGACCCTGGGCAACCTCGAGATCACGGGTGCCACCCTCTTCGACGGATATCTCCGCAACCCGGAGAAGACCGCCGAGTCGATGACCGCCGACGGATGGTTCCGGACCGGGGACATCGCGGTCGTGGACGAAACAGGATTCCATCGCATCGTCGGCCGCGAGTCGATCGACATGATCAAGTCGGGCGGCTACCGGATCGGCGCCGGCGAGGTGGAGGCGGCACTGCTCGATCACCCGGACGTCGGCGAGGCCGCAGTCGTCGGAGTCCCCGACGACGATCTGGGTCAGCGCATCGTTGCATTCGTCGTCGGCGAAGCGAACGACGCGCGGACGCTCTCCGACTTCGTCGCACGCACCCTGTCGATCCACAAGCGGCCCCGGGAGATCCACTTCGTCGACACGCTCCCTCGCAACGCTATGGGCAAGGTGCAGAAGAAGATTCTCGTGGAAGAGCACCAGGCCGGGCGGTGAGCGCGCTGACTCGGCGCCCACACAGCTACCGGCGGCGCACGGCGTAGGTCAGGTGGGTCACCCTCGGCGAGGACTCCACGTGTACCGGCTCCAGGGCCACTCGCTCCGCGTCCACACCCTCGAACAGGCGGATCCCGGAGCCGAAAAGCACCGGTGACAGCGCGATCGAGAACTCGTCGATCAGGCCGGCGTTCAGGTACTCGAGGATCGCGGCGCCGCCGCCCGCGATGCGGACGTCCCGGTCGCCGGCGACCGCTCGGGCCTGTTCGAGCGCGGCCTCGATACCGTTGTTGACGAAGTGGAAGGTCGTGCCGCCCGGCCGTTCCCACGGGTCACGCTTCTCGTGGGTCACGACGAACACCGGGGTGTGGAACGGCGCTTCCTCCGGCCACCCCTGCTCGCCGCCGTCGAACATGCGCTTACCCATCACGCTCGCGCCGGTGCGCTCGAACGTCTGCCGCAGGATGTCGTTGTCGCGTCCTTCCTCGCCGCCCTCGCCGAGTTTCAGGTTCTCCCGGAAGAACCGCTGCGGAAAGACCCACTGCTGCAGTTCCGTCCACTGCCGGCCCATCAGGTCGTCGAGGGACTCGGGCGCGATGAATCCGTCCAGCGACATGGACACGCTGAAGAACACCTTCCCGGTCATCAGCCCTCCGCCGCCTTCCGGACGATCTCGGTGACATAGGCGTCCAGGTGGCTCAAGGTCTGCCGGCCGCCCTCGACCGCGTGGTACTGCTCGACAGCCTGATCGCGCAGCTCCTTGGTGGGGAACACCGTGCGCATCTCGATCCGGGTCGCCGCACCGTCGGGCTCGAACGTCAGGACCGACTCGAAAGCGCTCGGGTCGCCCGGGTATTCACCGTGGACCAGCGCGATCCGCTCCGGCGGGGAGATCTCGGTCCAGGAGATCCACTCCTGGTAGTCCGTCCCGTCCGGGCCGTGCATCACGAAGTCCCACTCTCCGCCGACGCGGAAGTCGAACGCCCGCGTCGTGGTCGTGAACCCGTCCGGACCCCACCACCGTGACAGGTGCCGCACGTCGGTGAACGCCTCGAACACCAGATCCCTCGGTGCCTTGATGATTCGGTCGATCACGATCTCGCGGTCCGCCGTTGCGGACCGAGCCGGCACTCCTCGTCCCGTTGCGCTCATCAGCTATTCCTCTCGCGTTGTCTGCTCGAGTTCCTGCACGTACTTGTCCAACCGGTTGAAGCTCTGGTTCCAGAACCGCTCGAATCCGCCGGTCCAATCGTGAACCGGCCGCAGCCCGCGGGCGTCGAGGCCGTACAGGCGCTGCTTGCCGACCCTGCGGTCCCGCACCAGCCCGACCTCCCGGAGCACCCGCAGGTGTTTGGACGTCCCCGGCTGGGTCATCCTCAGCTCCTGGGCCAGCTCGGTCACCGGTCGCTCCCCCGCGCGCAACAGCATCAGGATCTCCCGGCGCTGCGGCTCCGCGATCGCGTTGAAGACATCCGACGTCGTTGCTGCTCGTGCCATAGCCCCAATCATATTCCCATATCGGAATGCGTCAATGGCAGAGAACCGGGAGGCTTCTACCGATGGGTCGCCGCACCGAACGTGTCCGACCCCACCGGCTTCATCTGCCATGACGAACACTGCCACGATCGGGTGGATCGCCTCCGAACTCGAGGGCGTCACCGAGTTGCTGCAGGCCGCGTACACGCGGATGAACGCGGTGAATGCCCGGGCGCGGTTGCTGTATCCCCGAGCGTGAAGGCAGGTCAGCGCCCCGGCCGGTAGCGCGACCGCGCCAGCGCGTGGGCCTGCGCCAGCAACTCCCGCACGTCGGCGTCGGTTCCGCGTCCCGGGTTCACGACCGACAGCCACCCGAGCGTGCCGTACACCGGATGCGCGAAGATCCGGTCTACCACGCTCGGGTCGGTCTCGAGCGTCCCCGCCTCGCGCGGTCGCACGCCCGTCCGCGCGATGAACGCATCCTTTCCGGCGAAGACGTTGAGCCGGAAGGCATCCGGACGATTCAGCTGTGACTTCTCGTCACCCGGGTAGTCCTTGGTCACGATCGTCGCGAACGGCTGGGTCCTCTCCGGTATCCGCCCGTCCGGGGCGTAGTAGAAGAACGTGTCGCCCCAGCTGATCTCGGGTGAGCCGTCGCCGGGAACCGGCCGCAAGGCCAGCACGCCGCCGGGTTCGGTGACGAAGTCGATGATCTCGTCGATACTCATGTCTCGAGTGTTTCATTCAAGTGCTTGTGGAGACCTGGACCGCAAACAGCGAGGAGAATCGGTGGAAAGTCGCCATTCGCGGCTGCGCACGAGCGACGTCGCGCGCGGTGCCGGGTACTCGGTCCAGCAGATCCGCAATCTCGAACGCGACGGCGTGCTGCCACCGGCGGCCCGATCGGATACCGGCTACCGGATCTACGGCGAGGAGCACCTGGAATCCGCATGCGCCTACCGGGCCCTGGCTGCGGGGGTGGGGCCGGTCGAGGCGAAGGCGATCGTCCGCGCGGCGCATACCTACCCGGCGTCGGATCTGCTCGCGCTCCTCGACGCAGCCCACGCACGCCTCCACACCGAACGCCGCGACCTCGCGCTCGCGCAGGAGGCGGCGGCGGCGATCTCCACCGAACCGATCGACGACGTCCACCCCTCCGACGCCATGAGCATCGCCGAACTCGCCGGCGCGCTCGGGGTGCGGGTCTCGACGCTGCGGCACTGGGAAGCGGAAGGGCTCCTCGTGCCGGACCGGGCCGGGGCGCGCGGCCCGCGCCGCTACTCCCCCACCGACGTGCGGGACGCGCGCATCGTCCATCAGCTGCGCCTCGCCGGGTACCGCATCCCGCAGCTGCGGCAGGTGCTGCCCCGGTTGCGGGCCGCCCGCGGCCGCGCCGAGCTGAGCGCGGCGCTGACCGCCCGGGGCGAGAACATCGATGCCCGCGCGCGGGCCCTGCTCGACGGTGCTGCCGCGCTTCGATCGCTGATCGGCCCGGCGCAATCCCCTAGGGTCGGTTGACCAACTGAGCCCGCAGGTCGCGGGCGAGATGGTCGCGCTGCTCGAGCACCAAGCGGCGCAGCGCCCCCGGAGCGTCCGGGTGCGCATCCAGCCAGCCGTCGGCGAGTGCGACGGTGTCGGTGTCCGGGAACAGGCCGACGACGATCCGCCGGGCGATCTCGATACTCCGCTCGTCCCACACCCCGCGGATCGCGGCGAAGTAGTCGGTGTCGTAGCGCGCGGTCAGGTCTCGTCGACCACCGGCGCGGAATCCCGCGATGGTCGCGTCGAGGTGCTCGTTGGACAGGCTGCGATCGGTGAGGATCGCGGTCCACGCGGTGGCCTTGACGTCGGCGGCGGGTCGGGCCGCGAGGGCACGCAGGTGCGCGGTGCGACCGGAACCGGTGTCGTCGCGGGTCAGTTCGCCGTCGAGGTCGGCGGCGTCGGCATGCCCGGTCGCGGCCAGCGCCAGCCACAGCGACCAGCGCAGGTCCGGGTCCAGCGCCAGCCCTTCGGGCGGCGGCGCGGCGCCGTCGAGGACGGCCCGGATGTCCGCGGCGCGGGCGTCGTCGTAGACGGCCGCCGCCGCGACCGTCCGCGCCCAGGCGAGTTGCGCGCCGGAGCCGGCGTCCGCGGCGTGCAGCGCGGCCCACGCGGAGTCGAGCCACGCGCGACGGTAGCCGGGGCGCGTCGCTTCCGGCAGGTAGTGCTCGATCGCGGTGGGAACGTTGCTCTGCACGGCGCTGAGCAGCGCAAGGTTCGATTCGGCCGGGGCGAAGCGCTGCGCCATCGTCACGTACCGGGTGGCGAGCAGTTCGGCGTCACGGGTGGCGTTCCACAACGCCGACCACACGAGACCGCGGGCGAGCGGATCGGTGATCCGGTCGAGCGACTCCTCGACGGTGGCGAGGGAGCGCGTGTCGAGCCGGATCTTCGCGTAGGTGAGGTCGTCGTCGTTGAGCAGCGTGAGAGGCGCGTCGGCGAGGTCCACCCGCGTGCGGCGCTGTTCGAGATCGACCTCGATGCGGTAGCGCCGCACCAGGTTTCCGCTTTCGTCGAAGTCGTACTGCCCGACCGCGAGGCGGTGCGGCCGCGGATCGCTCTGAACGATCTCGAACCCGCCGCTGCCGGCCGGTTCGAGGGTGAGCGTGGAGACGCCGGTGGTCTGCAGCCACGCGCGCGCCCAGCCGGTCAGGTCACGCCCCGAGGTCGCCGACAGTTCGGTGAGCAGATCGTCGAGGGTGGTGTTGCCGAAGGCGTGGGCACGGAAGTAGCGGCGGGCACCTTCGAAGAACGCGTCCCGGCCCACGTACGCGACGAGTTGCTTCAGAACGGAGGCACCCTTGGCGTAGGTGATGCCGTCGAAGTTCAGTTTGGCGGCTTCGAGGTCGACGATGTCCGCGACCACCGGATGCGTGGTCGGCAACTGGTCCTGCAGGTACGCCCACGCCTTGCGCCGGTTCGCGAACGCCACCCACGCGTCGGTGAACTCGGTGGCCTCGGCACTGACGAGCGAACCCATGTAGTCGGCGAAGGATTCCTTGAGCCACAGGTCGTCCCACCACTTCATGGTGACGAGGTCGCCGAACCACATGTGCGCCATCTCGTGCAGGATCGTGTTCGCCCGGCCCTGGTACTGCGCCGCGGTCGCCGCGCCCCGGAAGACGTAGGACTCGGTGAAGGTGACGCAGCCGGGGTTCTCCATCGCACCGAGGTTGTATTCGGGCACGAACACCTGGTCGTACTTGCCCCAGGGGTACGGGTAACCGAAGTGCTCGGCGAAGAAGTCCAGTCCCTGCCTGGTGATCTCGACGATCGCGTCGGCGTCGAGGTACTGCGCGAGTGACGCCCGGCACAGTACACCGAGGTCGACGGTGAGATCGTCTCGGCTCCATGATGATTCGACCAGATGATAGGGGCCGGCGACGACCGCGGTGATGTAGGTGGACATCGGCGGGGTCGGCGCGAACACCACGCGCTGCCCGCCTGGCACCGAATTCCGGTGCGCGACGGCCTGATTGGACACAACCTGCCACCCCTCGGGTGCGGCCACGTCGAAGGTGAACGGCGCCTTGAGATCCGGTTGCTCGAAGCACGCGAAGACGCGGCGCGCGTCGGCCGGCTCGTACTGGGTGTAGAGATAGGTCTGTCCGTCGGCGGGGTCGACGAACCGGTGCAGACCCTCCCCGGACCGGCTGTACTCGCCGGTCGCCGCGACCGTCACCACGTTGTCCTCGGCCAGCCCGCTCAACGCGATCCGCGCCCCGTCGTACGCGACCGCGACGGGGACGCCGTTGACGGTGACGGACTCGACCGACGGGCCCAGGAAGTCGAGCCAGGTCTCACTGGAGGTGGAGGTGAACTCGATCGTGGTGGTGGTCGCGAAACCGGTGGTCGCCGGATCGGGCGCGTCCCGCAGGTCCAGTTCCACGCGGTAGGCGTGCACGCGGACGGCGTTCGCGCGGGTCGCGGTCTCGGCTCGGGTCAGGTTCGCGGTGCTCACGCGACGATCCTATGGTGCCCGCACCCGGATCCGCCGTCACCGGAAGTGGCGTCGCGGGTCAGCCGAGCGGAACCCCGCCCACACCCCAGTTCTCGCGGGGCACCTCGGTGAGGGTCACCCACACCGACGACTCGGGTTTGCCGGAGGTTTCCGCGTAGGCCTTGGTGACCGCGGCGATGACGGCGGCCTTCTGCTCGGTGGTCAGGCCGGGTGTCTGGCTGATCTGGATCAGTGGCATGTAGGACACTGTGTCACAACCGTCCTCGGGCCTCTCACGCGCGCTGTGTAGCGTTCACGGCATGAGCAGGTTGGACGAAGTGGGCGAGCGCGACGCGTGGCGATGCTGGCTGTGCGACGAACCCGTGGACCCGGACATCTCGGTCAACGATCCGCGCGGCCCCAGCGTCGACGCCCTCACCACCGCGAAGAAGGGCGCGAAGGGCGGGCAGGAACGACTGGCTCACCGCGCGTGCAACACGAAGAAGGGCGCGGTGAAACCGGTGGTGCCGTGGGCCGAGCACCTCTTCGTCGTCGACCCCGCCCCGATCATCGGGGTGATGGATCAGCTCACCCGCAAGGGCGGCCGCGTCGCCGTCGCACGCTGCCCCACGGAAGCCGACGCGACCGAAGCCGGTGCCTGGCTGGTGGACCGGATGTCGCGCCTGGCACCCGACCTGAAGGTCGCGGCGCGGATCGACTCCGCCGGAGGCGGATTCCTCCTGTCGCTCACCGCGTCCTGAGCATCGGCCCCGGCCTGCCGACGGCTCTACTCGGCGGCGAGCAGCACGTCGGTGTCGAAGCAGGTGTGGGTGCCGGTGTGGCAGGCGGCGCCGGTCTGGTCGACGACGAGCAGCACCGTGTCACCGTCGCAGTCCAGCCGCACCTCGTGCACGTACTGGGTGTGCCCGGAGGTTTCGCCCTTGACCCAGTAGCTGTTGCGTGACCGCGAGAAGTACGTCGCCTTGCGGGTGGCGAGGGTGCGGGCGAGCGCCTCGTCGTCCATCCACGCCATCATCAGCACCTGGCCGGTCGACTTCTCCTGTACGACGGCCGCGAACAGCCCGGCGTCGTTGCGCTTGAGTCGGTCGGCGATCCGCGGGTCCAGAATGTTGGTCATCGCACCGTGATCCCTTCTGCCCGCATGGCGTCCTTGACCTGGGGAATGGTGAGTTCCCCGAAGTGGAACACGCTGGCGGCGAGCACCGCGTCGGCCCCGGCCTTCACCGCGGGCGCGAAGTGCTCGACGGCACCGGCGCCGCCGCTGGCGATGACCGGCACGGACACGGCGGCGCGGACGGCCTCGATCATCTTCAGATCGAATCCGGCCTTGGTGCCGTCGGCGTCCATCGAGTTGAGCAGGATCTCGCCGACCCCGAGTTCCTCACCGCGGCGGGCCCATTCGACCGCGTCGATGCCCGTGCCGCGGCGACCGCCGTGGGTGGTGACCTCCCAACCGGAGGGGGTGGGTTCCTGCCCTTCGGGAACGGTGCGGGCGTCGACGGACAGCACGATGCACTGGGCGCCGAACCGCTCGGACATCTCGCGCAGCACCTCGGGGCGGGCGATCGCGGCGGTGTTCACGCTGACCTTGTCGGCGCCGGCCCGCAGCAACCGGTCCACGTCCTCGACGGTGCGCACACCGCCACCGACGGTGAGCGGGATGAACACCTGCTCGGCGGTGCGGGTGACCACGTCCAGCATCGTGCCGCGGTCACCGCTCGAGGCGGTGACGTCGAGGAAGGTCAGTTCGTCGGCGCCCTGTGCGTCGTAGACGGCGGCGAGTTCGACGGGGTCACCGGCGTCGCGCAGGTTCTCGAAATTCACGCCCTTGACGACGCGTCCGGCGTCGACGTCCAGGCACGGGATCACCCGAACTGCCAGGGTCATGGTTGTTCTCCTTCGAGGCGGGAATCGGTCACCGATTCCAGTATGTCGAGTATCTCGTCGTGCACGCCGGGCGCGGCCGCGACCACCGAGCCGGAGCCGATCCGCCACGGTGCGCCGGTGAAGTCCGTGGCGATACCGCCGGCGGCGCGCACCAGCGCCACCCCGGCCGCGTTGTCCCACGGATGGTGCCCGAACACGACGGCACCGCCGAGTACCCCGGCGGCGGTGTAGGCGAGGTCGACACCGGTCGAGCCGTGCATCCGCAGCCGGGACACCCGGCGGCTCAGTTCGGTGATGACCGCGAGCCGTCGCCGGCCCGGGACACGGCCGCGGCTGTCGATGTCGAAGCTGCCGACGCCGACCATCGCGTCGGCGAGCCGCCCCGGCTTCAGCGGCTCGGCGGGCACGCCGTTGTGCAGCAGGGGGCCGTCGACCGCGGCGGCGAACCGCTCCCCCACCAGCGGCAGCCACGTCAGTCCGAGCACCGGGTCACCGTCCTGCACGAGCGCGAGGAGGATCCCGGCGGTGGGCAGGCCGGCGGAGTAGTTCACGGTGCCGTCGATGGGGTCGAGCAGCCACACCGTGCCCGTCCCGGCGCCGGGTCCGCCGAACTCCTCACCGTGCACCGCGATGCCGGTGCGCTCGGTGAGCTCGCCGCTGATGCGTCGCTCCAGCTCGAGATCGAGATCGGTGGCGAAGTCGTCGGGACCCTTGTCGACCGATCGGGGCGCGCCGCGACCGGCGACGAACCGCTCCGCCGCGCCGTCGAGGATCTCACTCGCGACCGCAAGCAGCCTCGACAGGTCGGCGGTGTCGGTCATCGGCTCACCGAGAGACGGCGTCGAGCGCTTCGGCCAGGGTGAACCGTCCGGCGTAGAGCGCCTTGCCGACGATCGCACCCTCGACACCCTCGGGCACCAGTGTCGCGATCGCCCGCAGGTCGTCGACGGTCGAGATACCACCGGAGGCGACGACGGGCGCGTCGGTCGCGTTCGCCACCTCGCTCAGCAGATCCAGGTTCGGGCCGGTGAGGGTGCCGTCCTTGGTGATGTCGGTGACGACGAACCGGGAGCAGCCGTCCTGGTTGAGTCGCTCCAGGGTCTCCCACAGATCGCCGCCGTCGGAGACCCAGCCGCGGCCGCGCAGGCGCCACTGGCCGTCGATGAGCTTGACGTCGAGACCGACGGCGATGCGGTCGCCGTACTCGGCTATGGCGCGGGCACACCATTCCGGGTTCTCGATGGCGGCGGTACCGATGTTCACGCGGGCGCAGCCGGTCGCGAGGGCCGCGGCGAGCGTCTCGTCGTCGCGGATGCCACCGGACAGCTCGACCTTGACGTCGAGCTCACCGATCACACCGGCGAGGAGGTCCCGGTTGTCGCCGCGACCGAAGGCGGCGTCGAGGTCGACGAGATGCACCCACTCGGCTCCGGCGTTCTGCCATTCGAGGGCGGCGTCACGCGGCGAGCCGTAGCTGGTTTCGCTACCCGCCTCTCCCTGGACGAGGCGAACTGCTTCACCGTTGACGACGTCGACTGCAGGCAAAAGGACCAGGCTCACTGCGCCCACAATAGTGCCTGGTGCCCTCGACCCGGAAAACGTGCCGCGGTCGACACTGCCGCAGATCCAGAAGACAGCCGCGCGCGGCGGGCAGCGCGCTCCTGTCTATTCGCTCGGCGGCTCTGCGCCGCCCGCGGATGCGCGGCGATTCCGTCACTCCCCCATCCGCGCGAGCACCGTCGACTCGAGTGCCGAGACGAACGTGTAGGCGACGATCATCGTGCCGGTACACACCACGACGGCGGCCCACAGCTTGTCGTACGAGAAGGTCGTGGTCGCGCGGAGCATGAGGTACCCGATGCCCGTCCCGGTCGCGAGCCACTCGACCAGCAGCGCGCCGACGACGGCGGCCGGCACGGCGATGCGGGCGGCGGCCAGCAGCGCGGGCAGTGCGGCGGGCAGCTGTGCACCGACGAAGGTGCGCAGGGCGCTTGCTCCGGATACCGCGAACACGTCGGTGATGCTGCTGGGCACCGCCCGCACGGCGGCGAGTGTCATCACGAGCGTCGGGAAGAAGGTAACGGCGGCACAGATGAAGGCGGCGGTGAACAGCCCCCGGCCGAAGATGATCATGAAGACGGGGGTGAACACGCCCAGCGGCACCGACTGCAGGACGATCGCCGGCGGCATCATCACGTATTCGAGCGCCGGGAACCGCACGAACGCGGTCACGAGCGCCAAGGCCACCGCGGTCCCCGCGAGGTAGCCGACGGCGGCCGACGACAGCGTCTGCCCCAGCGCGCCGAACACCTCGGCCCGGTGCGCGGTCGCGTCGTCGCCGGTGAGCAGGTAGCGGACGACGTCGTCGGGGGTCTTGGCGACGAACGAGCTGAGGTCGAACAGTTCGACGGCCGCCCACCACGCCCCGATCATGACGACCACCGACCCCACGAACCCGCCCGCGAGTCCGAGCAGCCCGACGCGGTGCCCGGCGGCGCCGGTCGTCCCGACCGTCACCGAGGACGCGGAGACGGTGCGCGTCCACGGTGACGTCACGCGGTTCACCAGCGCGGGAAGCGCATAGGCGATGCCCGCGACGGCGGTCGCCGCGAGCGCGAGCGCCCACGTGCGGGGCACCTGCAGTTGCTGCTGGGCCGTCATCATGGCGGGACCGAGACCGTCGGAGCCACCGAGATATTCACCGATGATGGCGCCGAGCACGGCGGCGGGTCCGGCGATGCGCAGACTGGCCAGCACGCTCGGAAGGCTCGCCCGCAGCCGCGCGAAACGCAGTTGCGCGCCGCGGCCGCCGCCGGCCGCGCGGACGACGTCGAGCACGGCCGGGCTCACCGATCGCAGGCCGACGAGCGCCCCCACCACGGTGGTGAGCACCACCCCGAGGGACGCGACCACGATCTTCGGGGCGTCCCCGTCGAGCAGCACGTACAGCACGGGCCCGATCGCCAGGACCGGCAGGAACGACACGATCGCGGCGATCCGCAGCACGAACGATTCCAGCCGCGGCACCAGCACGACCAGTCCGGCCGCGGCGAGCGCGACGACGTTGCCGGCCAGCCAGCCCGCCGCCGCGATCCGCACGGTCGCCGCGGTGTTGGCCGCGATCAGCGCACGGTCGTCGACGAACGCGCCGAGAACCGCTGCCGGGGTGGGAAACAGTGCCGGGCGCAGCAGCGCCAGACCCGTCCACACCAGTAGGAGAACAGCGAATCCCACTGTGCCCGAGATCAACCTGCGGTCGACCCGGAACGTCCTGCTCCGATGCGCCGGGACCGCCGTTGGGGTTTCGGTGACGGGCCGGGCGGCGGTGGCGGTACTCATCCCTCGACGTCGGCGAGCGCCGTCGCCAATTCGGGTCGGGCCGCGTAGATCTCGGCGAGCAGCGACAGATCGAACAGGTCCTCGGCGGTGATGTCGAGGCCGGAGTCGGCGAGGGTGGCGATGTTCTGCGCGACGAGTTCGTCGGTGACCGTCATGATCCCGGACCGGCGGGTGTCGCCGGTGACGACGAGCCCGGTCTGGACGTGGGCGATCTCGCTCTGCACGGCGGCGTCGAGACCGAGATCCGGTGCGTATTGCTCGATCGCGATGGTCGCCGCCCGGTCGGGATCCTTGATCGCGGCGATCCAGCCTTCGATCTCGGCGGTCAGGCAGGCGATCACGTCGGCGCGCCGATCCCCCGCGAGCGACGACTCGTCGGCTACGTACACCTGCGCGACGAGGGGGTAGCCGTGGTCGGCGAGCAGCAGCGTCGTGACGGCGTGCCCGGCCGCGGCGAGGGTCACCGGTTCGTTGGTCACGAACGAGAACCAGCCGTCCACCTCGCCCGCGGTCAGCGGGGTGGGATCGAACTGGACGGGAACGGTCCGGACGGAGGCCGGGTCGATGCCGGCGCCGGCGAGGAATGCGGCCCAGACGGTTTCGTTGACCGCCTGGACACCGATGGTCTTGCCGACCATGTCCTGCGGGGTCCGGATCGGCGAGGAGGCGAGGGACGTGACGCAGTAGGGGTTCTTCTGGTACAGCGCACCGACGATCTTGACCCCGGCGCCGCCGTTGAGGCGCGCGGTCGCGACCTGGTCGGGGGACGACGCCACCCCGATCAGCGCCTTGCCGACCGCCACGTCGATAGGTGTCGGGGTCGCGGTGGGTCCGCCCTCGACGAGCTCCACGGTGTCGAAACCCTGTGCGGCGTAGAACCCGTCGGCGATCGCCAGGTAGGTGCCGGCGAACGAGACGCCGTGGGTGTACGAGAGACGGAACGTGAGCGAGCGCGAGCCGTCGGAGCCGCCGGCGGATTCGCCGTCGCTGCCGGAGCAGGCCGCCAGCAGGGCGGATCCTCCGCCGAGCAGCACGAGACCGCCCAGCGAGCGGGCGAGGAAGGCACGTCGGTGCATGGTCGTCAAAATGATTCTCCTGGGGAGTGCGTGCGGCCGGGTTGCGTCACCGGTCAGGCGGTGAGTCCGACGACCTTGTATTCGAGGTATTCGCCGGAATGCACGGCCTCGTGGGCGATCGGGGTGTCGGCGTCGGTGCACGACGGCAGGCACTCGATGATCGTGGACCAGTTCGGGGTGTGGAAGAACGGCATCGAGACGCGCTCGCGCTCCCACTTCTCCTGCGGCGGGGTGAGGATGCGGTGGCGGGTGGAGACCCAGCGGTCGTTGGTCCAGATCGCCATGAGGTCACCGATGTTGACGACGAAGGAGTTCTCGACGAACGGCACGTCGACCCATTCCCCGGTCGACCGATCGACGACCTGCAGGCCGCCCTCTTCGTCTTGGTACAGGATCGTCAGCGTGCCGGAATCGGTGTGCGGGAATTTGCGGTACTGTCCCTCGGCCGGCGGTGTGGTGATGGGCGGGTAGTAGTTCGCGCAGAGGTTGGTCAGGTGGTTGTCGAACATCCCGTCGAAGAAGTGCTCGTCGAGGTCGAGTCCGAGCGCGAAGAACCGCATCACCTCGAGGGCGAGGTGTTCGAGCTCGGCGTAGTACGCGAGCCAGCTGGGCCGGAAGTCCTCGAGACCGGGCAGGTCGGGCCAGCGGTTGGGACGCGACCACACCTCGTATCCCTCGGCGAGTTCGGCGGGATCGGCGATGCCGGGTTCACCGGCGCGGTTCATAGTGAACAGCTCGCACAGGTCGGGCGGCGAGTCCAGGCGGGTCGCGAAACCATCGGCGCTGGCCCCGTCGCGGCCCGGGGTGCTGGCCCGGCCCTCGTGGAACAGGCGCAGCCCCCGCAGCGTGACGTCGCCGGGCGGCGCGGCGAGATGCCGACGCTGCTCGAGCGGCACGTGGAAGAAGTCGCGGGTCACGCTCAGCACCCGGTCGATGAGCGCCCGGTCGATGCCGTGGCCGGAGATCACGAAGAATCCCGAAGTGCTGCAAGCCTTGTCGAGGGCACGTCCGACGGCCGCGCGCGCCTGCGGATCCCCGGTCAACGCCCGGGACAGGTCGATCTGCGGGATGTACCCGTCGATGAGGACGGGGTCGTCGGAAACGGTCGAAACGTTCGAATCAGTCACAGGGATCATCGAACGGGACGAAGATGACGGCTTGCGTCCGTCAGGTAAATGATTCGTTACCGATGCAACAGAAACGCCGGCGCGGGCGCCTCGATGCAGTCGCCGACCGAGGAGACAGCGGCGCGCTGCATGCCGCGCGCGGCTGTCTGCTGGGTCGGCGGGTGTCGGGCGGGGTCGTGGGAGCCGTCGATCATCACCCTTGCCACATACCCCCTGGGGGTATACCGTCGGTTGTGGCAAACCCCCATGCGGGTACAAGACCAGCAAGAGGTCCACCTTCGTCCAGCCCGGAGAGGTGCCCATGCACAACCACCAGCCCGAGAGCGAACCCGGCGCCACGAAGACGACTCTGCTCCCGGAACCACACGCCGGTCACGCCGGTCACGACGCGCACACCGCCGACGCCGCACACGGCCGTCACGATCGGCACGCGGGACACGGGGCCCACGGGGAGATGTTCCGGCGACGATTCTGGATCAGCCTCGTGTTGTCGGTGCCGGTCGTCGCGTTCAGCCACATGGTCGCCGAACTGTTCGGCTACACCCTCCCGCACGCCCCCTGGGTCGCGTGGATTCCGCCCGTGCTGGGCACGGTGATCTTCGTCTACGGCGGCATGCCGTTCCTCACCGGCGGCTGGGCCGAGCTGCGGTCCCGGCGGCCGGGGATGATGCTGCTGATCGGGATGGCGATCAGCGTCGCGTTCGTCGCCTCGTGGGTCACCACGCTCGGCCTGGGCGGCTTCGACCTCGACTTCTGGTGGGAGCTGGCGCTGCTGATCGTCATCATGCTGCTCGGCCACTGGCTCGAGATGCGCGCGCTGGGTTCGGCGTCCGGCGCACTCGAGGCGCTCGCCGCGATGCTGCCGGACACCGCCGAGAAGATCACCGACGACGGCACCCGCGAGGTGCCGCTGGACGAATTGACGGTCGGCGACCTGGTTCTCGTGCGGGCCGGAGCGCGAGTGCCGGCGGACGGCAACATCGCCGACGGCCGCGCCGAGGTCGACGAATCGATGATCAGCGGCGAATCCAAACCCGTCGTCCGGCAGGTCGGCGACACCGTCGTCGCCGGCACCGTCGCCACCGACAGCTCCCTGCGGGTACGTGTCACCGCAGTCGGCGAGGACACCGCTCTGGCGGGTATCCAGCGGATGGTCGCCGACGCACAGGCCTCGTCGTCCCGCGCGCAGGCCCTGGCCGACAAGGCCGCGGCGTTCCTGTTCTACTTCGCCGCGGTCACCGGCGCGCTCACCTTCGCGGTGTGGACGCTGCTCGGCAACCTCGACGAGGCGGTGGTGCGCACCGTCACCGTGCTCGTCATCGCCTGCCCCCATGCCCTGGGTCTGGCGATCCCGCTCGTGATCGCGATCTCCACCGAACGCGCCGCGCGGGCAGGGGTTCTGGTGAAGGACCGCCTGGCGCTCGAACGCATGCGCACCGTCGATGTGGTGCTGTTCGACAAGACCGGCACCCTCACCCAGGGTCGCCATCAGGTGACCGGCATCGCGCCCGCCACGGGTGTCACGGACGAGGAGCTGCTCGCCGTGGCCGCCGCGGTCGAGGCCGACAGCGAACACCCGGTCGCGCGGGCCGTCGTCGCGGCGGCGGAGGACCGTGTGCCCCACGACGCGCGGGTCACCGCCACCGACTTCCGGTCGCTGCCCGGCCGCGGAGTGAGCGCCGTCGTCGACGGTGTGGAGGCGACGGTCGGTGGACCGGCGATGCTGCGCGACCTGCAGCTCTCGGTGCCCGACGAGGTTGCCGCCGTCACCGGCGGATGGGTGCAGCGCGGCGCCTCGGTGCTGCACGTCGCGCGCGGCGCGCAGGTGCTCGGCGCGGTCACGCTCGAGGACGCGGTGCGCGACGAGTCACGCCGGGCGATCGAGGCCCTGCACGCCCGCGGGGTGCGGGTCGCGATGATCACCGGCGATGCACAGCAGGTCGCCGATGCCGTCGCCGCCGACCTGGACATCGACGAGGTGTTCGCCGAGGTGCTACCGGAGCACAAGGACGCGAAGGTCACCGAACTGCAGCAGCGCGGCCACCGGGTCGCGATGGTCGGCGACGGCGTCAACGACGCACCCGCCCTCGCTCGCGCGGACGTCGGTGTCGCGATCGGCGCGGGCACCGACGTCGCGATCGAATCCGCGGGGGTCGTGCTGGCTGCGGACGATCCGCGGGCGGTGCTGTCGATCATCGAACTGTCGCGTGCCGGCTATCGGAAGATGTGGCAGAACCTGGTGTGGGCCACCGGCTACAACATCGTCGCGGTGCCGCTCGCCGCCGGCGTGCTGGCCTTCGCCGGGGTGGCGATCTCCCCCGCGGTGGCCGCGATCCTCATGTCGGTGTCCACCATCGTGGTCGCGCTCAACGCCCAGTTGCTGCGTCGCCTCGATCTGGATCCGGCCCGCCTGTCGCGTCCGTGAACCACCCCGCGGCGTGGTCCGGCTAGCTGCGATCGTCCCCGCGCCCGTAGGCCCGGCGCGTCATCCGCGTCGAAACGACACCCATCGCGGCGATGGCGCCGGCGATGCCGACGAGGACGATGATCAGCCCGACGACCGGACCCGGCTGCAGCACGATCATCAGCACGGTGACGAGCGCGAGCACCGCGGTTGCCGAACCGACGACCGCGAGCGCCAGCTTCCCCAGCGGCAGATCCTTGCGTGGATCGTCGCCTCGGCCGCCGGCGCCGGTCACAGGCTGCCGACCCAGTTGCGCAGCAATGCCGCGCCGGCGTCTCCGGACTTCTCCGGGTGGAACTGCGTCGCCGACAGCGGGCCGTTCTCCACGGCGGCGAGGAACCTGACGCCGTGCTCGGCCCACGTGAGCTTCGGCGGGGCGATGCGTTCGGGTTCGGGCAGTTCCCACACCTGCGCGGCGTAGGAGTGCACGAAGTAGAAGCGGGTGTCGGCGTCGAGGCCGGCGAACAGCACCGAGTCGGCGGGGGCTTCGACGGTGTTCCAGCCCATGTGCGGCAGCACCGGGGCGTCGAGGCGGGCGACCGTTCCCGGCCATTCGCCGCAGCCCTCGGTCTCGACGCCGTGCTCGACACCCTTCTCGAACAGGACCTGCATGCCCACGCAGATGCCGAGGACCGGCCGGCCTCCGGCCAGGCGGGTTCCGATGAGCTTCTCGCCCCCGACGGCCCGCAGGCCCTTCATGCACGCGTCGAACGCGCCGACGCCAGGGACGACGAGGCCGTCCGCGTTGAGCGCGACCTTCGGGTCCGCGGTGACTTCGACGTTCGCTCCGGTGCGGGCCAGTGCCCGGGCAGCCGAATGCAGGTTGCCGGAACCGTAGTCGAGAAGGGCGACGTTCTTTGCGCTCATGGGTTCGATTCTATGGGTCGTGGTTTCGGGTCGGACGGCCCGGCAAGGCGGGCCAGGAGGGGAAGGACCGGAACGAGCACCGCGGCGATCGCGAAGGCCGCCGGGTACCCCGCGGCGGTCGCGAGTGCGCCGAGCAGAAACGCGCCGATGCCAGCACCGGCGTCGAAGCCGATGTTCCAGGCGGCACTCGCGGATCCGATGTGGCTTGGGCCGGCGCGACGGAACGCGACGAGCAGCGCCTCGTTCTGCACGATGCCGAAGCCGAGACCGAAGCATGCCGCCGCGCCGATCAGCGCAGGCGCGCCGGCGCGGTCGTCGGCGACGAGCGCGAACGGCACCATCGCGATCGCGGCGAGCGCCAAGCCGATCGGCAGCAACCGGCCCGCACCGATCCGGTCGGCCAGCGATCCCGCGCCGAACCGCCCGACGAGCGTGGACGCGCTCAGCGTGGCGAGGGCGATCGGCACCGGCAGGCCCACCGCCGCGATCTGCAGCAGCGACGTCAGGCCGCCGTAGGCGATGGCGCCGGCACCGATCGCCACGGTCGGCAGCAACAGTGCGAGCAGCGGAGGCCGGCCGTGCGTGGCGCCGGCGGCGGGTCGGACCCGCGGCAACCGTGCGGCGGCCACGAGCCCGAGTGTGGGCACGAGCGCACCGAGCACGAACACCGGTGCGGTCGAGAACCTTTCGGCCAGGAACAGGCCCAGCGGCAGACCGATCATCTGCGACGCGGCGATCGCGATGCCGAGGGCGCCGGTGGCGCGGCCCAACTGCCGGGCCGGGGTCAGTTCCGCGACCAGCGCGGCCGCGGCCACGGTGATCATGCCGAAGCCGATGCCGCGCACCGCCGAGATGCCCAGCACCACCGGCGGCGCGGTCGAGGCGAGCAGCCCCAGCGACGGCAGACCGAGCAGCAGGCACCCGGCGATCAGCAGTTGCCGATGTCCCCGGGCGCGCATCAGCTTCGGCATGGCCAGCTGGGTGAGCACCGTGGTCGCCATGAACACCGTCGTCACCGATCCGGCGAGCGTGTCGCTGCCTCCCGCCTGCGCGATCGCCCACGGGACGACGGGCAACAGCAACGAGAATCCGCCGAACGCGGCGGCCGCGAGAGCCCAGGACGCGAGAAGGCCACGGATGCCGAGCAGGCCCGGCGCAGCCGTCACAGCAACCTCAGGATCCCGGCGATCGCGGCGAGCAACGTCAGGGCCAGCAGCACCCCGGCGAACAGCTGGTTGCCGGCTTTCCATGCCGACCACGTTCCCCCGGCGGCCAGCCCTGCGACCAGGAAGCAGCCGTAGGTCAACAGGACATCCATCGGCTACAGGCTGCCCTTGGTCGACGGGATGCCGCTGACCCGCGGGTCCGGTTCGACGGCCTCGCGCAGCGCCCGCGCCACCGCTTTGAACTCGGCCTCGGTGATGTGGTGCTGGTCGCGGCCGTACAGCACGCGCACGTGCAGCGCGATACGGGCGTGGAACGCGAACGACTCGAACACGTGCTTGTTGATCACCGTGGCGTAGGGCACGCCCGGGTAGCCGCCGATCACCGAGTGCACCATGTAGTCCGGTTCCCCGGTGTGCACGCAGTACGGCCGTCCCGACACGTCCACCGAGGCGTGCGCGAGGGTCTCGTCCATGGGGATGAAGCAGTCACCGAAGCGGCGGATGCCGCGCTTGTCGCCGAGGGCCTGGTTGAACGCCTGGCCGAGCACGATCGCGGTGTCCTCGACGGTGTGGTGCGCCTCGATCTCGACGTCGCCCTTCGCGTGGACGGTCAGGTCGAAGGAACCGTGCTGGCCGAGCGCGGTGAGCATGTGGTCGTAGAACGGGATACCCGTCGAGATGTCGGTGCGGCCGGTGCCGTCGAGATTGATCTCGACGCTGATGCTCGACTCCTTGGTCGTGCGTTCGACCTTCGCGATCCGGTCGCTCATCGGGTTCCCTCGATTTCCGTTGCGGCGAGTTGCTCACTCACGCGCAACAATTCGTCGTTCTCGTGTGCCAACCCGATGGTGGTGCGCAGGTAGCCGGGGATGCCGACGTCCCGGATGAGCACGCCTTCGTCGAGGTAGCGCTGCCAGGTGGCGGGGGCGTCCGCGAACCGGCCGAACAGGATGAAGTTGGCGTCCGACGGGATCACCTCGTAGCCGAGGCGCGCCAGTTCCGCGGCGACGCGGATGCGCTCGGCGGTCAGTGCCGCGACCGACCCGAGCGTCTCCTCGGCGTGCCGCAGCGCCGCCCGGGCGGCGGCCTGGGTGATCACCGACAGGTGGTACGGCAGTCGCACCAGCAGCAGTGCCTCGACGACGGCGGGCGCCGCGGCGAGGTAGCCGAGGCGACCCCCGGCGAACGCGAACGCCTTGCTCATGGTGCGCGAGACGATGACCTTCGCCGGATACTCGTCGATCAGCGCGAGCGCGCTCGGCACCGCGGAGAACTCTGCGTACGCCTCGTCGACGATGACGATGCCCGGTGCGGCCTCGACGATCACCCGCAACTGGTCGAGCGGGATGCTGTGCCCGGTGGGGTTGTTCGGGCTGGTGACGAACACGACGTCGGGCTTACGGTCCCGGATCGCCGCGACGGAGGCCTCGATGTCGAGGGTGAAATCGTCGCGCCGGTAGGTCGCCAGCCACTCGGTCTGGGTGCCGTCGGAGATGATCGGGTGCATCGAGTACGACGGCACGAAGCCCATCGCACTACGGCCCGGCCCACCGAACGCCTGCAGGATCTGCTGCAGGATCTCGTTGGACCCGTTTGCCGCCCACAGGTTTTCGACACCCACTGCGACACCGGTCTGCCGGGTCAGGTAGGCGGCGAGGTCGGTGCGCAGGGCCACGGCGTCGCGGTCCGGGTAGCGGTGCAGCTCACGCGCCGCCTCACGCACGGCCTCGGCGACGTCGTCGACGAGCGCCTGCGTCGGCGGGTGCGGGTTCTCGTTGGTGTTCAGCTGCACCGGCACCGTCAACTGCGGTGCGCCGTAGGCGGATTTGCCGCGCAGGTTCTCGCGCAGGGGCAGGTCGTCGACGGTGATGCGGCTGCCGGGCACGGTCCCGGTCTGTGCGCCGCTCATCGCAGAGCCTCGAAACGCAGACGCACGGCCTCACCGTGGGCGGGCAGGTCCTCGGCGTTCGCGAGGGTGATGACGTGCCCGGCGACGTCCTGCAGCGCTTCGCGGCTGTAGTCGACGACGTGGATGCCGCGCAGGAAGGTCTGCACGCTCAGCCCGGACTGGTGGCGCGCGCAGCCGGCGGTGGGCAGCACGTGGTTCGATCCGGCGCAGTAGTCGCCGAGGCTGACCGGCGCCCACGGCCCGACGAAGATCGCGCCGGCGGCGCGGACCCGCGCGGCCACCTCGGAGGCGTTCTCGGTCTGGATCTCGAGGTGCTCGGCGGCGTAGGCGTTGACGACCTGCAGGCCCTGCTCGAGATCGTCGACCAGGACGATGCCGGACTGGCTGCCGGACAGCGCGGTCGTCACACGTTCGCGGTGCTTGGTGATCTCGAGCTGCGCGGCGAGGGCGGCGTCGACGGCGTCGGCCAGGTCGGTGCTGGTGGTGACCAGGACCGAGGCGGCCATCACGTCGTGTTCGGCCTGGCTGATCAGGTCGGCGGCCACGTGCACGGCGTCGGCGGTGTGGTCGGCGAGGATCGCGATCTCGGTGGGCCCGGCCTCGGCGTCGATTCCGACGACGGCCCGGCACAGCCGCTTGGCGGCGGTGACGTAGATGTTGCCGGGACCGGTGATCATGTCGACGGGGGCGAGCTCGGTCGCGGCGTCGTCGACGTCGGTGCCGCCGTAGCTGAGCAGCGCGACGGCCTGGGCGCCGCCGACGGCCCACACCTCGTCGACGCCGAGCAGCGCGGCCGCGGCGAGGATGGTCGGGTGCGGCAGACCGTCGAAGTCCTTCTGCGGCGGCGAGGCGATGACGAGCGATTCGACGCCGGCGGCCTGGGCCGGGACGACGTTCATCACGACGGACGACGGGTAGACGGCGTTGCCGCCGGGCACGTACAGGCCGACGCGCTCGACCGGCACCCAGCGTTCGGTGACGGTGCCGCCGGGCACGACCTCGGTGACGGTGTCGGTGCGGCGCTGATCGGCATGGACGAGGCGGGTGCGGGTGATGGCGACCTCGAGGGCCGCGCGCACGGCGGGGTCCAGTTCGGCGAGCGCCCGGGCGATCGCGGCCTGCGGTACGCGTACCTGCGCGGGGCGCACGCCGTCGAACTTCTCGCTGTAGTCGAGGGCGGCGACGGCTCCGCGGTCGCGGATGTCGTCGACGACGGGACGGACGTGATGCAGCACCGCGTCCACATCCACTCCGCCTCGGGGCAGGGCGCCCCTCAGCTCCGCAGTGGTGGGGGTACGACCGCGCAGGTCGGTGCGGGCAAGCATGAGGTGTCCTCTCTCGTAGAACAGGGATCTGTTCCATTATCCGCGATACACGCAAACGAGTTGTCGGCCGGTCGCCCGGCGGCGCGGCGTCCCCGCCCCGGCGGCACCGATTCCGGGCTGCGGCGGTCCTATGCTGGGCGGCATGGACGACGACGCATCGCACCCGGCCACCCTGGGTGAGCTGATTCGCCGCCAGCGCGAGCTCGCCGCACTGCCGATGCGGCAGCTGGCCGCGATGGTGGGAATCTCGAACCCGTATCTGTCGCAGATCGAGCGGAATCTGCGGGCGCCGAGCGATCGGGTGCTCAATGCCATCGCCGAGCAGCTGCACCTGTCGGCGGACACCCTGACGGCCCAGGTCGCCTCCCCCGACGCGGCCAAGGAATCCGCAGTGCTGCAAGCGATCCGGGAGGATCCGGATCTGACCAACCCGCAGCGCCGGTCGCTGGAGGAGATGTACGAGGCGTTCCGAGAGGTGACCGTCGCCAAACGGAGACGGGGCATTCGGGACGAGTCGGACGAATCCCCGACAGCGTGACGTGATTCACATCTGAAACAAGTTCTACGACCGCGTCACAGCCCCTCGCAGGTCGGACGAGTGCCCGTGTGCCGTGTCACTACCTGCAGTGACCATGTACCTCGAAGTAAGGTGCGCGTCCCTGCGGTCCGTGTCACCCTCGGGCATCCCCCAACCATGACCTGAGGTGAGTCCGTGCTCGACCATGTGCACAAGAAGTTGAAGTCCAGCCTCGATCCGATCGGCTGGGCACCCGCCGTCGCGTCCGTGGCCGGACGCGCCGTCCGCAATCCGCAGAAGGTCGCCTCGGCGACCACCGGATACACCACGCGCCTGGCCAAGATCCCCGCCGCCGCCACCCGCGTGTTCAACGAGGCCGACCCGCAGCCGCCGCTGCCCGTCGATCCCCGGGACGGGCGGTTCAGCAACGCCGCGTGGAAAGAGAACCCCGCCTACTTCTCGCTGCTACAGAGCTACCTGGCCACCCGCGAGTACGCGCTCGAGCTCACCGAAGCCGGCGCCGGTGACCCGCTGCAGGACGGCAAGGCCCGTCAGTTCGCGAACCTGATGTTCGACGCCCTCGCGCCGTCGAACTTCCTGTTCAACCCCGCGGTGCTGACCCGCGCGCTCGAGACCGGCGGCGCGAGCCTGCTGCGCGGCGCCCGGTACGCCCTCGACGACCTGACCAACCGGGGCGGCCGGCCGCTGAAGGTCGACGTCGACGCCTTCAAGGTCGGCGAGAATCTCGCGGCGACGCCCGGCAAGGTCGTCTACCGCAACGATCTGATCGAGCTGATCCAGTACGCGCCGCAGACCGAGCAGGTGCACGAGATCCCGATCCTGGCGGCGCCGCCGTGGATCAACAAGTACTACATCCTCGATCTCGCGCCCGAGCGCAGCCTGGTCGAGTGGGCGATCCGCCACAACCGCACCGTGTTCATGATCTCGTACCGCAATCCCGACGAGTCCATGCACGACGTGACCATGAGCGACTACTACGCCCAGGGCATCGCGTCGGCGCTGGACGTGGTCGAGGAGATCACGGGATCGTCCCGCATCGAGGTGCTCTCCATCTGCCTCGGTGGCGCGATGGCCGCGATGGCCGCCGCGCGGTTGGCGGCCGAGGGCGACCGCCGCATCTGCGCGCTGACCATGCTCAACACCCTGCTCGACTACCGCGACGTCGGCGAACTCGGATTGCTGACCGATCCGGCCACCCTCGACAACGTCGAGTTCCGGATGCGCGCCCAGGGCTTCCTGTCCGGCCACGAGATGTCCGGCAGCTTCGACATGATCCGGGCCAAGGATCTGATCTTCTCGTACTGGGTATCGCGGTGGATGAAGGGTGAGAAGCCGACGGCCTTCGACATCCTCGCCTGGAACGAGGACAGCACCCGCATGCCCGCGGCCATGCACTCGCACTACCTGCGAACCCTCTACGGACGCAACGAACTCGCCGAAGGCGTGTACGAACTCGCCGGCAAGACACTGGATCTGGGCGACATCCGGTGCGACACGTACATCGTGGGCGCGATCAACGACCACATCGTGCCGTGGACGTCGTCGTACGAGTCGGTGCGGCTGCTCGGCGGCTCGGTCCGGTTCGTGCTGTCCAACGGCGGTCACATCGCGGGAGCGGTGAATCCGCCGGGGGCGAAGTGCTGGTTCGAGGCGGTCGGCGCACCCGACGCGGAAACCCCTGCCGCCCTTCCCGATTCGGCGCAGGACTGGAAGGAACGCGCCACCCGCACCACGACGTCGTGGTGGGAGGACTGGGCCGTGTGGTCCGGTTCGCGGGCCGGCGCGCTGGTCGCACCGCCGTCGATGGGCAGCACGGCACATCCGGCGCTGTGCGACGCACCGGGCACCTACGTCTTCGGATGACGCTCGGGTAGCGCGTTAGCAATCATCGTGCTAACTTGCTAACAGCGTCGTTCGAGGCGCTTCCACCACCGACAGAAGGACTCGTTATGACCTCCCCCAAGACCACCAACGCCGCCAAGGTCGCCACCGACGCCGCCTCCAAGGCCGCCACCGACGCGACCGACGCCGCCCAGAAGGTCGCCGCCTCCGCCACCCAGGCCGCCACCCGCGCCACGGAGGAGCTGAGCAAGGCCGTCGACGACACCACCGCCCGCGTGAACGACTTCAACGGCAAGATCGTCGACGCCGCCAAGCAGAGCGGCAACCTGGCCGTCGACACCTACGAGAAGACCGTCTTCAGCCTTCTCGACCTGCAGGAGAAGTTCGCCGAGGCCACCCCGATCGAGTGGGTCGCCGACCTCGCGAAGGCACAGGTCTCGTTCGCCCGCGAACTGACCGCCACCACCGCCACCACCGCCCGCGACCTCCTCAAGTGAGGCCCGTGCGCACCGTCCTCGCATCGAAGGACGGGAAACGCGCACCGGCTCCCGAGCCGCAGGCTTAGGGTGCGCGGCATGGATGCCGTATCACCCGCCGCGATCGCCGCGGCCCCGTTCCGCATCGGGGCCGCGGCGATCGCCGGTTGGAGCGCCTATCTGCTCGGTCTGGCCCGGCGCGGTGCCGGTCCGCTCGACATCGTCGACGACGCCACCGCGTTCGTGAACGTCCTCACCGACCGCGACCGGCCCGGCTGGGCCCATCCGTGGCCCGTGGCCCTGCAGTGGCCGCTCGCGCGGCTGCGGGACTGCACCGTCGCATCACCGTCGGCGGCCGGGACCGTGCCCACCCTGCTCCTGCCACCGCAGGCCGGCACCGATTCGTGCATCGTCGACCACTCCACCGAACGCAGCCAGATCGCGGCGCTGCACGCCGGCGGACTGACCCGGCTGTACTGCCTGGACTGGCTACCCGCGACGGCCGAGACCGACGGCGACTCGATCGACGAACATCTGGCCGTCGTCGCCGAGGCGGTGGCCCACCTCGGCGGACGGGTCAATCTCATCGGTGACAGCCAGGGCGGGTGGCTCGCCACCGTGTACGCGGCGCTGCACCCCGACGAGGTACACACGCTGACCGTCGCGGGAGCCCCGATCGACTTCCACGCCGACCGGCCGGGACTCGGCCTGCTCGGCCACCTGCCCCGCAGGATGGGCGCCGCCGCCGCGGCCCTGGTCTACGACACCGGGCACCTGTTCGGCGTCCACCTCACCGACCCCGTCGGCGAGGTGCAACGGGCGATGGACCTGCTCGGCGGGCTCGACGACCCCGAGGTGATCGCGCGGATCACCGAGCAGCGCCGCTGGTTCGTGTGGCGCCAGCCGATCCCCGCCGCGTTCCGGGACTGGATCGTCGAGCACCTCGTGGTGGGCAACGAACTGGCCCGCGGGGAACTGGTGATCGGCGGGCGGCGCGTCGACCTCACCGAGATCGACTGCCCTCTGGTTCTGCTCGCCGGTACCGGCGACCTGCTGGCCCCGCCCGCACAGGTGCACGCCCTGGCCGCGCTCGTGGGCACCGCACCCGAACGGATCGCCCTGCACACCGTCGAGGACGGGCACATCGGGCTGTTCGTCGGGCGCCGGGTCCTGGCCGAACAGTGGACCCCGATCGCGTCCGCCGTCGCAGCGCAGTCCGGATCGGCAGCGGGGTTCGGGTGAACCGGGTGCGGGCGGCGGTCGTCGCGGTCGCGCTGATCCTCACCGCGTCGATCCTGCCCACAACGGCCGCAGCGGCACCGACCGAGTTGGCACCGACCGAGTTGGCACCGACCGAGTTTCTGTGGGGCGTCTCCTCGTCCGGCTTCCAATCCGAGGGCTCGTCGCCGGACAGCAACTGGTCGCGCTACTCGGCCTCGGGCCGCACCCGCGACCCGATCGGTGCCGCCGTCGACTTCCGCCACCGCTATCGCGAGGACATCGCGCGCGCCGCCGACCTCGGGGTGGACGTGTTCCGGTTCTCCGTCGAATGGGCCCGGGTCCAGCCGCGGGCAGATCACTGGGACGAGACGGAGTTCGCGTACTACGACGACGTGGTCGCCGCGATCCGGGAGCACGGCATGACGCCGATGATCACCCTGGACCACTGGGTGTATCCCGGGTGGATCGCCGACCGCGGCGGCTGGGCCGATCCCGGCACGGTCGCGGCCTGGCTGGCCAACGCCGAACGGGTGGTCGCCCGGTACGCGAGCGTCGGGGCGCTGTGGGTCACCGTCAACGAACCGACGATCTACGTGCGGCAGGAACTCACCTTCGGCGGGTTGTTCCCCACCGACGTCCCCCGCATGTTCGACGGGCTCGTCGCCGCGCACCGCGGTGCGTACGAGCTGATCCACCGGCACGATCCGGACGCGAAGGTCACCTCGAACGTCGCGTACATCCCCGGCGCCCAGTCCTACCTGGACACGTTGTTCCTCGACCGCGTCCGCGACCGCCTGGACTTCGTCGGGGTCGACTACTACTACGGGGTGGAGCCCGGCAATCTCACCGCGATCCACGCCGCGTTCGACGACTTCGCGGCGGTGCGCCCGCATCCGCAGGGGCTGCACGACGCGCTGATGGACTACACCCGGCGGTATCCGGGGCTGCCGCTGTACGTCGTCGAGAACGGTATGCCCACCGCCGACGGGGCGCCGCGTCCGGACGGCTGGACCCGCTCCCGGCACCTGCGCGAGCACGTCGCCGCGGTGGCCCGCGCGATCGACGACGGCGCACCGGTGTTCGGCTACAACTACTGGTCGCTCACCGACAACTACGAATGGGGCTCGTACACGCCACGGTTCGGGCTCTACACGGTCGACGCCCGCACCGATCCGACACTGGCCCGCCGCCCCACCGACGGCGTCGAGGCCTATCGCGCGATCATCGGCGGCGGCGCACCCTAGATCTGCGCTGTCCTAGAATCGTGCGATGACCTGGCAGATGTGGCTCGCCTTCCTCGGCGCGGCGTGGGTGATCAGCCTGTCCCCCGGCGCCGGGGCCGTCGCGTCGATGTCCTCGGGACTCGCGCACGGCCTGCGCCGCGGCTACTGGAACATCCTCGGTCTGCAACTGGGTCTGCTGCTGCAGATCGCGGTGGTCGCCGCGGGCGTCGGCGCCGTCCTGGCCCGGTCCGCGACCGCGTTCACCGTCATCAAGTGGTTCGGCGTCGCGTATCTCGTGTATCTCGGAATCCGGCAGTGGCGGGCCCGGCCCACCGAAACCGAGGCCGAGACGCCGACGCGGGGCGCGTCCGCGCCGGCGCTGGTGCTGCGGGGCTTCCTCGTCAACGCCTCGAATCCGAAGGCCGTCGTCTTCATGCTGGCGGTGCTGCCGCAGTTCCTGGAACCGGCGGCGCCGCTGTTGCCGCAGTATCTGGCGATCGCGGCGACCATGGTCGCCGTCGACGTCGTCGTGATGACCGGCTACACCGGTCTGGCCGCGCGCGTGCTCACCCTGATGCGGTCCCCGCGGCAGCAGTCGATCACCAACCGCGTGTTCTCCGGACTGTTCCTGACCGCGGCTGCGTTCCTGGCGACGGTGCGCCGCGCCGCGACGGTCTGACCCGCCCCCCGAAAGCCCCGCGAGCGCCGGCGGAACGGGGTTACGCTGGCCCGGACCAGCCAACTGCCGGTCGTCCGGTACCGGGTGTCGGTACCCGCGTCCGAACCTCTCGGTGGTGCACGACTCGGCCGTTCTCGGACGGCGGACCGGAGGCATCGTGAATCCAGTGGTGACCGCACCCGCGCCCCGCGCGACGCGTCCCATGCCCGCGCGTTATCACCTCAAGGGCTCGGTGCTCTACAAGCTGATGACCACGACCGATCCCAAGGACCTCGGGATCATGTACATGGTCACTTCGTTCGGGTTCTTCCTGGCCGGCGGCCTGATGGCAATGCTGATGCGCGCCGAACTCGCGGTCCCGGGCATGCAGTTCCTGTCGAACGAGCAGTACAACCAGTTGTTCACCGTGCACGGCGGCGTGATGCTGCTGATGTACGCGACGCCGATCGTGTTCGGTTTCGCGAACTACATCCTGCCGTTGCAGATCGGCGCCCCCGACGTCGCGTTCCCGCGTCTGAACGCCCTGAGCTACTGGCTGTACCTGTTCGGTGCGCTGATCGTCGTCTCGTCGTTCATCACCCCGGGCGGCGCCCCCGACTTCGGCTGGACCTCCTACACCCCACTGTCCGACGTGACGCACACGCCCGGCGTCGGCGCGAACCTGTGGGTGATGGGTCTGGCCATCATGGGTCTGGGCACGATCCTCGGCGCCGTGAACATGACCACGACGGTCGTGTGCCTGCGGGCCCCCGGCATGACCATGTTCCGGATGCCGATCTTCACCTGGAACATCCTCATCACCAGCGTGCTGATCCTGCTGGTGTTCCCGCTGCTCACCGCCGCGTTCATGGGGCTGTTCGTCGACCGGGTGCTGAACGGGAACGTCTACGACCCCGCCACCGGCGGGGTGATCCTGTGGCAGCACCTGTTCTGGTTCTTCGGGCACCCCGAGGTGTACGTGGTGGCGTTGCCGTTCTTCGGCATCGTCTCGGAGATCTTCCCGGTCTTCTCCCGCAAGCCGATCTTCGGGTATTCGGGTCTGGTGTACGCGACGATCGCGATCGCGGCCCTGTCTATCGCGGTGTGGGCGCACCACATGTACGCCACCGGCGCCGTGCTGCTGCCGTACTTCTCGTTCATGACGTTCCTCATCGCCGTCCCGACCGGCGTGAAGTTCTTCAACTGGATCGGCACGATGTGGAAGGGTCAGCTCACCTTCGAGACCCCGATGCTGTTCTCGGTCGGGTTCATCATCACGTTCCTCTTCGGTGGCCTGACCGGCATCATCCTCGCGAGCCCGCCGATGGACTTCCACCTGCACGACTCGTACTTCGTGGTCGCGCACTTCCACTACGTGCTCTTCGGCACCATCGTGTTCGCCACCTACGCGGGCATCTACTTCTGGTTCCCGAAGATGACCGGCCGGATGCTCGACGAACGCCTGGGACGGTGGCACTTCTGGCTGACGTTCATCGGCTTCCACACCACCTTCCTGGTGCAGCACTGGCTGGGCAACGAGGGCATGCCGCGTCGCTACGCCGACTACCTGCCCACCGACGGCTTCACCACGCTGAACAGCATCTCATCCGTGGGCGCGTTCATCCTCGGCGCGTCGACGCTGCCGTTCCTGTGGAACGTCTTCAAGAGCTACCGGTACGGCCAGGTCGTCACGGTCGACGACCCGTGGGGTTACGGCAACTCGCTCGAGTGGGCCACCTCCTGCCCGCCGCCGCGGCACAACTTCACGGAGCTGCCGCGCATCCGTTCGGAGCGTCCGGCGTTCGAGCTGCACTACCCGCACATGTCGGATCGGATGCGCGCCGAATCGCACGTCGGCTGGGGCAGCGGCAGCCACGAGGTCACCGAAGGAGCGAACCTCCAGGATCTCGCCGACCGCACGCCGAAGGAATACTGACCGCCCGCGATCGTGGAGTACCGACCGCCCGCGGTCAGGGTTGTCGAGTCAGTGCTCGGCGGGCGCGACGCCGAGTCGCTCGCACGCCGCGTGGTAGAGCGCCACCACCGCGCCACGGATCGCCGCCCGGTCGCCGGCCGGTTCGAGCCACGGCACCCGCACGATCCGCTCGTCGCCGTCGCCGGTGGTCAGCTGCCACTGCCCCGCCTCGGCGTCGAGACCGATCATGCGCGCCGCCGTGGCGGTGGGCTCCGCGAAGGCACGGACGATCAGCAGGTTGTCGTCGGCATGGTCGTCGTTCATGTGTCCGGTCACGGCAGCAACGACGTCGGCATCGAATCGAGTCACGGCGAGGAGCCTAGCGAAGCCGAAACCGGCGCAGACAGCCGCGCATCGGTCACGAGTCGGTAAAGACCCCGGGGCGGGTCGCGACCCTGGCATACGCTCGATGTCTGCCGATGCTGGACGCGGGCGGATAACGGAAAAGCGGATGGATCGGAGATCCGGATGCGAATCGCGGATGTGCTGCGCAACAAGGGCCGGAACGTGGTGACCGTGCCCCCGACCGCGACGGTCGGGGAGGTTGTCGAAGTCCTGGCCACCCGAAACCTGGGTGCCCTGGTCGTCCTCGAGGACACCGCCCCGATCGGCATCGTCACCGAACGCGACGTGGTCCGGCTGATCCACGTGCACGGCCCCGGCGTCCTCGATGCACGCGTCTCCGACGTGATGACCACGGCGATGTACACGTGCCTGCCGAGCGACAGCGTCGACAGTCTCGCCGAGACCATGACCGAGCGGCGGATCCGGCACCTGCCCGTGCTCGTGGACGGGCACCTCGCGGGCATCGTCAGCATCGGCGACATCGTCAAGAGCCGCATCGACGAACTGCAGGCCGAACGCGACCAGCTCGAGTCGTACATCGACCACGGCTGACGACCACCGCCTACGCCGGGGCCCCCACCTCGTAGGCAGCCTCGAGCGCCTCGAGTTCCGCGCCGAGATGATCGAGCAGTGGATGCAACTGCCGGATGCTGCGCCCGCACGACGTGAGACCGAACGCGATCTCGCCGTCGGTGCTCGTGCACGTGATGTTCAGCGCCTGCCCGTCGACCGGCACCGACAGCGGATACAGGGCGTCGACGCGGCAACCGTTCCAGTACAACGGATCCGTGGGACCGGGCACGTTCGAGACGATCACGTTGAACGGTGGCCGCGGCAACGCCCGGTTCCCGGTGAGCACCCCCACCGCGAGCGGCGCGATGCCCAGGGCACTCGCCGCGAGCCGCGACACCGTCGACATCCCTTCCATCGACTGCTTGCCCTCGGCCATCGAGTCCCGGACGGCCTTCAGGCGGGCATGCGGGTCCGCGAGGTGGGTAGCGATATTGCACATGAGGACGCCGACGTCGTTGCCGCCCGGATCCTTGTCCTTGCGCAGCGACACCGGGACCATCGCGATGAGCGGATCGTCGGGCAGGGCGTCGTGTTCGAGCATGAACGTGCGCAGCGCGCCCGCCGACATCGCGAGCACCACGTCGTTGACGGTGGCATCGGCAGCCTTCGCGACCATCTGCACGCGTTCGAGCGGCCACGAGCGGGCCGCGAACCGGCGTGCCCCCGCGATGGGCACGTTGAACATGCTGTTCGGCGCGGACAGCGACATCGACCCACCGCGGTCGTGCAGCGCCCGATCGACGGTCCCCACCAGCGCCGGCACGATCCCGACGGCCTCCGCGACGGTCGCGCGCACCGCGCGGACGATCGCGCCGGGCAGGTCGATGGCGGTGCCGACCGCGGACCTCGCCGGGTTCGAGCGGTCCACGGTGCCCCACGGCGCCGGCATCCCGGTCTCGCACGGATCGGGGGAGAGCACCCGCCGCAGCAGTTTCATCGCGCCGACACCGTCGGCGAGGGCGTGGTGGATCTTGACGTAGATCGCGTACCTGCCGTCGGCCAGCCCCTCGATCAGGTAGATCTCCCACAGGGGCCGGGACCGGTCCAGGACGGTGCTGTGCAGGCGCGACACCAGCTCCCACAGCTCGTCGATACCGCCCGGTCGCGGCAGGGCGTTGAAGCGCACGTGGTGGTCGAGATCGAAGCGAGGATCCTCCTCCCACGCCCACTGCCAGAGCGTGGACAGCGACCGCACCGCGCGGCGGCGCCACAGCGGCGCCACAGCGTCGTCGCGGGACAACGCCTCGACGAACAGAGCTCGAACGTCCTGATCGGTGGCGCCCTCCGGTGGCTGCAGCAGCAGCAGTCCCCCGACGTGCATCGGATGCTCACGGGACTCGCCGAGCAGGAACATCGAATCGGTCGGTGACATCGGTAACCGCATTCGGTTTCTTTCCGCTACCCGCCACGCGAGAGCTCACTTCGGGGTGAGCCCCCTGCAGCTCACCGGAAAAGCACCCGCAGTGAGAGCGATCACATCGGGTGCTCTCCAAAGTTCTACGTGATGAACCACCGGGATCGCCACCGTTCGAACGACCGATCTGATGCACTGCGAATGCATGTTCAGTTACCGGTGTCCGTGGCCCGGGCCGCGGCGAGGCCGGAATCGGGTCGCAGCGGTACCTCCCGCCAGAGCAGCACCAGCACGACCGTCACCACACCGACGACCGAGGTCACGAGGAAGACCGTGTCCATCGCGTCGGCGAACCCGTCGGCGAGCGGTCGCGCGAGAACCGGGTTCAGCCGCTGCACGATCGAACTGTCCCCGAGCACCGATTCGAGCGCACCCGGATCCCGTTCGAGCACACCGCGGGCGAACGACGCGTCGACCGGATCACCCCCGCGCGTCGCCGCGGTCAGCGCCGACCGGAAACCGGGATCGGCGGCCGCGGCGGCCAGACGCTCGGCGATCGCGGAAGTGACTCGGGCGAACAGGATCGACAGGAACACCGCCACCCCGAGGGTGCCGCCGATCTGCCGGAAGAACGTGGCCGCCGCGGTGGACACCCCCATGTCCTGCGGTGGCAACGCGTTCTGCAACGCGAGGGTGATCGGCTGCAGGAGATTGCCCAGGCCGAACCCGAGGATCGCCATGTAGGCCATCACGAGCGCCAGCGCCGTGTCCGTGGCGATCGTGTGCAGCAGGAACATGCCGACGGTGAGCATCGCCGATCCGATGATCGGGTAGATCCGGTAGTGCCCGGTGCGCGCGATGAGCTGGCCCGAGAACACCGAGCCGGTCATGATGCCGAGCACCATCGGGATCATCTGCAGCCCGGCGACCGTCGGTGACGATCCACGCACCACCTGCAGGTACTGCGGCAGCAGTGAGATGCCTCCGAACATCGCGGTGCCGACGAGCAGCGAGATCAGCACACCCAGCGCGAACGTGCGATTGCGGAAGAACCGCATCGGGATCAGCGCCGCGTCCTTCATTCCGATCTCGACGGCGACGAACACCGCCACCCCGACACCGCCGACGAGATAGCAGCTCACCGCCGGGCCGCTGCCCCAGCCCCATTCGCGGCCCTGTTCGGCGACGACGAGCAGCGGCACCACCGCGACGACGAGCGCCAGCGCACCCCACCAGTCGATGCGGATCGCCCGGCGCTGCGCGGGCAGCCGCAGATTGCGGGCCACCACCACGAGGGCGAGCACCCCGACGGGAACGTTGACCAGGAACACCCACCGCCAGCCCGTGATACCGAGCAGGCTGCCGGTCCCGGCGAAGAAACCGCCGAGGACCGGACCGAGCACGCTGGAGACGCCGAACACGGCGAGGAAATACGCCTGGTATTTGGCACGTTCGCGAGGCGCGAGGATGTCGCCGAGAATCGCCAGCGCCAGCGACATCAGGCCGCCGGCGCCGATGCCCTGGATCGCCCGGAACGCGGCGAGCATGTACACCGAGGTGGCGAACGAGCACAGCAGCGAACCCAGCAGGAACACGGAGATCGCCGTCAGGTACAGCCGGCGTCGCCCGTAGATGTCGGACAGCTTGCCGTACAACGGCGTCGTGATCGTCGCGGTGACGAGATACGCCGTGGTGACCCACGCCTGCAGCGCATAGCCGTTCAGGTCGTCGGCGATCGTCCGGATCGCGGTGGCGACGACGGTCTGATCGAGGGCGGCCAGGAACATCCCCAGCATCAATCCGCTGAGGATGGAGAGGATCTCGCGGTGCGTGAACGCGACCGATGCGGCCGGGTCGGCACGGTCGCGGTCGGTGCCCGTCACCGTTCCACTCTGTGCCCGGCCCGGCCCGTCGGCAAGTACCACCTGTCGTCAGCGGCGTGACCTCGCCGGACACGCCCGGCGTGCTCGCCGACCCGACCCTGCCGCCGTCCCGTTCCGCCGGCGAACCCTCAGGGGGACGGGACGGCGGGTGTCTCGAGGTAGACCGTGCCGCCGGCGGCCCGGAACTCGGCGGATTTGTGCTGCATCCCGGCGACGACCGCCTGCTCGGTGGCATCACCGAACCGGTCCCGGATGTCCTGGGAGATGCGCATGGAGCAGAACTTCGGCCCGCACATCGAGCAGAAGTGCGCGGTCTTGGCCGGTTCGGCCGGCAGCGTCTCGTCGTGGAACTCCTCGGCGGTCTCCGGATCCAGGGACAGAGCGAACTGGTCCCGCCACCGGAACTCGAAACGCGCCTTCGACAACGCGTCGTCACGCTCGGCGGCACCGGGATGACCCTTGGCGAGGTCCGCGGCGTGGGCGGCGATCTTGTACGTGATCACCCCGGTCTTCACGTCGTCCCGGTTCGGCAGTCCCAGATGCTCCTTCGGCGTGACGTAGCACAGCATCGCCGTGCCGTAGCGGGCGATCTCGGCGGCCCCGATCGCGGAGGTGATGTGGTCGTAGCCCGGGGCGATGTCGGTCACCAGCGGGCCCAGGGTGTAGAAGGGCGCGCCGTGACACAGCTTCTGCTGCCGCTCCACGTTCTCCCGCACCAGGTGCAGCGGGACGTGGCCGGGCCCCTCCACCATGACCTGCACGTCGTGGGCCCAGGCGCGGGCGGTCAGCTCGGCGAGGGTGTCCAGCTCGGCGAACTGGGCGGCGTCGTTGGCGTCGGCGATCGACCCGGGCCGCAGCCCGTCACCGAGGGAGAAAGCGACGTCGTAGCGGGCGAAGATCTCGCAGAGCTCGTCGAAGTGGGTGTAGAGGAAATTCTCCTCGTGGTGGGCCAGGCACCACCCGGCCATGATCGACCCGCCCCGGGAGACGATGCCGGTGACCCGCTCGGCGGTCAGCGGCACGTAGCGCAGCAGTACCCCGGCATGGATGGTCATGTAGTCCACGCCCTGTTCGCACTGCTCGATCACGGTGTCGCGGAAAATCTCCCAGGTCAACGCCTCCGCCTGCCCGTTGACCTTCTCCAGGGCCTGGTAGATCGGCACCGTGCCGATCGGCACCGGGGAGTTGCGGATGATCCACTCCCGGGTGGTGTGGATGTCCTCGCCGGTGGACAGGTCCATCACGGTGTCCGCGCCCCAGCGGGTGGCCCAGCGCATCTTGTCCACCTCCTCGGCGATGGAGCCGGTCACCGCCGAGTTGCCGATGTTGGCGTTGATCTTCACCAGGAACGCCCTGCCGATGATCATCGGCTCGGACTCGGGATGGTTGATGTTGGCCGGGATGATCGCCCGCCCCGCCGCCAGTTCGGTGCGTACCAGTTCCACATCGCAGTTCTCCCGCAATGCCACGAACCGCATCTCCTGGGTGATGATCCCGGCCCTGGCGTAGTGCATCTGCGTGACCGTCCGGCCCGCCTTCGCCCGCACCGGGACGCGGCGGGGGCCTTTCCACTCCCGGGACGCCTCACCACGCCGGGCGGCCGAGCGACCGTCGTCGAGCAGATCCCGTTCCCGGCCCGGGTACTGCTCGACGTCGCCGCGAGCGGCGATCCAGGAGGCCCGTGCCGGCGGGAGCCCGACCTCCGGGTCGCTGCCGGGACCCTCGGTGCGGTAGACCCGCAGTGGCGGGTTCGGGACCCCGCCCGGGGAGTTCTCCAAGCGGATTTCCGTGACGGGAACGTGGAGGTCGTGTTCCTCGTCGTGGACATGGGTCAGGGCATGGGGGTTCGATGCGCTCATCGGAACTGTGCCTACTTCCTTCGCCGGCATTACCCGGACAGGTTCGACGGTCGCAGGCTGCGTCAGCCCGATCTCAGCCCCTGCAATAGGGCTCCCGTGTGGACGGCACCGACACTAACACCGTTGCCGGCCCGGGTATCCCACCAGGGTCCGCACCGACGGTGCGCCTTCAGGGACTTGCGTTGCTGTGATGGATGTTTCGTGGTCACGATGGATGTTTCGTGGTCACGCGGATTGGGCATCGCCGAGATCGCACCCTGATGCTGTCGATATCCATTCGTACACCGCTGCTTCCGTCGTCCGGAACGTCGCGCCGAGCTCCTCCGCGTCGAGATACATACTGCTTGAATGTGCTGTCTTGTAATGCAATTCGATATCGTCGGCCGCCACGGCACCTATGCGGTGCGACAATTCAGGTGTCGAAGGGAGACCCGCGATGACCCAGACACGACCCGTGATCAGGGACGACGTCGAGGAATCGATCGGCGGTGGCGAGGACGTCGCACCCCCTGGGCTCGGGATGGCCCTCGGCGCCCTGGCCGATGTGTTCGGCCACGGACGGACAGTGGCCCGGCACAGCGCCGCGTTCGGCAAGGAACTGGCGAAGATCGCCGTCGGCCGGTCGACGGTGGCCCCGGCCAAGGGCGATCGCCGGTTCGCCGACCCGGCATGGGATACACACCCGGCCTACCACCGCCTCGAACAGACCTACCTGGCGGCCACGGGCGCCGTCGACGGCGTGGTCGACGACGTCGGCCGCGCGATCGACGCGCGCCGGGCGGCCGAGGCCAAATTCGCAGCCGACATCCTCACCGCGGCTCTGGCCCCGACGAACTACCTGTGGACCAACCCCGCGGCACTGAAGGAAGCGTTCGACACCGCCGGACTCAGTCTGGTGCGCGGCACCAAGCATTTCGTCACCGATGTGATCGAGAACCGGGGCATGCCGTCGATGGTGCCGCGCGACGCCTTCACCGTCGGTAAGGACCTCGCGGTGACCCCGGGAGCGGTGGTCTCCCGCGACCCGGTCGCCGAGGTGATCCAGTACACCCCCACCACGACCACGGTGCGCAGCCGGCCGGTGCTGGTGGTGCCGCCACCGATCGGCCGGTACTACTTCCTGGACCTGCGGCCGGGACGCAGCTTCGTCGAGTACAACGTCGGCCGGGGCCTGCAGACCTTCATGCTGTCGTGGCGCAATCCCAGCGCCGAGCAGGGCGACTGGGACATGGACACCTACGCCGCGCGGATACTCCGGGCGATCGACGAGGTGCGGGAGATCACCGGCAGCGACGACGTGAACCTGATCGGGTTCTGCGCCGGCGGCATCCTCGCCACTACGGCGCTCAACCATCTCGCCGCTCAGGGCGATGACCGGGTGCACAGCATGGCGTACGCGGTGACGATGCTCGACTTCGGTAACCCGGCCTTGCTCGGCGCGTTCGCGCGCCCCGCGCTGGTCCGGTTCGCGAAGGGCCGCTCGCGCCGCAAGGGCCTGATCAGCGCCCGGGACATGGGCTCGGCGTTCACCTGGATGCGTCCGAACGATCTGGTGTTCAACTACGTCGTCAACAACTACCTGATGGGACGCACCCCGCCGGCGTTCGACATCCTCGCCTGGAACGCCGACGGCACCAACCTGCCCGGCGCCCTGCACGGTCAGTTCCTCGACATCTTCCGCGACAATCTGCTCGTCGAGCCGGGCGGGCTCACCGTGCTGGACACGCCGGTGGACCTGAAGTCGATCACCGTGCCCACCTTCGTCTCCGGTGCCATCGCCGATCACCTGACCGCGTGGCGCAGCTGCTACCGCACCACCCAATTGCTCGGCGGCGACACCGAGTTCGTGCTCAGCTTCTCCGGGCACATCGCCAGCCTGGTCAACCCGCCCGGCAACCCCAAGGCCCACTACTGGACCGGCGGCACACCGGGCCCGGATCCGGACACCTGGCTCGAGCACGCCGAACGACAGCAGGGCAGCTGGTGGGAGGCCTGGGCGGACTGGGCAATCGCCCGCAGCGGAGAGGAGACCGCCGCACCCGCCGCACCCGGCAGCGACCGGTATCCGCCGCTCGAGGCTGCCCCCGGCCGGTACGTGCGCGACCTTCCCGCCGACTGACCACCGGCCTGCACCCTGCATCAGGACAGCGGCCGCGGTGCCGAGCTCTCGTCACCGCGGCCGACTCCGCTCACTTCGCCTGGCGCGGAGGAAGATTCGCGCCGGATCGACGCCCGAACCGGTGTTACATGTCCAGGCCGAGATCGAGGACCGTCACCGAGTGCGTGAGCGCCCCGACCGCGAGGTAGTCGACGCCGGTGCGCGCGTAGTCCGCGGCGACCTCGAGGGTCAGCCCACCGGACGATTCGAGCCGGGTCTGCGGCGCGTGGGTGTTGCGGCGCTGCACCGCGATCTGCGTCTGCCACACCGGGAAGTTGTCGAGCAGGATCAGCTCGGCCTTCTCGGCGAGCACCTCGTCGAACTGTTCGAGGCTGTCCACCTCGACCTCGCACGGGATGCCCGGGGCGTGCGCACGCACCGCGCGCAGCGCCGCGACCACCGAACCGGCGGCGGCGACGTGGTTGTCCTTGATGAGCGCCTCGTCGCCGAGACCCATGCGGTGGTTGACGCCGCCACCGACACGCACCGAGTACTTCTGCAGGGCGCGCATCCCGGGCAGCGTCTTGCGGCTGTCGCGGATCTTCGCCTCGGTTCCGGCGACCGCGTCCACCCAGTGCGCGGTCGCGGTGGCGATGCCGGACATGTGGCACATCAGGTTCAGCATGGTGCGCTCGGCGGTGAGCAGGCCCCGCGTCGGCGCCTCGACGGTGAGCACCGGCTCACCGGCCTGCACCCGATGCCCGTCCTGGACCCGGTCGAGCACCTGGTAGTTGCCGTCGCCGATCACCTCGTCGAGGACCATCAGACCCACGTCGACGCCGGCGATCGTGCCCGGCGAGCGCGGCACCACCGCCGCGGCCGCGACCGCGTCCGCCGGCACCGTCGCTTCGGACGTGACGTCGGCGCCGTAACGCAGGTCCTCGTCGAGCGCGACCCGGATCAGGGTGAGGATCTCTTCGCGGTCGAGGCCTTCGGGCAACTCGGTGGCCATTGTCTAACGCACTCCTGTCAGGTCGGGGATGGTCAGGGCGACGTCGCCGTCGACCAGGCGGATCTCGAGGCTGCGCGCCTGCGCCGGATCGGTGTCGGGGCAGTCGCTGCGGGTGTGGCAGCCGCGGCTCTCGGTGCGGGCGCGTGCCGCGACGAGCAGCGCGTCCGCGGTGACGGTCAGCGCGGCGTCCTCGAGCGCGGTGGCGTCGGCGCACAGGGCGTACTCGGCGTCCAGGAGGCCGGCCTGGGCCGCGGCGAGCCCGGCGTCGTCGCGGACGACCGGGGCGTGGCGCGTCATCAGGGCCTGCAGGGTCGCGCGGTCCGCGCGCCGCCGGGCCGGCAACGTCGCATCGGTCGCTTCCACGCGCAGTCCGGCGCGTTCCTCGGCGGCGGCGTGCCCGGCGCGTTCGCCGAGCACGAGCCCTTCGGGGAGGCTGTTCGACGCCAGCCGGTTCGCACCGTGCAGGCCGGTGCGGGCGACCTCCCCCGCCGCGTACAGGCCGGGCACCGCGGTGCGGCCGTGCACGTCGGTGACGACGCCGCCGCACGAGTAGTGCGCGGCCGGCGCGACCGGGATCAGGTCGTCGGCCGGGTCGAGACCGACGGCCAGGCACGAGGCGGTGATCGTCGGGAACCGCTCGGCGAAGCCGTCGAGGTGCCGGGAGTCGAGGAACACGTGCTCCTCCCCCAGCACGGCGAGCCGCTCGGCGATGGCACGGGAAACCACGTCGCGGGGTGCGAGATCACCGAGCGGGTGCACGCCCGCGGTGATCGAGGCGCCGCGGGAATCGACGAGGCGTGCGCCCTCACCGCGGACCGCCTCGCTGATCAGCGGGCGCCGGCCCTCGCCGCCCCGCGCGTACAGCACGGTCGGGTGGAACTGCACGAATTCGACGTCCGCGACCGCGGCACCGGCGTGCAACGCCAGTGCGATGCCGTCGGCGGTGGCACCGGCCGGATTGGTGCTGCACGCATACAGCTGGCCCAGCCCACCGGTGGCGAGCAGCACGGCGGGGGTGTGCACGACGCCGAGGCCGCGCTCGTCGAGGACGAGGACTCCGGTGACGCCGCGCGCATCGGTGAGGATCCGGGCGGCCGCAGCCCCGAACAGCACGGGCAGGCTCGCGGCGTTGAGCGCGCGCTGCACCTCCATGCCGGTGGCGTCGCCGCCGGCGTGGATGATGCGCCGGGTCGAGTGCCCGCCCTCGCGGGTGCGGGCGACGTCCCCGTCGCGGCCGCGGTCGAAGACGGCACCGAGATCGGTGAGCGCGGCGACGGCGTGCGGGCCGGCGCTGACGATGGAACGGACCGCGTCCTCGTCACACAGGCCACCACCGGCGGCGAGGGTGTCGGCGACGTGCGAGTCGACGCTGTCGCCGGTCGGGGCGACCACGGCGATGCCGCCCTGCGCGTACTGGGTGGAGGTGTCGGTGGGGCCGCCCTTGCTGAGGGTGAGCACGGTCAGGCCGCGCCGCGCGGCCGCGCGGGCCGCGGTCAGTCCCGCAACCCCGCCGCCCACGACCACCAGGTCGGCGCGGGCCTCCCAGCCCACGCCGACCCCCGTAGGCGTCGTCACTCGCCGCCGCCGGGATTGCCGATGGCGATCATCCGCTGCACGGACAGGCGGGCACGCTCGGCGACGGCCGGGTCCACGTGCACCTCGTCCTTGCCCTCGCGCAGGCAACGCAGCAGGGAGGCGGGGGTGATCATCTTCATGTACGGGCAGGAGGCGCGGTCGTTGACGGCCTGGAAGTCGATGCCCGGTGCGGCCTTGCGGAGCTGGTGGAGCATGCCGACCTCGGTGGCGACGAGGACCTGCTTGGCGCCGGTCGCGCGCGCGGCGTCGATCATGCCGCCGGTCGAGAGGATCTTGACCTTGTCGTCAGGCACGAAGCCTTCCCCGGCCAGGTAGAGGGCGGAGGTGGCGCAGCCGCATTCGGGGTGGACGAACAGGTCCGCGTCCGGGTGCGACTTGGCCTGGGCGGCCAGTTCCTCGCCGTTGATGCCGGCGTGGACGTGGCATTCGCCGGCCCAGATGTGCATGTTCTCGCGGCCGGTGACGCGCTTGACGTGGGCACCGAGGAACTGGTCGGGCAGGAACAGCACCTCACGGTCGGGGTCGATGGAGGCGACGACGTCGACCGCGTTCGAGGACGTGCAGCAGATGTCGGTCAGGCCCTTGACCTCGGCGGTGGTGTTGACGTACGAGACGACGACGGCGTCCGGGTACTCGGCTTTCCATTCGCGCAGCTGATCTGCGGTGATCGAGTCCGCGAGCGAGCAGCCGGCGCGCTCGTCCGGGATCAGCACTGTCTTGTTCGGGCTGAGGATCTTCGCGGTCTCGGCCATGAAGTGCACGCCGCAGAAGACGATGGTGTCCTCCTCCGCCTCGGCAGCGATGCGCGAGAGCGCGAGGGAGTCACCGACGTGATCTGCGATGTCCTGGATGGCAGGCAGCTGGTAGTTGTGCGCCAGCAGCGTCGCGTTGCGCTCGCGGGCCAGCCGACGGACCTCCTCGGCCCACTCCGGCGTCGCGTCGATGCCGGCGTAGCCGCCGGGGCCGTCGACGATTGCGGCGGCTCCCGCCCACTCGATCGTGGTCATGGACTGGCTCCTTCGTGCAATCCGGGGCGGGCTGCGCCCGGATTTCCGTATTCGGGGGTTTTCGACTTAGGATCGAAAACATGCCACATAGTAACACTCATCACGAAGTGCTCATCGTGGTGTTCCAGGTTCGCCACTTTCCGGCCACCCCCGAGAACCCCGCAACCGGGCCGGAACTGGCGGTTCTGCTCTGGCAGCGGGCCCTGGATCCGGAGGCCGGGACCTGGTCGCTGCCCGGTGGGCAGCTGCGCGACGACGAGGACCTCACCGCCTCTGCGCGCCGCCAGCTCGCCGAGAAGGTGGATGTGCGCGAGGTCTCCCATCTCGAACAGTTGTCGGTGTTCTCCGCCCCCCACCGCATCCCCGGCCCCCGTACCATCGCGTCCACCTATCTCGGCCTGATACCGAGCACGTCGGATCCGCAGTTGCCCGACGACACCGCCTGGCATCCCGTGGCGCACCTGCCGGAGACGTCCTTCGACCACGGCGTGATGGTCGACAACGCCCGTGCCCGCCTGGCGGCGAAGCTGTCCTACACGAACATCGCATTCGGGCTGGCCCCCGCGGAGTTCGCCATGTCGGAACTGCGCGACATCTATTGCGCCGCACTGGGTTACCAGGTCGATGCGACGAACCTGCAGCGAGTTCTCAAGCGCCGCAACGTGCTGACCGCAACCGGCACGACCGCCCCGCCCGGACGCACCGGGGGCCGCCCCGCCGCCCTCTACCGGTTCACCGACTCACGCCTGCGCGTCACCGACGAATTCGCCGCCCTGCGCCCGCCCGGCTGAGATGGATCGCGCCGGATCGAACATCCGGGCGCGGTGGATGATTCGAGACCGCGCACCGAGGCTTCGATCCTCGGAACCCCGCGGTGTCGTTGTCGATCGCCAGTACCGCCGCACGGGTCGGCACCTTCCGTTCGATCAGCCGGCGCAGGTTTCCGGTCGTGCGCCGATGGCTCCCCCGAACCTGTGTGACGGTGTCGTGGACCGCGGGATCGTCCGAGTAGACCGAGGTGGCGAAATGGATTCCGTTGGCTGTGTAGAATTCGAGGGTCGCCTCGTCGAGCCGCGTGAGGTTGGTGAACACCTCGACGAAATCGAATCCGACGTCGACACTCCGGCGCAGCAGCCGGCCGAATGCCGGATTGAGCTGCGGCTCCCCTCCGATGAACTGAATTTTCCGGCGGCCGAGTGCATACGCCTCGGCCGTGATCCGCGGCCACGCCTGCCCGATGGTGAACCAGATCTCACAGTCCGGAGCCGTCCGGGCTCTCCCAGCAAAACCAGCCGGCCCAGAGACTTTCGGCGGCACGGAGAAGGGCGCTCGGGTCGGGTTGTCGTCATCGGCCACGGATTCGTTCCTCCCGTGCAGTATTCGACATGCAACGGTCGGTGCCACGACAAAATCGAGATGCAGAGCCCGCGGTAGCCATCAGGCCACACCGCGTAGCCCTCAGGGAACATTGGGCGCGTCCGACATCCTACGAGTCGAAGCCACAGGGCCGCTGCGTTTTCGCTCATTCGCCCGCAGCCGGCACCACCTGGTACCGGACACAGATCGGCGACGCGGCCCACGGAAATGTAACGCCGTCGCCGGGGCAGCCGACATGCCCTGTGACGCGGGGGCACCCCATTGCGGGGTGGTCGATGGGTGACCACAACCGGATTGGACGGATATGGCAGAGCAGACGGCGTCGCACCGACGGCGGATCGCAGCGGGCCTGGCGGCCCCGGCAGTGTTGGGAGTGGCGGCGCTGGTAGCGGTCGCCGTGACGGGGACCGACACGCCGGTCAGAACGGACACCGCTCTGGTCGCGATGACCAACGAATGCCACGACATGGTGAGCATCGCCATCGGCGGCCGGACCGACACCCCGCGCACCGGTCAGCACGCAATGCTCACCACGCCCGACGGCACGACGCTGCCCGCCGCGATGTCCGGGGACTACAACAGCCCCTGGGTCGACCCGGTGGTCAACGCCCCGCGCGACGCCGGCAAGGACTACGCCGCGTTCTACGTCGAATATCCAGCGCACATGGCGACCTACGAGGACGCGGTCGAGACGGGCGTCGACAACGCCCAGACCGTGATGAAGGCGATCCGCGCCGAGTGCCCGAACACGCAGTTCGCGATCGTCGGATACAGCGAGGGCGCCGACGTGGCCCGCCGCGCCGCGATGGAGATCGGCAACCAGAAACCGAACGAGGACGGCTCGTACGACATCGTCGACCCGAACTACGTGGTCGGTGTCGTCATCCTCGCCGACGCCGGCCGCACCGCGGGCGAGGGTCCGTTCCCCGGCGCGCAGGATCCGTTCCGCAATCCCGACGGATACGACCGCCCCTACCAGTCCGGGAACACGAGCGCCGACGGCAGCGGCATCGCGACGGACACCAGCGGCAGCTTCGGCGCGCTGGACGGCAGGATCGCCTCGTTCTGCTCCGAGGGCGACTTCACGTGCGACGCCCCGGAGAACATCGCTCTGCTCCAACTCGCCTCGAACGTCGGCCGGCAGCTCAACATCGACCGGATGCAGGACGAAGGCCTCACCCTGGCGACCGGCCAGGACCTGGCCGTCACGGTCGGCCGCGTCGCGATGCTCGCGTTCGCCGACATCCAGGCGCAGGGCAACTGGATGCAGTCCGACGAGACCTTCCTCGACGTGCTGATCAAGGTGTCCGATCCCAGCTACACGCCGACCCAGCCGACGGACGTCGCCGCCGACACGGAGCTGAAGCTCAGTGCGGCGGAGAACCTGGTGTATCTGCCCGCGAAGGTGCGCAACGAGATCATCGGCTTCATCGCGGACAACGCGAACACCATCCCGGTCGCGCTGAGCGATCCCTACCAGCAGACCCTCGGCGAGGTCAGCGGACACCACTTCGACTACTGGCGCGACGCGGACGCGGCGAACGGCAAGCCGCTGACCTCGGCCGAATACGCCGCCCAGTGGCTCACCCACCTGGCCGAACAGGCCGACAAGGGTGAACTGCCCAAGTCCACCGCGAAGAGCGCCTCCGCGGACGCGCTCGCGGTGACCGCGGAGACCACCTCCGAGACCACGACGAGCACCACGACAACCCCGGGCACCGACGCGGTGACCACCGAGCCCGGGACCACCCCGGCCGGCACCACCGCGTCCACCGCGGGAACCACCACCACGGGAACGTCGGATGCCGCCCCGGCGCCGGTCGCCGACACCGCTGTGGCACCGGCCGCCACCGATCCGGCGGCAGCCTCCCTGACCGCGACCCCGGAGACGGTGACCGAAACCGCCACGACCGGGACCACCACGACCGAGACCACCACGTCCGGAACCACCACGACCGAGACGACGGAGACCGCACCGGCCACGTCGACGACGACCCGCACCACGACCGTCGCTCCCACCACGACGACCCCGGTTCCGCCGCAGCAGCGCTGAGCGGAACGGCAGCGCCGCACCGAACGACGACGAGGCCCGGAGGGTTCTTCCCTCCGGGCCTCGTCGCATGTTCAGCGCAGTCGCATGTTCAGCGCAGTCGCACGCTCAGCGCTGCTCGTCCTGGGCCGAATCGATCGTGCCGTGGCGGGAGCACCGCGCCCACCATCCGTCCGGGGTGATCTGGACGATCATCCGGCGGCCGCACTGCGCGCAGAAGCGCGGCGGTTCGAGGCCGAGTTGCGCGGCACGCGGCCGGACCGGCTCGGCGCCGTCGAGCTCGGCGCCCGTGAACGGATCGAACATGTCAGAAGCTTTCGCTCAGGGCCTTGATCGGCATCTTCAGCTCGCCGAGCAGATCCAGATCGGATTCGGCGGGGCGTCCCAGCGTGGTGAGGTAGTTGCCGACGATGACGGCGTTGATGCCGCCGAGGATGCCCTGCTTGGCACCCAGGTCGCCGAGGGTGATCTCCCGTCCGCCGGCGAATCGCAGGATGGTGCGGGGCAGCGCGAGCCGGAACGCGGCGACCGCGCGCAGGGCGTCGGCCGCGGGCAACACGTCCAGGTCGCCGAAGGGCGTGCCGGGACGCGGATTGAGGAAGTTCAGCGGCACCTCGTCCGGGCCGAGTTCGGCGAGTTCGGCGGCGAACTCGGCGCGCTGCTCGAGCGTCTCCCCCATCCCGAGGATGCCGCCGCAGCACACCTCCATACCCGCTTCGCGGACCATGCGCAGCGTCTCCCACCGCTCCTCCCAGGTGTGGGTGGTGACGACGTTCGGGAAGTACGAGCTGGAGGTCTCGAGGTTGTGGTTGTAGCGGTGCACACCCATCGCGGCGAGCTGGTCGACCTGCTCCTGGGTGAGCATGCCCAGCGAGCACGCGACCTGGATGTCGACCTCGTTGCGGATGGCCTCGACACCGGCGGCAACCTGCGCCATCAGCCGGGCGTCCGGGCCACGGACCGCGGCGACGATGCAGAACTCGGTGGCTCCGGTCTTGGCGGTCTGCTTGGCGGCCTCGACGAGGCTAGGGATGTCGAGCCACGCGGAGCGCACCGGGGAGGCGAACAGCCCCGACTGCGAACAGAAGTGGCAGTCCTCGGGGCAGCCGCCGGTCTTGAGGCTGATGATGCCCTCGACCTCGACCTCGGGTCCGCACCACTTCATGCGCACGTCGTGCGCGAGGGTGAGCAGGTCCTCGAGCCTCTCGTCGGGCAGCTGCAGCACTTCGAGGATCTGGTCGCGGCGCAGACCGTCACCGCGGTCGAGCACCTGTTCGCGGGCCACCGCGAGGATGTCGGTGGGGGCGAGTGCCTTGGTCACGGCGGATCTCCTGGAGTATCGGGAACAAACTTGAACACCGTTCACTTGAACAGCGTTCAGGTTAGGGCGGTGGTCGACTACTGTCAAAGGGGACAAGCACGGAACAGAGGGAGCGAACAGGTGCAGTTGCGACGCGGCGACGTCCTCGACGGCGCCATGGCGATCCTCGACGAATACGGTCTCGGCGACCTGACGATGCGCAAGCTCGCCGGATCGCTCGGCGTGCAGCCGGGCGCCCTGTACTGGCATTTCCCCAACAAGCAGACACTGCTCGGCGCGATGGCCGACCACATCCTCGAGGGCGTGGACGCCCCGCCGAGCACCGAATCGTGGGACGAAGCCCTCGCCGAACTCGCCCACCGCTTCCGCGCCGCACTGCTCGCGCACCGCGACGGCGCCGAACTCGTCGCCTCCAGCTACGCGTCCCGGCTGACCACCTCCCGCGCCCGCGACAGTTTCGTCGCCGTCGCCCAGCGCGCGGGGCTGTCCCGCGCGCACGCCGAACTCGCCGGCTACGCGCTGCTGCACTATGTACTCGGCCACACCGTCGACGAGCAGTCGCGCCTCCAACTCGCGGAATTCGGCGCGCTCACGCGGTCCCCGGTCTCCCCCGACGTGACCACCGAAACCCCCGCTACCTCCGACGACGACCTGCTCGACGGCGATCCGGCGGTCCGGTTCGACTTCGGTCTGGATCTGCTCGTCGACGGCATCCGGCGCCGGCTCGACGAACACGTCACGCACTGACGGTTGGCGTCCTGTCGGACCCCTCCCGTACGTTGCTCCGACGTGACGACACCCTGGTCCCCCGCTCAGATCGCCGCGGCCGCCCCCGACCGTTCGTCGGAGACGGCGGCGCGCGGGCTGGCGTCGAAATGGACGGAGACCGGACGCAGCGACCGCGCCCTGTGGGGTGTGTGCCGCGGCAGCGGCGCGAGCAACTACCTGGCTTCGGTGGACCTGACCGGGCCCGCCTACCGGTGTTCGTGCCCGAGCCGGAAGTTTCCGTGCAAGCACGCCCTGAGCCTGCTCATGCAGTGGTCCGCGGGGTCCGTCCCCGAAGGGTCCGCACCCGACGCCGTCACCGCCTGGCTGAAGAGCAGGACCGAAAAAGCCGAAAAGGCAACGACTTCCGAGGATACTCCTCCGAAGGAAACCGACCCGGCCGCGCTGCAGCGCCGCCTCGAACGGGCCGCCGCGGGACTCGAGGATCTCGATCGCTGGCTCACCGACCGCATCCGCCACGGACTCGGGTCCGTCGACCACGGCTACGCCACCTACGACGAGATCGCCGGACGCATGGTCGACGCGCAGGTGCCCGGCGTCGCCGGGGCACTGCGGACGCTGCCGTCCGTCGTCGCGACCCACGAGGACTGGCCCGCACGGGTGCTCGGTGAATACGCGCGCCTGCACCTGCTGATCCGGGCCTTCCGGAGCCTCGCGGAACTGCCCGAACCGCTGGTCCGATCGGTCTACACGCACCTCGGATTCCCCACCAGAACGGACGAGGTGCGCCGCGAACCCGCGGTCCGCGACCGCTGGCAGGCGGTCGCGAGCCGCACAACCGAGGACAACCGCATCTACACCCGCAAACTGTGGCTGCGCGGACGGGACACCGGACGATGGGCGGTGGTGCTCGATTTCTCGCACGGCACAACACGATTCGACGCCGAGGCGCCGGTGCCCGGCACCCTCGTCGACGCCGACCTGCACTTCTATCCCGGGGCCGCACCGTTGCGCGCGCTGATCGGCACCCGGCACGCGGCACCGGAACCCTTCACGACCCTGCGGGCGACGGATTTCGACGCCGCACTGAGCGACTACGCCGGCGCGCTCGGCGCCGATCCGTGGATCCGCTCGTGGCCGGTGCTGCTCAGCGCCGTGACACCCACCCGCATCGACGACCGGTGGTGGCTCGTCGACCGGGCCGACCGCGCCCTGCCACTGGCCGGTGATCTCGACAGCCGCTGGCGTCTGCTCGCGGTGTCCGGCGGCCTCCCGGTGACGGTGTGCGGCGAGTGGGACGGGCATGCCGTGACACCGGCCTCGGTGTTCGAGCCGGGCCAGGAGGCGGTCGCCCTGTGAGCACGCACGGACTCGAGACCCTGACCTCGGCGGCGTTGCTGGGCACCGCCCGGACCGAACCCGATTTCGCCGCGCTGCACACCCACGACGCGGCAGCCGCCATCGTGGCCCCGCCCGAGCACCGCCTGCTCGGTGCCGCGGCACTGGAACGCGCGTTCGTCGCCGCCGGATCCGTTCCCATGACGCGCCCGCTGCCCGAGCCCGCCGCCGACGACGACCGGCCGCTGCTGCCCCCGGCGGCAGGCGAACGACTCCGTGCACTGCTCACCGTGCGATCCGACCTGATCGGCGAATGGCTCGATGCCGCACAGGGTTTCCGCGCCCCGCACGGCATCGTCGTGGACCTGCTCGAGCGCGCCTCGGCGCTCGACGAGGAGCTGCGGGACAAGCTGCTCGTCCTGCTCGGGCCGCGCGGCCGATGGCTGGCGCAGCAGAATCCGCGCTGGTCCGATCTGGTCGCGCCCGACACCGACGATCCGTCCGTGTGGCAGCACGGCGCCGCGGCCGCCCGGCGCCGCTGGTTCCGGGCACTGCGCGCACAGGACCCCGCCTCGGCGACCGAGTTGCTCGCCGCGTCGTGGAGCACCGAGACGGCCGCGAACCGCCAGAACCTGCTCACCGAGCTCGCGGCCGGGTTGGGTGCGTACGACGAGGACCTGCTCGACACCGCGCTGGACGACCGCAGCCGCAAGGTCCGCGACGTGGCACTCGACCTGCTGCGCCGGCTCCCCGAGTCCGCGTTCGGCCGCCGCCTGACCGAGCGTGTCCGAGCCTGGGCGCGCGTGCACGGCGGCGCCGTCGAGTTCACGATCCCGGACGTGCTCGACGCGGAAGCGATGCGCGACGGTCTCGACGATCCGCTCCCCCGTGCCGCCGAGGCGGCACGCGCCGACCGCGCGTACCCGGTCGAGGAGGCCCGCGACCGGGCCCGGGTGTGGGCGCTGGCGGCGTCCGCGCCGCTGTCCGCATGGCTCGCGCCCGGCATGCGGATCGGCGACGTGCTGGACCTCGAAGTGAGCGAACACCTGCGGGACGTCCTGCGGCACGGCCGGGAGACCGCCGTCGATCATCAGCGCGACAGCGCCTGGGCCGCCGCGCTGCTGCCGCGCGAGGACCGGGCCGGCCTCCGGGTTGCCGAACACGCACCTCGGGACGTGCTCGTCGAGCACCTGCGACGCATGTCCGCCCGGCAACTGCTGCTCGTCGACGACATCGCCGCGCTGCCCGCACCGTGGCCCGCCGACATCGCCCGGAAGGTTCTGACCGTCCTCTACACCGCCGCGGCGCCGACTTCGCACAGCTTCCGGGCGCTGACCGACCTGCTCGCGCGCCGCGCCCCGTTCGAACTGGTCGACCTGTTCGACGACGCCGCCACCCGCACCGACGACCTCGTCCGGCTCAATCGCTTCGCGACGGCCGCCGACATCCTGAAACTTCGCCGAACCCTTCACGAGGAGTTGAGTTGACCGACACCGTCATCGACGAGCCGAACCTGCTGCGCCCGCACGCGGAGCAGCAGTACGCGCACGAACTCGCCGCGCTCGCCCGCGTCGACGATCGTCCGCGGCCGCCGTCCTGGCAGCTGTCGCCGTGGGCGGTCGTGACGTACCTGCTCGGCGGGGAACTGTCCGACGGCACCGTCGTCAGCCCCAAGTACGTCGGGCCGCGTCGGCTCATGGAGGTGGCGGTCGCGACCCTGGCCACCGATCGCGCATTGCTGCTGCTCGGTGTACCCGGCACCGCCAAGACCTGGGTGTCCGAGCATCTGGCGGCGGCGATCTCCGGAACCTCCACGCGTCTGGTGCAGGGCACCGCCGGCACCGCCGAGGAAGCGGTCCGCTACGGCTGGAACTACGCGCGGCTGCTCGCCGAGGGTCCCACCCCGGCCGCGCTGGTGCCGTCCCCGGTGATGACCGCGATGCGCGACGGCGCCGTCGCCCGCATCGAGGAACTGACCCGCATTCCCGCCGACGTGCAGGACGCGCTGATCACGATCCTGTCCGAGAAGACGCTGCCCGTCCCCGAGCTCGGCATCGAGGTGCAGGCGGCCAAGGGATTCAACGTCATCGCCACCGCCAACGACCGCGACCGCGGTGTCAACGACCTCTCGTCGGCGCTGCGCCGACGGTTCAACACCGTGGTGCTGCCGCTGCCCGCCAGCGAGGACGACGAGGTGGAGATCGTCGCGCGGCGCGTCGCCCAGCTCGGGTCCGCACTGGAACTGCCGCAGGTTCCGGCGGCGGCCGACGAGATCCGGCGCGTGGTAACGGTTTTCCGGGAGCTGCGGCGCGGCGTGACCAGCGACGGCCGCACCAAGCTCAAGTCGCCGTCGGGCACCTTGTCCACCGCGGAGGCCATCTCGGTGGTCACCAACGGGCTCGCCCTGTCGGCCCACTTCGGGGACGGCGTGCTGCGCTCGGCCGATGTCGCCGCCGGCATCCTCGGTGCCGTGATCAAGGATCCGGTCGCCGACACCGTCGTGTGGGACGAGTACCTCGAAGCCGTCGTCCGCGGCCGTCCCGAATGGGCCGACTTCTACCGTGCGTGCCGCGAGGTCGCCGGGTGAGTGTGACCGCGCAGGTCCGGGTGCTGGGCATCCGGCACCACGGACCGGGCTCGGCACGCGCCCTGCTGCGCGCGCTCGCCGAGTTCGAACCGGACACCGTGCTCATCGAGGGCCCCGCCGACGCCGATCCGCTGGTGACGCTGGCGGCGTCCGAGCAGATGCGCCCGCCCGTCGCGCTGCTCGGCTACGCGAGCGGTAATCCGGCGACGGCCGCGTTCTGGCCGCTGGCCACGTTCTCCCCGGAGTGGCAGGCACTGCAGTGGGCGATCCTGCACGACGCGGACGTCCGCTTCTGCGATCTGCCGGCGACGCTGAGCCTCGCGGCGGACCGGCCGGCCGGTGAGCAGGGTCCGGATCCGCTGGACGCGCTCGCCGCGGCCGGCGGCTACGACGATTTCGAGCAGTGGTGGGACGCCGTCGTCGAATCCCGTACCCGGCACCGAGACGACACGAACATCGAAAACGGCTGTCACGCAGACGGTTTCGATGCCATCACCGAAGCGATGGCTGCGCTGCGCGAGACGATGGAGATCGACGAGCACACGCTGCGACGCGAAGCGCACATGCGCCAGGTGCTGCGCGCGACCGTCAAGGCCGGGGCCCAGAAGGTCGCGGTGGTGTGCGGGGCGATGCACGCTCCGGCGCTGTCCGGCAAACTCGGGCCCGCCGCACCCGACGCGCGACTGCTCAAGGGCCTGCCGAAGATCAAGTCGTCGCTCACGTGGGTGCCGTGGACGCACTCGCGGCTGGCGGCGGCCTCCGGATACGGCGCGGGCATCACCTCGCCCGGCTGGTACCACCATCTGTTCACCCACCACGACCACACGATCGAACGGTGGTTCACTCGGGTCGCGCGGGAACTGCGCCGCGAAGACCTACCGGTCTCGAGCGCACACGTCATCGAGGCCACCCGACTGGCCGAGGCGCTCGCCGCGCTGCGCGAGCGCCCCCTGCCCGGCCTCACCGAGGTCACCGAGGCGACCCGGTCGGTGCTGTGCGACGGCGACGACGTGCTGCTCGACCTGGTGACGCGGCGACTCGTCGTCGGCGAGGCGCTCGGCGAGATCCCCGACGACACCCCGACGGTTCCTCTGGACGCGGACCTGCAGGCCCGGTCGAAGACGCTGCGGCTCAAGAGATCCGCGGCCGACAAGAACCTCGACCTGGATCTGCGCAAGGACAACGACCTGCAGCGGTCGCGGTTGCTGCACCGCCTCGCGCTGCTCGGCATCGACTGGGCGAAGCCGACGACGAGCGCGGTCCGTTCCACCGGCACCTTCCGCGAGTCGTGGACGCTGCGGTGGGAGCCGGAACTCTCCGTCGCCGTCGTCGAGGCCTCGCGGTGGGGAACGACCGTCGAATCGGCGGCGCACGCGGTGGTCCTCGACCGGGTGAGTCGCCCCGACGTTTCCCTCGGTGCGGTCACCGAGACGCTGGAGAAGGCGCTGCTCGCCGACCTGCGCACAGCGATCCCCGATGTGCTGTCCGCGGTCGATGCCGCGGCCGCACTCGATCACGACGTGCTGCACCTGATGTCGGCGCTGCCGGCGCTGATCCGCACACTGCGGTACGGCGATGTCCGGGGCACCGACCTGACCTCGCTCGCGCACGTCACCGACGCGTTGCTCGCGCGGATCTGCGCCGGCCTGCCCGCGGCGGCGACCGGCCTGGATGCCGATGCCGCGGACGCGCTGCGCAAGGCCGTCGACGAGGTGCACACCGCGATCGCCGTCCGCGACGACGCGGACACCACCGGGCGGTGGCTCGCCGCCCTCCGGGTGATCGCGGACCGCGACGACGTCGACGGCATCCTCACCGGCAGGACCGTGCGACTGCTGCGCGACATCGGCCGGATCGACGAGCACGAAACCGCGCTGCGGGTGTCGCGGGCACTGTCGGTGGGCAGCGATCCGGGCGCGAAGGCGCGCTGGATCGACGGATTCGTCGGCGGCGGCGCGGTCCTGCTCATGCACGACCGCGACCTGCTGCGGTTGATCGACGACTGGGTCTCGGCACTTCCCGCACAGGATTTCGTGGACGTGCTGCCCGTGCTGCGCCGCACCTTCGGCTCGTTCGCTCCCGCCGAGCGCCGCACGCTCGGCGCGGTGGTGCGTGGCGGCGAGCGGACCCACGGCAGCGTCGCCTCCGTCGATGCCGAGCGCGGGGCCCGCGCCGTCCGCACCACCGCACTGATCCTGGGAGTTCCTGCGTGACAACATCATCGGACGAGACGGAACGGCTGCGTCGCTGGCGGCTGCTGCTCGGCGAAGCCTCCGAGGACTCCACCGGCGGGCTGAGCTCCAGCGACGACGAGGCGATGGACGGTGCCCTCGCCGCTCTCTACGATCGCAGCGATCCGGATCCGAGCGGCCGGCGCAGCGCCGGTCTGGGCGGTTCGGCGCCGCGGGTCGCGCGCTGGCTCGGCGACATCCGCGCCTACTTCCCCACCTCGGTGGTGCAGGTCATGCAGCGCGACGCGATGGAGCGGCTGGGGCTGACGCAGCTGCTGCTCGAACCGGAACTGCTCGACGCCGTCGAACCGGACGTGCATCTCGTCGGCACATTGCTCAGCTTGAACAAGGTGATGCCGGAAACCACCCGCGCGACCGCGCGGATGGTCGTGGAGAAGGTGGTGCGCGAGATCGAGGAACGCATCGCCCAGCACACCCGGTCCGCGGTGACCGGTGCGCTGAACCGGGCGGCGCGGACGTCGAATCCGAAGTTGCGCGACATCGACTGGGATCGCACGATCCGCGCGAATCTCGCGCACTATCTGCCGGAGTACCGCACGGTGGTGCCGCAGCGGCTGATCGGGTACGGCCGGCGCTCGCAGGCCGTGCAGCGCGACGTGGTGCTGGCGATCGACCAATCGGGGTCGATGGCGTCGAGCGTGGTGTACGCGTCGGTGTTCGGGGCGGTGCTCGCGTCGATGCGGGCGCTGCGCACGTCGCTGGTCGTGTTCGACACCGCGGTGGTGGATCTGACCGACAAGTTGTCCGATCCGGTGGAGGTGCTGTTCGGCACGCAACTCGGCGGCGGCACCGACATCAACCGCGCGATCGCGTACAGCCAATCGCTGATCACCCGGCCCACCGAGTCGCTGTTCGTGTTGATCTCCGACCTGTACGAGGGCGGGATCCGCGCGGAGATGCTCAGCCGGATGGCGTCGATGCGCGACGCCGGGGTGCAGGTGGTGGTGCTGCTGGCCCTGTCCGACGACGGTGCTCCGGCCTTCGATCGGGAGAACGCGGCCGCGCTCGGTGCGCTGGGAATCCCGGCGTTCGCGTGCACACCCGACCGGTTCCCGGAACTGCTGGCGCTGGCGCTCGAACGCGGCGACGTCGGGCGGTGGGCGCAGTCGCTGTAAGACACAGCGGCCCCACCACGTCACGCCATGATTCGATACAAACACTTGTATTGAAAATAATGACGTTACACAATGGAGTGGTGAGCACGAACGCGGACGCACGCGGGACTGCATCGACCACCCCGAAGGCGCGGCGGTACGACGCGACACTCCGGCGCCGTCAGGCCGAGGAGAGCCGACGCCGAATCCTCGACGCCGCCGCGGCCCTGTTCACCGAACGTGGCTGGTCCGTCGGGATGCGCGAGATCGCACGCGCGGCCGGCGTCTCCTTCGAGACCGTGTACAGCCACTTCGGTTCCAAGCCTCGCCTGTTCAACCAGGTGCTCGATATCGCGGTCGTCGGCGACGACGAGCCGGTGGCGCTGATGGACCGGCCCGAGTTCGCCGCTATTTCCCGCGGAAGTCACCTGGAACGGGCCGCCGCGGGAGCCAAGTTGGTCGCCGGCGTGAACGGGCGCACCGTCGGCCTGCAACGCGCCCTGCGCGAGGGAGCCGCCGCGGAACCGCAACTCGCGTCCCGGCTCGACGAGATCCGGCAGGCCCAGCGGCAGACCGTTCACATCGCGGGAGCGGCCATCGCGGGCCGCGAACTGACCCCGCTCGAAGGCGACGGCCTCTGGGCGGTGATCACGTTGGAGGTCTACGACCTTCTCATCCGCAGCGCAGGGTGGAGCCCCGCTCGGTACGAAGAGTGGCTCACCGACACGATCGTCAAATTGCTCTCCCTGGAGAAGTGAAAGGAGGGCGGGCCATGAACACCAACAGGATCGAGCCCGCCGACACACGAAGCATGGGAATCGTGCACAGTGCACTGCGTCGCGACCTGCGACGAGCCCGCATGGTGCTGGAGGCTCCTCCGTATCCCGACGAGCCGCGCCGCAGAGCACTTGCCGCACACATCCTCTGGATGTGCCTGTTCCTGCACATGCACCATGCCGGCGAGGACGCCGGACTGTGGCCGGCGATCCGGGCGAAGGACCCGGCGGCCGGTGCGCTGCTCGATCGGATGGCGTCCGACCACGAACAGATCGGCGGAGCGATCGCCGTCGTGGAGGACGCCGCGCGGGCCTACGGTGACGACCCGTCCGCACGGGCACGGTTGCTCGCCGCCGTGACCGGACTCGAAGACGTTCTGCTCCCCCACCTGCAGCGCGAGGAACTCGAGATGATGCCGGTCGTTGCCGCCACGATCACCACCGCGGAGTACCGCGCAATCGAGAAGAAGTACTTCGTCGAGCCGAAGGGTTTCGCCGAACTCGGCATGGAAGCGCACTGGATCATCGACGGGGCGACACCCGAGGATCGCGACACGATCGTGCACGTCGTTCCCGCCGTGCCGCGCTTCCTCCTCCTGCACGGTTTCGCCCGAAAGTACCGTCGGCAGGCCGCCGTGCTGTGGGGCACGGGTCCTGCGTCCACCGTGCCGTCGCTGCGCGTGGCACCGATCGAGGAGCATTCGTGATGGGCACGCTGGCACGACACGGACGCACCGAAGCGATCACCGCCGCGCCGCCAGAAGCCGTGTGGCACATCATCACCGACGTGACCCGGATCGGTGAATGGAGTCACGAATGCCGGGGCGCCCACTGGATCGGCACCGGCCAGCGTGCAGCGCCGGGCGTTCGATTCCGGGGCACGAACCGGTCCGGCATCTTCGTCTGGAGCCGCTCGTGCATGTTCACCACGGTCGATCCCCCACGGTCGCTGGCATGGAAGACGGTGGGCCTGTGGGGCAAGGTCGACAGCACGGTGTGGCGAATCGACCTGGAACCGAACGGAACCGGAACACGGATCGTGCAGACCTACGACGTCGTGCACGTCGCTCCCGGTCTGGACCGGGTGTACTGGCTCCTCGTCAAGGCACACCGCGACCGTCGCGACGCGCTGTCCGACGACCTGCAACGGCTGGCGCGCCTCGCCGAGGTCCCCCGCTTCCACCAGGCAGCGTAGGTGCTGCGGAGGTTATCCGTCCGCGCGATCGCGGACGCGGTTCACGGCGTCGACCACGGCGTCGGGTCGTTGGGTCTGGATGTAGTGCGTGGTCCCGGGGACGACGACGAGTTCGGCATCGGGCTGGCTCGCGACGAAGTCCGTCTGGGCCTGCGGCTCGGCACCGTGCAACGCCTCGAGATCGGCGGCCGACATGCCGGGAGGCAGCGGGTCGGGAAGCGGCGTGTCCTCGCCGCGGACCAGCACCTCCATCGGCACCGGCGGTAGCGGCGGCGCAGTCTCGATCTCGTCCATGAGCTGGTCCAGAGAATATGTTTCGGCCGTATATCCGTCCGGATAGCTTCCCGGCGTCAACTGCGGGTGGGCCATCAGGTTCCATTGATCGGCGGTCACGCTGTCGCGCAGTTCCGGCATGGGTGCGTCCACCAGGACGATCCCGGCCACCTCCGAGGGATACGTAGCGGCATAGAGCGCCTGCAGCGGACCACCCAGCGAGTGCCCGACCAGCACGTATGGCCCGGTTTCACCGGCTGCAGTCAGCAGGTCGTGCAGTTCGGCGACCACCTCCGCCGGATCGCGCGGCATCGGGACCTCGTCGCTGCGGCCCGGCGACGGCTCCTCCGCGTCGACGACTTCGCCATCGCGAACGGTCGTGGTGACGAGGGAACCGGGCCGGTCGTAGGAGCACACGCGAGTCGACGTCGCGAGCGCCGGTTGCACAGCCGGAGAATCGGATTCGCTCAGGCTCCAGATGTCGCCTGCGTTGCCGAACCCGGATTGCAGGACCACTGTGGGACTTCCGGTGCCGCGACAGTCCAGATACAAATGGTGGCCGTCCCCTATGTCCACCCGACCCGCGACGTCGCCGCTCGCCACGGCGTCCTCGGCCTGCGTGTCCGTGCCGCACGAGCACACGAGCACCCCGCCCATCAGCGCGGCGACCAGAGCGCGTCGCAAAACAGCCATCACAAACCCTTCCGAAGATGCTGCCGGGGCGGCCCGCAGCAGGCTGTTCGTTTGTCGAGACTAGTCCGTCGGACCGTGGCATGAAGCCGCATCCGCCGGTCGGCCGGCCGTTCGATGCCGTCCGGATTCCGGGATGGAAAACCGCGGGACACATGCGACACTGGTCATCGACGGTGCCCCCTGACCTGAGCATTCCCCGGGTCGAGGGTTCCGCGGGAACACAATCCGTCTCACCCTTACAGGTGCCCGGGCCAGAGGTATCCGCTGATGCGAGCTCGATCGTCCTCGATGCGCAGCCATCGTGCCGCGGCGGCCACAGCGCTCGGGACGATGATGTTCGCGACGCTGACCGGCTGCGGCAACTCCGCCCCGACTGCCGAGGCCCCGCCGGCGCAGGACGATCTCGAAGCTGCGGTGCGGCCGGTGATCACCGAGCAGATGGAGGAGATGGGCATTCCGGGACTGGTCGCAATCGTCCGGAGTCCCGATCGGGGCGCCTACGAGATCGCGGCCGGCGTCGCGAACATCGACACCGGCGAACCGGTGGAGATGACCGACCACTTCCGGATCGGAAGCATCACCAAGACGTTCACCGCGACGGTCGTCCTGCAACTCGCTCAGGAGGGCAAGTTCGGACTGGACGATCCACTCGAGCAGTACTTCCCACAGGTCGACACCAACGGGGCCACCATCCGTCAGGCACTGAACATGACCTCCGGGATTCCGACCTACACCACCGACGCGTTCCTGAACGCACTGGCCGACGATCCACAACGAGTGTGGACCCCGGACGAGCTGCTCGCGACGATCGAGGGCACGCCCGCCGAATTCGCGCCGGGCGAGGGCTGGGACTACTCGAACACCAACTATGTGCTGCTCGGAATGCTGGCCGAGCGCTTCGGTGGCGCGCCCGTGAAAACGTTGATCCAGGATCGCATCTTCACCCCGCTGCAGATGAACGGCTGCTCACTCCCCGCCGCGACGGATGCGACCGTTCCCGCCCCGTTCAGCCACGGCTATCAGTACGGCACCGAGTGGGACGACCCGAGCCCGCCCGCCCCGAGGCCGGAACTTGTCGACGTCACGAACTTCAACCCCTCCTGGGGATTCGGCGCCGGCGAGGCCATCTGCACCGCCGCGGACCTGGCAATCTGGGCGAAGGCCCTCGTCGACGGCGACCTCCTCGAACCGGAGATGCAGGCTCAGCGACTGGATTTCGTCACCACCGGGCCCCTGCCGTACGGCCTCGGCATCGGCGACCTGAACGGGCTCGTCGGTCACAACGGGCACATCAGCGGCTTCCAGACCCAGGCTGCGGTCCGACAGGCCGACGGCACCGTCATCGTCGTTCTCACCAACATCACCCAGGCGCCCGACCTGCAGCTGCCGGCCTCGATGATTTCGGCGTTGATTTCCGGTGCCATCCCGGCTTTGCCGAACTGACCAGCTCGAAGATGCACCCGCACATTCGGTTAATTCTACAGTTCCGTACGGTTCAGATTCCCGCAGCCAGGATTTCGCGGTCGAATGCCCGAAAGCCCCGCGAGCTACGGCACGTGCCGGCGCCGGACCAAGCGATACCACTTCGAATGGAATCCGACCCGCACCGAAACCTCCTCCACCACCGACCATCCGAAGAAGATCTGCTCGATTTCGGCCAGGTCGACGCCGCGCGGGAGCGGTCCGCGGAAACGCGGCTCGAACGCGAACATCAGAAATGTCGCGTCGGGCGAGGACACTCGGTCGAGTTGCCGGCGGTACGCGGCTCGCTCGCTGTCCGAAAGTCCGTGGAAGCAACCGAAATCCACGATCAGTCCGTAGTTCGAACCGACCCGGTCCGCCATCGCGGTGACGTCGCCTTCGACGAATCTCACGTCGACCCCGGCCTGCTCGGCCGCAACCATCGCCAACTCGACCGCTGCCGGCACATTGTCGATTCCGGTGACGTCCCAGCCACGCCGCGCGAGCCGGATCGACAACTCACCGCTGCCGCAGCCGACGTCGAGCGCCCGGCCCGGGCCGGGTACCGACTCGAGCAGCGCGTCGAAATGGGCGCCCCGCGAAACGTCCGCGCGTTCCCACGGTGTGAAGCCGACACGGTAGGCGAGGCGATAGAACAGGCTCATGCGACCACTCCTCGACGGGCTTCCGTTTCGACCGTAGGCCGCTCCCCCCGCCCGGCACAACGGCGCCGCTGCAGACGCGCCTCAGGACACCGAGACGCGCGCGGTGATCTGCTCGTGCACGAAACGCATCTTGTCCAGGACCGGGGGCGGCAGCACGAACGGATACAGGTCCGGCCGCCCCATCGACCGATTGACCATGTTCAACGACCACGTGAGAGGCAACCACTGTTCGACGAGCCGGTCGAAACCGGCCGGCCCGGGTTGCGGGCGATCGAGGCTGGCACCGGCCGGCGCGAACCCGAATGCCGCGGCCGTGTCGAGGGTGTCGCGCATGTGCAGGTAGTGGGCGAACGTTTCGGCCCAGTCCTCGGCCGGGTGCATCGTGGCGTAGCTCGACACGTGGGTGGCCTCCCACCCGGAGGGAGCGCCCTCGGAATAGTGCCGGTCGAGGGCCTGCTGGTAGTCCTGGTCGGGATCACCGAACAGTTCCGCGAACCGCTGCCGGGCCTCGTCGTCGACGATCAGCACCATCTGGTAGTAGTGCCCGATCTCGTGACGGAAGTGGCCGAGCACCGTGCGGTACGGCTCGTCCATCGCGACCCGCAGTTGCTCGCGGTGCACGTCGTCGCCCTCGGCGAGATCGAGGGAGATCACCCCGGAATCGTGCCCCGTGACCACCGGCTCGTCACGGCTCGACAACAGATCGAAGGTCAGCCCCGTCTCGGGGTCCTCGTCCCGGCCGACCACCGGCAATCCCAGCTCGGTCAGCTCCACCAGCAGCCGCCGCTTGGCCGCCTCGGCCTCGGCGAACGCCTCGAGCGCGACGACGTCGTCGTCCGCGGGCCGCGTCCGGGTCAGCTCGCACGACGGACACAACGTCACGCCGTTGCCGGAGTGGTCGACACGGACGATCCAATTGCACCGCGCGAGGTGCATATTGGCGCACAGCCGGTACGCGGCTGCGGGCACCGACCCTGTGCTCGGATCCAGAGAGACCGCGGGTTCGTCGACGATGGTGACCATGGAGACCGTGCCGAGGTCGAAACCGAGGCGCGCGCCACATCCCAGGCAGACCGAGTTCTCGAAGGCGAGTTGCTGACCGCAAGTGGGACAGGAGAAGTCACGCATCGAAACCATCCTTCGTGATCGGTGCGACGTCCACGGACACGTCGATGGTACTGTCCTTCGCTTCGGTATAGATGACGCCACGCAGGGGCGGCACGTCGGCGTAGTCGCGGCCCCACCCCACCGTCGTGTAACGCTCGTCGACCAGTTGATCGTTGGTCGGGTCGAAGGCCAGCCACCGATCGCCCGGGAGCCACACCGCCGCCCACGCGTGAGTGGCGTCGACCCCGATCATGCGTTCCTTGCCGGGCGGCGGATCCGTTGCCAGGTATCCCGAAACATACCGTGCGGCAAGACCGTTCGCGCGCAGGCAGGCAATCGCCAGGCGCGCGAAATCCTGGCACACGCCGGCCCGGGCGGCGAGGACCTCGGAAACCCGGGTGGACACCGAGGTCGATCCCGAGCAGTACGTGAAGTCGGTGAAGATCCGGTGGGTGAGCTCGACGATCGCCTCCCCCAACGGGCGTCCCGGAACGAATGTCGCTGCGGCGTATTCGATCACCGAATCGTCGATCTCGGCGGGCTCGAGGTCGAGCACGAAGTCGGTCGCCAGCGCACCGCCCGCGGTCGCCGGTCGCGCCGACTCCCAGGGCTGCAGCGCGGGCCCGGCCGTCCACAACGCGGGGTCGGGCCGGCTCACCTCGACCACCGAACGTGCGGTCACCACCAGCGTGTCGTGCGGTTCGACGACGTGGAAGTACACGTCCCGGTTGCCCCAGATGTCGACGCCGGTGGAGGTGTCGCCGGGCGCCGGTTCGACGGTGACGGCGGTGTCGACGACCCGCTGCTCACCGGTGTCCCGCGGCATCAGGTAGCCGCGGCCGTAGGAGGAGGTGACCGTCCCCGCGTACCGGTAGGCGGTGCGGTGCACGATCCGGTAACGACGCACGGTGTCGGTCCCAGCGGTGTCGGTCCCAGCGGTGTCGGTCACGGCATCCTCCTGTTCTCGGCGCCGCCCCACAGCGGCCGGGTGCCGCCGGGAAGCGACAGCGGTCCCTGCAGGAGCAGCTCGGACAGTTCTTCGAGTCCGCGATGCACCGCGGTGAGCAGTTCGGCCAGCTCGGTGCGGGTGCCGTCCGTTGCGGCCTCGAGATCCACCGGATCGATGCGCCGCAGCCGGGTGATCAGCTCCTCGGCGAGCCGCTCGGGCCGCGAGGCACCCGACGCGTCCGGCAGCGCCCGGAGGTTCTCCTTGATCCGGTCCAGCAGGTGCGCGAGCGACCTCGGATTGCCGATGTCGAACAGCAGCAGCTGGGCCACCGCCGCCACCCGCACCCGATGATTGCGGCGCCGGAACGTCACCGAGCTCTCGGCCGCGACGAGCACCGACTCGACGAGGGCCCGCTCGGTGCCGGGCGCGCGCACGTCGACCAGCGTCGTCGACAGCAGCGAGGTGAGCGCCAGTCCCCGCTCGATCCGCTTCCCGATGTCCATCACGTGCCAGCCGATGTCACGGACCATCGATTCGGCGCCCAGACCGGACAACGCGAGCATGCCCCGCAGCGCCGCGGACTGGGTGACCTCGAGCAGCGACCCGCCTTCGTCGGGGGTGGTGGCCAGTTCGTCGAGGGCGCGCCGCACGTCCGCCAGCACCGACCACGTGTCGTTCGAGAGTTGGTCGCGCACGGCCCGGGCGGCCCGCTCGAGTCCGGCGAACGACTGCGCCAGTGATCCGAGCCGGCCCGCATCGACCGTCAGCGAACGGAACTCCGCGGTCGCGACCCGGTAGCTGTCGATGCGCGGCGCGTCCGGATCGTCGGTGACCGCGAACTCGGACGACGGCGCCGCGGCCGTCAGGGTCTGCAGCAGCACCGGCAGGCATTCGCTGCCCGCGAGCCACGGCCGGAACCGATAGTCCTGGTAGCGTTCCCGCACCGCGATGAGCAGCCGCGCGGTGTCCTCGGCGCGCTCCGAGTAGCGGCCGATCCAGAACAGGTCACCGAGGACACGGGGTGAGGTGACCACGTCGACCGCGGGCACCGCGAATTCGGGCAGAGTCTCGGCCGCGCCGGACGGATCCGCCGTCGACGCGGCGGGCACCGACCGGACCCACACGTCCTTGGCGACGATGTCGCGGCCGGCGCCCGGGGCGAGGACCTGGCCGAGCCCGCCGGGCATCGGCGTGAATCCGACCCGCTGCGCGACCGTGAACAGGCGGATCCCGACGGGTGCGGCCTCGAACGCGTCGCGCCCGGCTGCCAGCACCGGCGCGTACGAATGCTCGGTCGGTTCGGTTCCGACCCAGCGTGCCGGATCGGCGAACACCCTGTCCCGCAACAGTTCCCGTTGCGCCGCGTCGAGCACCCCGGGCACCACTGTCTCGGTGGTCACCGCGGACCGCAGCACCAGGTCGTCGAACCGTGCGGTGAGCAGCGACCGCCCGTCGTCGGTGCCGCCCCAGTGGGCGGGTGCCGACTCGAGCAGCAACTCCTCGTCGAGCAAGGCCCGGCACAACCGCGGCAGATACGCCGCGAGCGCCGGGTTCTCGAGAACCCCGCTGCCGAGGGTGTTGACGACGGAGACCGCACCGCGGCGCACCACCTCGACCAGTCCCACCACTCCGAGATGCGAATCGGGCCGCAGGTCCAGCGGATCCGCGAAGGCCGCGTCGACGCGGCGCAGCACCACGTCCACCCGGGTCAGCGATCCGAGCGAGCGCATCCACAACCGGCCGTCGCGCACCACGAGATCGGCGGATTCGACGAGCGGCAGGCCCAGGGTCCCGGCGATGTAGGCCTGGTCGAACGCGGTTTCGGAGGTCGCGCCGGGGGTGAGCACCACGACCGTCGGATCCTCCACGCCGACCGGCGCGACATCCCGCAACGCCAGCCGCACGGCCTGCGCGAACGGGGACAGCGGCCGCGGGCTCGTCGTCTGGTACAGGTCCGGCAGTGCCCGCGACATCACCCGCCGATCCACCATCGCGTACCCCGCACCCGACGGCGCCTGCGTCAGATCCCGCGACACCCGGAACCGGCCGTCGGTGCCGCGCGCAACATCCACGGCGTGCAGGAACAGTTGGTGCGGGCCGGGCAGGGTCAGCCCGTGCGCGGCTCGCACGTACCCCGCGTGCCCGAACACCAGCCGCGGCGGCAGCAGCCCGTCCCGAACGGTCCGCAGTTCGCCGTACAGGTCGGCGAGCAACGCGTCGAGCAGCCGCGACCGCTGCACCAGGCCCCGTTCCAGCTCGGCCCAGTCATCGGCGGCCAGCACCAGCGGCACGCCGTCGACGTTCCAGCGCACCGACGTCGGCGTCCCGGACGGGTCGATCGGGTTGTAGCTGATGCCGTGGTGGTCGACCAGCGTGCGCAGCCGCTGCCGGTACATCGCGAGCGGTTCCGGCCCGCGGGGACGCCACCCGTCCGCGAAGTCGGCCCAGTGGGCCCGCAACCGGCCGTCCGGACCGAGCAGTTCGTCGAATTCGGGCCCGCGGTGCACGTATCCGGTCAGCGCCACATCGGCGACGTCGGTCATCGGTTGCCGTCCTCCCGGGGCTCGTTGCCTGCGCCACCGGGCCTCTGCTTCGGTGCCGTCAACGCCAGGCGGTGTCCGTCCGTCGCAGGTCGAGGAGTCCGGGGGCCGTCACGTCCGCCGCCAGCCGCGCCTGCGTCTCCTGCAACCTTGCCAGGTCGATACGTCCGGGTGTGAATCCGTGGTCCTCGAACCGGCGGTTGCGGCGCGATTGCGCCTCGACCGCGTTGACCGGCGGGGTGTCGTAGGCGCGGCCACCGGGATGCACGACGTGGTAGGTGCAGCCGCCGCGCGAGCGACCCGACTCGAGGTCGACGACGTCGAACACCAGGGGGCTGTGCACCTCGATCGTCGGATGCAGGGCGCTCGGCGGCTGCCATGCGCGATACCGCACCCCGGCGACCTGCACGTCGTCCTTGCCGGTCTCGAGCAGTGGCACCGGCACGTCGTTGCAGGTGACGACGTACCGGCCGCGGTCGGCGCCGGTGACGGACACCTGAAGCCGTTCGACCGACGAGTCGACGTAGCGGGCGGTGCCACCGGCAGTGGCTTCCTCGCCGAGCACGTGCCACGGTTCGACGGCGGCGCGCAGTTCCAGCGTGACCGGGCCGGCCTGCACGCTGCCCAGACGGGGGAAGCGGAATTCGAGGAACGGGTCGAGCCAGGCGGTGTCGAAGTCGACGCCGTGCTCGCGCAGATCCGCGACGACGTCGGCGATGTCGGCCGCGACGAAGTGCGGCAGCAGATAACGCCCGTGCAGGTTCGCGCCGTGCCGCACCAGCGGTGCCCGCAGCGGCTCGTCCCAGAACCGGGCGACGAGTCCGCGCACCAGCAGCGACTGCACCATCGCCATCTGCGCGTGCGGCGGCATCTCGAAGCCGCGCAGTTCGAGCACTCCGAGCCGGCCGCGCGCCGAGTCCGGGCTGTACAGCTTGTCGATGCAGAATTCGGCGCGGTGCGTGTTGCCGGTCAGGTCGGTGAGCAGGTGCCGCAGCGCACGGTCGACGACCCACGGTGACGGCGGCCGGTCGTCGTCCGCGTCGCCGGTGAGCCGCTCGATCTCGGTGAAGGCGATCTCGAGTTCGTACAGCGCGTCCGGCCTGCCCTCGTCGACGCGCGGCGCCTGCGAGGTGGGGCCGATGAACCGGCCCGAGAACAGGTACGACAGCGCGGGATGCCGCTGCCAGTGGGTGAGCAGGGAGACGAGCAGGTCGGGGCGGCGCAGCAGCGGGGAATCGCTCGGTTTCGCGCCTCCGAGCGTGATGTGGTTGCCGCCGCCGGTGCCGGTGTGGGTGCCGTCGACGTCGAAGGACTCGGTGGTCAGCCGCGCGGCGCGGGCCTGCTCGACGGTGGCGATCAGGTCGTAGAAGTGTTCGAGCGCGCCCAGGGGCGGAAGGAACACGTGCAGTGCGTCGTCGCGCACCTCGGTGACCAGCGCGGTGGGGATACCGACGGTCGGCGACGCGACGGCGGTCGGTGCGGGTGGCGGCGCCGGCTGGAACAGCAGCGGTGGCCGGTCGTGGAGTGGATCGGCTTCGAACAGTGGGTCCGGTTCCTCCCAGCTCACCGAGCGGATGGGCAGGCGCAGCCCGGCGGGGGAATCGCCCTCGACGAGGACGATGCGGCCGCGGCGCATCTTCCACCGGCCGCTCTGCCAGCCGGCGTCGTCGTCTCGGCGCTGCAGCGGGATCACCCACGCGGCCGGTTCGGTGACGGACCGTTCGAGCCTGTCGAGCAACCCGCGGCGGGCGTCGGGAGAATCGACGTCGGGTGCCGGGTCGTCGGCAGGGTCCGGGGGCGGCCCGGCCGGGAGCCGCACCCAGCGGTGCAGCCGCGCGAGCGCGTCCTCGTAGGCGGGCTGCACCACATCCGGCTGCAATCCGAGCCGGGTGGCGAGTTCGACGGCGAGATGCTCGGCATCGGCGGCCTGCGCGGACGGCGGGTTCGCCGGGTCCCACGGGTCGACGAGCAGCGCGGGGTTCTGCCACAGCGCGCCGCCGTCCTTGCGCCAGAACAGCGCGATCTGCCAGCGCGGCAACGCCTCTCCCGGATACCACTTGCCCTGGCTGCGCATCACCAGGCCGGTCGGCGCGTAGATGCGGCGCAGCCGCTCGGCGAGGTCCGAGGCACGTTCGCGTTTGTGGGCTCCGTCGGCTTCGGTGGTCCACTCCGGGTCGCCGTAGCGGTCGATCGACACGAATGTCGGCTCCCCGCCGACCGTCAGCCGCACGTCCGCGGCGGCGGTGCGGGCGTCCAGTGCGGCGCCCGAAGCACAGATGCGTTCCCACTGTTCGTCGGTGTAGGGCAACGTGACCCGCGGATCCTCCCGGATGCGTGTGACGGTGTTCGAGAACGTCAGGGTCGCGGTGCATTTCCCGGTGGCACCGGTGATCGCCGCTGCCGACACCGGGTGCGGGGCAGCGGAGAGCGGAATGTGCCCCTCCCCCGCGAACAGCCCGGAGGTGGGGTCGAGCCCGATCCAGCCGGCGCCCGGCACGTACACCTCCGCCCAGGCGTGCAGGTCGGTGAAGTCGGCGGCCGGGCCGCTGGGACCGTCGAGGGCCGGCTGGTCGGCGGTGAGCTGGACCAGGTATCCGGACACGAACCGGGCGGCGAGACCGAGTTGCCGCAGCACCGACACCATCAGCCACGCCGAGTCGCGGCACGAACCGACCGCGGTCGCGAGGGTGTGGTCGGGGCTCTGTACCCCCGGTTCCATCCGGACGCTGTATTCGATGTCTCGTTCGAGTGCCTGATTGAGCGACACGAGCACGTCGATGGTGCGGATCTTGTCCGGAATATGAAAGCCCTTCAACCACTTTCGTACGAGTTCGCCGGGTCCCGAGCCGGGGTCGCCCTCGTCGACCGGGCGCAGGTACGGCTCGAGGTCGGCCGCGAGTTCCGGCGGGTACTCCCACCCGAAGTATTCGGCGAAGTCCTCGATGAAGAAGTCGAAGGGGTTGATCACTTCCATGTCGGCCACGAGTCCGACGGTGATCGACAGCTTCCCGGCGCGCTCCGGGAAGACCACGCGGGCAAGGAAATTGCCGAAAGCGTCCTGCTGCCAGTTGACGAAGTGCCCGCCCGGTTCGATCTTCAACGAGTACGCCTCGATCGGGGTGCGAGTGTGCGGAGCCGGCCGCAACCGAATCACGTGCGGGTGCACCTCGACGAGGCGGTCGAAATGGTATTCCGTCCGATGCTCCAGTGCGACCCTGATGCCCATGAAATCCTCCCGGCCGAGCGACGACGGCCCGATTCCACCACAGCTGTTCTCGGTGCGCGCGACGAGCGCGGCGACGCCGTCCGCACGAAATACGAACGGAACATTCCCGACACGAAACCTCGCTTCGGCCGGTGGTCACTCCGGGCGACGATCGGAACCTCTCGAAGGAACAGGGTGCCCGGTTTTCTACCCTGCCTCCCCGATCGCCCTGTCCCCGGTCTCCGCGTCCCCGCTCTCCCTGCCCCCGGTCTCCGCGTCCTCGGCCGCATACCGCTCCAGCAGTGCGGTTTCCGCATCGTGCTTGGGGAACACGAAGAACACCAGCGCCGCTCCGATCAGCACGATCCCGATCGCTGCGGCATACGCGCGGGTGTCGCCGTCGAGGAACGCCGACCGGGCCGCCGCGATGATCTGCTGCGCGTACTGCGGATACGTCTCGGCGATGTTCACGGCGCCCGCGAACGACTTCTCCAGGGCGACCTGCGTCTGCTCGCTGACCGACGACGCCTGCGGGCTCGCGGCGATGGTGGACGTGAACGACGCGGTGTACCCGGCGGTGAGCAGCGCACCGAGGATCGACTGCACGATCGCCCCGCCGAGGTCGCGTTGCAGATCCGCGGTACCCGAGGCCATACCGGCGCGGGCCACCGGCACCGAACCGGTCAGCGAATGCGACGCCGGTGTCCCCGCGAGACCCACTCCCGCCCCGAGACACATGTACCCGAGCGCCACTGTCCAGTAGTGCGCGTCCTCGTCCCACAACACCAGCGCGACGACCAGTCCCACCACGATCGCCACGTATCCGGACAGCAGGGTGAACCGTGAACCCCGCGATTCGACGAGTTTCGCCGAGTGCGGTGCGACCAGCACCATCACCAGCGCCGCGGGCAGCGCCGCCGAACCGGCCGCCAGCGTCGAGTATCCGAGCACGTTCTGCAGATACTGCTGGCTGATGTACATCGTGCCCATCAGCGTGCCGAACACGATGATGCCCGCGACCGCGGCGACCCAGAAGATGCGCCGCCGCGCGACCTGCAGATCGAAGAGCGGGTTGCGGGCCCGCAATTGGCGAAGCACGAAGGCGATCCCCGAGGCGAGTGCGATCACCAGCGCGGAGACGGCGACGGTCTTCATCCCGTCGACCGGCACGAAGTTGATGCCGAGCACCAGGGAGCCGACCAGGACCACGGAGACGATGCCACCGAGATGGTCGACGGGATCGGTGGACTCGTTGACGTGGCTCGGCACGAGCACCCACGTCAGCGCCAGCGCCAGCAACGCCAGCGGAATCGTCACCAGGAACACCGATCCCCAGAAGAATCCCTCGAGGAGCGCCCCGGCGACGAGCGGGCCGAGGGCGGTGAGACCGCCACCGATCGACGACCACAACGCGATCGCGCGGGTCCGCGCCGGACCCGACCACAACGCGGTGATCAACGCCAGCGTCGTCGGGAAGGCGAGACCGGCGGACACGCCTCCGACCACCCGTGCCGCGAACAGAATCTCCGCGTTCGGAGCGAACCCGGCCACGAGCGATGCCGGCACCGACAACGACATGCCGAGTACCAGCATGGTCTTGCGGCCGTAGCGGTCACCGACTGCGCCCAGGTAGAGCACCGACGCCGCCAACCCGACCGAATAGCCGACCGCGATCAGGTTGAGTTCGGTCTGGCCGGCGTCGAACGCCTTCCCGATGTCGGGGAGCGCGACGTTCGCGACGGCGAGGTTCAGGTTCGCAACTGCCGCTACGAGGATCAGCGATGTGAGCACCAGCGGTGCTCGGGCGGGACGGCCCTCGTCGGGTGTGGTCACGGAACCATGGTGCGCGATTGCCGCTGTCCTCCGCTCGGATTCGGGAGGATGGCTCGGGTGATGTGGTTGTGGTGCCGGCGGCTGCGACGGCCGCCGGCCCTCGGCGAGGTCGTCCTTCGCGGCCGCCTAATCGTTCACGCCATCTCCGGGACGTGCAGGTGCGCGATGGCGAGTTCGAACTCGCAGCTGTCGAGGATCTCGGCACCCGCAGCGCGTGCCGTTTCGGCCCGGATGGCGTCGAGACGTTCCCTGTTGCCTTCCATCGCCTCTCTGCTGTCGAACGTCACGGACGACACTCCGCGGCCTGGTGCGCGGTCGAGCATCAGGCTGGCGCTGCAGAAACCGGGGACTTCCTCCATCTTCGGCAGTGCGGCCATCTTCCACAGGTCCACACCGTGGTCGATGTCGGACGGCTCGGTCTTGATCCACGTGACCCGGCAGCAGGCCCCACGCTCGGCGTGGTGGTCACGATGCATGACGGCGATCTCCCACCGCGACACCTCCGTGGTGCCGTGGAAGATCTCGGCGGCGGCATCCCGCAACTCGCGCACCGGTCCCTCGCTCGCGCGCAACGATTCCTCGTCCCGCCACGAACTGGTCGCGATGCACCGGCCGGAGTCGCGATCGATCAACAGGGACATTCCCATGCATCCCTCGATGTCCGTGAGCGCCGGCATCACGTTGTCGCGTACGTGCTTGATTCCGGCGTCGATGTAGGACGGATGCGCATGAATTGTGGTCGAGCGTGCATACACGATCGGCACCCTTCCGGTCAGGGCGGCGCCGACGTGGCGCCGCCGGTCGATTCCCTGTAATCCACAGTGCTCCTCCGCTCCCCCGCAGGCAATGGCCACGACCTCCTTCAGGGAGCAACAATCTCGTTTCGGATGGCCGCGACCGCATCCCTGTGTGCGATTTCGATTTCGGGGGTGGGGCCCGACACCGTGGCCTGCAGGAGTAGTCCCCGGTGGACCGCCAGGATGCGGTGGGCAAGCGATCGCGCGTCCGCAACACCGGCTGCTTCGAGGGCCTGTGCCATCGGGACGACCCATTCGGCGACGACGGGAACGACGAACCTGGCGTGAAGATCGTCGTCTCGCGCCGCGGCGGCATAGATCTCGAAGAACATCGCCATCCGAGTGCGGCCCTCGGGAGTCGTTCCCTGGGTCCACGCGAGTTCGAGACCGTCCGCGATGACGTCTGCGACCCCGGTGGGGGTCGCGGCGGCGCTTGCCGGCGCGAGTGTTCGTATCCGGGACAGCAGTGTGCGTGAAGCCTCGAGTTGACCGGTGAGGACTTCGTCGACGATCCGGGATATCAGTTCCTCCCGACTGCCGAAGTGATGCAGCAGGTTCCGCGTCGATGTGCCCAGTTCGTCGGCGAGCGGCCGGAGCGTCAGACCGAAGAGGCCTCGCTCTTGTGCATATCGGACCGAGGCAGCGAGCAGTTCACGTCGACGTGCGTCGTTCTTGGGGCGTCCCACGACGCCGAGTTTATACTACGATCGTTTCATAAACTGGAGGAGGACACGTGAGGCAGCCGACGAGAAGCGAGATCACGGCCAGCTTCGTCAACAGCTCACGCAGCAGAGTCAAATCGGTGTCGTTCCCGGACGACTTCGATCGGACGCCGTGGGAAGACCTGGACTTCTACGGGTGGATCGACCCGCGGGCACCGCAGCGTGCGTATCTGGTCTGCGAGAGCGAGGACGGATTCGTCGGTGTCGAGTTCCGCGTCGCAGGCTCCGATCCGTCCCGCGCACGGGGGGTGATGTGCAATCTGTGCCGGTCCGCCCGGCGGAACGCGGACACGAACCTGTTCACTGCCGCCAAGGCCGGACCCGCCGGGAAAGCGGGCAACAGTGTCGGCACGTACATCTGCACGGACTTCCACTGTTCGCTCTACGTGCGCAACCTGATGCCGTTGCCGGACCCCCAGCCGGAGCGCTCACTGCCCACCGAGACCCGGATCGAAAACCTCCGTCATCGGCTCGACAGGTTCGTTGCCCGTGTTCTCGGGGATTCCCCGGACAGCATGTAGTCCGGCTACTCGCAACACCAACCCTCGGGTACCGACACCGCTGCGGGGACGCGCGTCCTCCCGTTACCTCGGGCGGCACTCAGCTGCGGTCGAGTGAGATACAGAGCGCGGGACAGATCGGCGTCCTCCAAGCGGGCATCACGCAGGTCGGCACCGAGCAGATCGACCCCGGCGAGATCACACCCTCTCAGGTCGGCACCGATCAGAACCGCTCCCCGCAGGTCGGCGCCGCACAGCCGGTAGGCACGAAGGTCCGTTCCGGCCAGATCCGCACCCGGGGCGATGCGCGGATGCACACGGCCGCCGTCCGCGAAGTACGAAACCCGCACGTGCGCACTGACGGTCATCAGGACGGCTCGCACCGAGGCATGCACATCGCCCATGTCGGCCGAAAGCAGTTCGTCCACGTCACCGCGAGTCAGGGATACGAGGAAATCGGCGAGTTCCCGAATTTCGTCCTCGGCGTCGGGATCATAGGTACGCTCCTGCGCCTCGAGCAGGTACCACAGCATCTCGTGCAGCTGTTTCACGATCTTGAACGCGGAGAACATGCGGTCCCGGAGCTCCGGGCGTTCTCGCCAGCTCGTCCCGGAGAACAGTCGTTGCGAGACGACCTGTCCCGCGCCGAAACAGTCGAACACGGTGCATCCGCGAAAACCCCTGGACGGCAATGCTCGATGAATGCTGCATCCGAACGCGGAGTCCAGGTGCCGGCACGGGGCGCCGGCGGGCTTGTCCTCGGCGAAGTCCGCCGATCTCGAGAATCCGAAAGCCGTGCAGCACAACGCGAAGCAGCGACTGCAGTCGGCCCGGAAGTGGGTGCGGTCAAGAGCGGTTTCCGTCGTGTGCGCGTCCGACGTGTCGGGTCGGAGTGCGGACGACGTCAGGGATGTACAGGGCGATGAGGTGATCACAGTGAGCTCCGAGAGACGATTCCGATGCATGCGGGAGCCGGGAACCCGGTGTCGGGTTCCCTCCGGGGGCCCACGGAATCACCACCGCACGAAGGCGCGGCTCACCAGCGCGGAAGGTCTGCGTCAAAGCTGCAATGTGTTGTTCACTGCGCACGAACATACCAGCGGCGGCTGCCGATTCGCGAATTCCCGGCCAGGCCGCACAACGCGGAAGGCCCGAAGCTGTCGGAGTTCGAAACTCACCGGTCACGCGCGGACGGAATCGGAGCGTCGTTTGCCGAAAACATCCGATTCCGAAACACAGTGTTCAAAGCGACGCCACATCCCGGCGATCGAAGACCGGAACACTGAAGACCAATGTGAGACGGCACACGGGGAGGACCCGGACATGACTGAGATCGCCTTCGCCCTCGACTTCATCGACACCCGCACCGATCGGCGACCGCGGCCCGTGGCGCCGACCAGACTCCCGGGAGCACACCTTCCGATGCCGGTGCTCGAGTACGCCCCGCCCTCGCCTCGCACCTCGGGTTTCCGAGCCGTCGTCGAGTCGGCGGTCGGCACCGCCTTCTCCGCGACCGTCGCGGTGGCGATGTTGACCGGACTGGCCGGTGCCGGCGCCGCGTCCGCCGTCGCCGGCGCAGCGACCGCGCTGCGCGCCCGCTGAACCTTCGGGAACCGAACGTTCGAGACGTTCACCGCGGCCGCCACCACGCCGAGATCATCCCGGGATGCGGCCGGTCGGAACCTTCGCCTCGGAGACGGGCACACCGGCGACCCCGACGTCGAGACGCAGCAGGGCGCCCGCCGTCGTGACGTAGATGCTCGTGCCGGCGAAGGCCAGCGACGACACGAAACGACCGTCCAGGTCGACGATTTCGTCCAGCTGACCGGCCGGAGTGAATCGGGCGATGCCCCCACCGCTGCCGAGCGCCACCCACACACCGCCCTCGACATCGACGGCGAGTCCGTCGCATTCACCGCGCGGAGCCTCGGCGAACACCGCCGTCGATTCCCCGTCGAACCTGCGCACCCGCGACGCCGCGTACTCGCTGACGTAGGTGGTCGCCCCGTCGGGTGAGAACCCGATCCCGTTGGGCCACAACAGGTCGTCGGCGACGACGCGCACGGATCCATCCGGTGCGATCTTCACCAGTTCACTCGGCGGTGCGGACTCGCCGAGCGCGGGACGATGGCGCAGCACGCCGGCGAGCAGTGACCCGTCCGCGGTGACCGCGATGTCGTTGATTCCGGTGGCGCCGTCCGGCGCGAGGATCGTGACGGTCTCGCCGTCACGGGCGTACGCGAGGTCGCGTCCGCTGACGAGAAGGCCCCCGTCGGCGTGTGCGGCGAGCCCGCCGATCCCGCGGCGGCGCTCGACGACCGTCCGCGTCCCGGAGGAGTTCCAGCGGTACACGCCACCGGTGGTGGTGTCGGCGAACAGCACGGATCCGTCTGCTTGCACGAGCGGGGCTTCGAGCAGTCCCCCTGCTTCGCACACGATGCTCGAATTTTCCATTCCACACATATAGACGATGCGCCGCGGTCCGCGCCCCGGGCGCCCTCGGAACCGCACGCAGATTAGGGTTGCCTCATCGAACTGCCGTGCACACGAGTCGAGGAAATCCATGAAGCGTCGATCCGCCGCGCTGCTCACCGCCAGCGTCACCGCCACCGCCCTCGCTCTGACGGCGTGCGGCTCGAACGACACCGGAACCGAATCCGACTCCGGTACCGGCTCCGGCGCATTTCCCGCGACCGTCACCACCAAGTTCGGGGACGTCACCATCGATGCGCAGCCCGAACGGGTCGCCGCGCTCGGCTGGGGTGACGCCGAGACCGCACTCGCGCTCGGGGTTCAGCCGGTCGCTGCCAGTGACTGGCTCGCGTTCGGGGGCGACGGCGTCGGCCCGTGGGCGGAGGGGCTGTACACGTCGTCGCCCGAGCTCATCGGCACGCTCGAGCCGTCCTACGAGATGCTCGCGGCGGTGACCCCGGATCTGATCCTCGACACCAAGAGTTCCGGCGACCCGGCCCGGTACGAGTCGCTGTCGAAGATCGCGACGACCGTCGGCGTGCCCGAGGGCAGTGACGCCTATCTGACCTCCCTCGACGATCAGGTGACGTCGGTCGCGACGGCACTCGGCGTGCCGGAGAAGGGCGAGGAGCTGCTGTCGCAGATCGACGCGGACTTCGCGGCGGCCGCCGCCGAGAACCCCGAGTTCGCCGGCAAGACCGTCACCGTCGCGGCCTACACGTCCGACGGCTGGGGCGCCTACGTCGTCGGCGACTCCCGGGTCGATTTTCTGACCGAACTCGGGTTCGTGAACAACCCGCAGGTGCAGGCCACCGAGACGGACAGCTTCTTCATCCCGGTCTCCGAGGAGAACCTGAACCTTCTCGACGCGGACATGCTGATCGTCCTGCCGATCTACCTGCCGTCGGAGGAAGTGACGAACAATGTGCTGTTCCAGCAGATCCCGGCGGTGAAGGACGGCCGGTTCCTGGTGCTCGGCAGCGACTCGGACATCTCCGCCGCGTTCTCGACGAATTCGGCGCTGTCGGTGCCGTTCGCGCTCGATGAGCTCGTTCCGCTGCTCGCCGAACGGGTGCAGTGATCCGAGGTTCTCAGTAGAGCTCGGCCCGGTAGGCCTCCTGCCGGGCCGGCTCGAGGTCCTCGTGCTTCAGGTTGTGCTGCTCGGCGAGGATGTCGCGCAGCGACGGCACCGACTCGGGCTCGACCCAGGTCTCGGGGTCCCACAGCTTGGCGCGCAGGATCGCCCGCGCGCAGTGCAGATAGGCCTCGTCGATCTGCACGATCACCGCAAGCTGCGCAGGTTTGCCGGACATCGCGAGCTCGGCCAGCAGGTCGGGATCGGTCGACAGCGACGCCCTGCCGTTGACGCGCACCACCTCGTCGACACCGGGTACGAGGAACAGGATTCCCACGTGCGGGTTCTCGAGGATGTTGCGGTAGGAGTCGGCCCGCCGGTTGCCGGGGCGGTCCGGGAGCACGAGGGTCTTGTCGTCGGGGAACAGCACCTTGCTGATCAGGTCCCCGCGCGGCGAGCAGTCGCAGTTGCCGTCCGCGTCGGAGGTTGCGAGCACGAAGAATCGCGCCTGCTCGATGTACTCGCGCATCAGCGGCGTCGTGAACGTCGTGTGCTTCTCGAGGATCGCCGGCGTGGGCACCCCGACGACCGCTTCGAGTTCTTCGACCGTCTCGATCCTGGTCCGGACGAGTTCGTCGATCCTGCCGGTATCCACAGGCGTCACCTCCGCCCGAGACCGTACCAAGCCGGGAACCTACGGGAGGTCCATGTCCCGGAGCACGGCGACGACCCGGTGGGCAGCCGGGTTCGGATTCTCGGCGCGCCAGGCCATCGCGATCTCGAGTGGCGGCACCTCGTCCTCGATCGGCCGGTAGACCACGCCGTCCACCCGCACGTGCGTGGTGGAGTCGACGACGACCGCCACCCCAAGCCCGGCGCCGACGAGCGCGAGCAGGCTGTAGGGGTCGGGCGCCTCGTGCACCGTCCGCGGGGTGATCCCCGCCTGCGCGCACAGCGCGAACGTCGCCTCCCGGACGCGGGAGCCGTGCGCCGACGGATACATCACGAACGGGTCCGCGGCGAGTTCGCGCATCGCGATCCGTTCCTCGCCGGCGAGCCGGTGCTGCACGGGCAGCGCCGCGAGCAGCGTCTCCCTGCGCACGGTCAGCGTCTCCAGATCGCCGCCGACCGGTAGCGACACGATCCCGAGATCGATTGTGCCCGCGCGGATCAGCTCGACCGCCTGCCCCGAGTACGTCTGCGGTCGCAGCTCGAGCGCGATGCCCGGATATGCCTCCGCGACGGCGTTGGTCAGTCCCGAGAGCACGGCGTACCCGCCGGCGCCCCCGAATCCGATGCCGACGACGCCGGTCTCCCCCAGCGCCGCCGCCCGCGTCACCGTCCGGCACACCTTCAGTTGCGTCTCGATGATGCGTGCCGGGGCCATCAGCGCCGAACCGGCCGCCGTGAGCCGTACCGAGCGCGTCGTGCGCGCGAAGAGTTCGACGCCGAGTTCGCGTTCGAGGGACCGGATGGTCTGGCTCAGCGGCGGCTGCGCGATGTGGAGCCGCTCGGCCGCGCGCCCGAAGTGCAATTCCTCGGCGACCGCCAGGAACGCCTGGATCTGACGAATGTCCACGTCACCCCGCATTGTGTGGTGCTGGATATGAATAGCAATCGATTAGGTCTTGGACTCTACATGGTGTGGCGGGTGACAGTGGAGACGATCCTCGAGCCGAAGGGAATCCCATGAACTACGCGCACCGCGACCCCGCACTCCGAGCCGTCGCCGACCGGTGGATCGACGACGCGGACCGCACGAACACCGATGCACTGCTGGACCGGTTGGGTGCCGACACCGCCGATCGTCTCGTCCGGCTCGCGGCGGTCGCCGACAAGAATCCGCCCGTCCTTCGCCAATTCGACGCCGACGGGAACCGTATCGACCGGATCGACTACCACCCCGCCTACCTGGAACTGTGCGAGGCGGCGTTCGGCGAGTACGGGCTGTCCGCCCTCTCGCACCGGCCCGTCCACGGCTGGGACCGCACTCCCCCGCACCTCGTGAAGTACCTCGCGTCGTATCTGTTCGTCCAGGCGGAGTTCGGCCTCGCGTGCCCGGTGTCGATGACCGACGCCGCCGCCCGCACGCTGCGGATGTTCGGGGACCCGGACGTGTTCGGCACCTGGATCGACGGACTCACCTCGACCGGACCGGGCCGGTTGACCGGCGCGATGTTCATGACCGAAACCCAGGCCGGCACCGACATTGCACAGACCGATACCCGTGCCGAGCGCACCGAGACAGGATGGCGCCTGACCGGCCGGAAGTGGTTCGCGTCCAACCCGGACGCCGACGTGATCATCACCCTCGCACGATTCCCCGGTGGAGATCCGACCTCGACCCGCGGCGTCGGAATGTTCATGGTGCCCAAGCATCTTCCGAACGGCGACCGCAACTCGTACACGATCGATCGGCTGAAGGACAAGCTGGGCACGAGGTCGATGCCGAGCGGAGAGGTCACCCTGCACGGCGCCTACGCCCTGCAGGTCGGCGAGCTCGACCGCGGGTTCCGGCAGATGACGGAAATGCTCAACACCTCGCGGCTGTCGAACGCGATGCGCTCGGCCGGGCTGATGCGCCGCGCCGTCCGCGACGCCGCCGACCACACCCGCGAACGCGTCGTCTTCGGCAAACCCCTCTTCGACCAGCCGCTCATGCGCGCAACCCTGCTGCCGCTGCTGCTCGAGGCCGAGGGCGCACTCGCCCTCGTCGGCTACAGCGCCGACTGCCTGCAACGCGCCGACGCCGGCGACGCGGACGCCACGACCCTGATCCGGATCCTCACCCCGATCGCCAAGCACTACGTCTGCAAGAGGGCCCGGAGCGTGACCGGCGAGGCGATGGAAATCCGCGGCGGCAACGGCTACATCGAGGAGCGGGACTTCGCCCGGCTGGTCCGCGACTCGCATCTCGGTTCGATCTGGGAGGGTTCGTCGAACGTCATCGCGCTCGACGTCCTGCGCTGCATGCGCAAGCAGAACGCACACCGCGCACTCGCCGCGACCATGCAGGCCACGCTCGCCGCCCTCGCACCGGACTGCCGGCCCGGGGCGCAGATCCTCACCGACCTGTGGGGCTCGCTCGCGGCGACCGGCGACGATCTGCTCGCCGGTGACGACACCCGCGCGCAGGTCGAGATGGCGCGCTACACGGATGCGCTCGCGCGGGCGGTGATGGCGGTGCAACTCTACGATCTCGCGTCGCATCGCATCGACTGTTGCGGCGACCACCGCTCGCTGCTCGTCGCGAACGCGTACCTCTCCGATATGCGTTCGGAGACGAATACTGCTGCGCTGCAACATCTCGAGGTGATCGTCGACGGCACCGAGGTCGCCGCGGAGATCGCGCGGGGCTCGGCGCCGCGCACCGATCTGACGGGAGCTACCCGATGACGTATCCCACCGGCCCCGCCCCGCTGGCCGGGATCAAGGTCGTCGACCTGTCCAAGATCCTCGCGGGACCGTACGCGACGATGTCGTTCGCCGATCTCGGCGCGGACGTCGTGAAGATCGAACATCCCGACGCCGGTGACCCGACCCGTCAGTGGGGTCCGCCGTTCGTCGGCGACGACGCCACCTACTACCTGGCGGTGAACCGCGGGAAGAAGTCGGTGGCGCTCGATCTGAAGTCGGAGTCGGGGCAGGAGATCGTGCACCGCATGCTCGAGGACGCCGACGTCGTGGTCGAGAACTTCCGGCCCGGCAGCGGTCTGCAACGGATCTTCGATTACCGCGCGTTGTCCGAACGTCACCCGCACCTGGTCGTGCTGCACATCTCCGCGTTCGGCGAGGTGGGTCCGCGGCGCGACGAGCCGGGCTACGACATGGTCGCGCAGGCCGCCGGTGGGCTCATGTCCCTGACCGGTGAACCCGGCGGTCCGCCGATGAAGGCCGGGTACGCGATGGGCGACCTGGGCGCAGCCCTGTTCGGCACGATCGGGGTGCTCGCCGCCCTCGTCGAGCGGGCCCGGACCGGACGCGGCCAGTACGTGACGACGTCGCTGTTCGAATGCCAGCTCGCGATGCACGTGAACTGGGCGACGAACTGGTTCGCCGACGGCAAGCGACCGCACGCGCTCGGCTCCGCTCACCCGAATCTCGCTCCGTATCAAGCATTTCCAGCACAGGACGGCTATTTCGTCGTCGCGGTCGGCAACGACGGACTGTGGGACCGGTTGTGCACCGCGCTCGGCCGGCCCGACCTGGCCGAGCGTACCGAGTTCTACCGCAATCGCGATCGGGTCGCGAATCGGGAACTGCTCGAAAAGGAACTGACGGACGCGTTCGCGGATGGGACGGTCGATCACTGGGTTGCGGTCCTCGAGCAGCACGGCGTGCCGGTGTCGGCGATCCGCTACCTGGACGAGATCTACGACGACCCGCACACCGAGGCGATCGGGATGATCGGCACGGTCGATCACCCGTCAGGGCCGTTGCGCCAGATCGGCTTTCCGGTCAGTTTCGCCGGCGAACGTCCGCGACTCGGGTCGGCGCCGCCCGCGCACGGCGAGCACACCGACGAGGTGCTCGGTGCGCTGACCAGGGACGGCGCCGCGACGTCGGCGTAGCCGCCGGGGAGCAGCACACAGCCACTCACGCACTGTGTGCTGTTTCCTTGTGCGCCTTGCGTTTTGCGAGCGCGTTCCGGATCAGTCCGGCCGGGGTCGGAGGGATCCAACCGGCTTGCCGGGCCATGCCCAGGTCGTCGCGATCCGCCCAGTGCTCGACGAGTTTGCCGTCGGCGATGCGCAGCCAGTGGGTTTGATGCACCGCGAAACTCTTGCCGGTCGGCGCGAAGACTTGATCGACCCGGCCACGCTCGTCGTAGGTCACGAACGGCCCGACGTGCCGGGCCGTCATGACGGTGTCGAGGACGACGACGTCGTCCTCCTCCACGGCGTGGACGACTTCGTGGCGGAAGTCGCCGAAGGCTTCACGCAGCCACAGGGCGGTGGCGTAGAACCCGTCCGGACCTGGGACTCTCGCTGCGGGCGGCTCGGTCCGGGACTCGCGGTTGATCGCCTCGGGGGCCACGAGCCGGTCGAAAGTATCGCGATCACCGTCGGCCATCATGTGCATGAAGCGCGCAGCGACGGACTTGTTCTCCGTGGAGGAGGTCGTGTCGGCGACGTCCGGGACGGATGGGGCCGAAATGGAATGATTGATGTTCACGGCGGCTCTCCCTGCCGTTGAATGAAGAATTGGATACAGTGAGTCAGTATCCAAATACAAGTATGGACCCGCGATGCCGAAAGTCAATGGGAAACGCCGCTACGATGCGTCGGGGCGCCGGGAACGCGCGCAACAGACGCGTCTCTCGATCCTGCGGGCGGCCCAGGACTTGTTCGAGGATCGCGGGTACCGTCCCACGACGGTGACAGCGGTGGCCCAGCGCGGCGGCGTGGCACCCGAAAGCGTCTACAAGATCTTCGGAACCAAGGCAGGCTTGGCGAAGGCCGTGTTCGACTACACGATCGCCGGGGACGACGATCCGGTGCCCGTCATCGAGCGGCCCGAAACGAAGGCGATCTTCGCCGAACCGGATGTGCGGAAGAAGATCACGATGTATGCGGACCAGATGGCCGCCCGGCAGGTCCGCTCGGCCAGGATCCAGTTGATGCTGCGGGACGGCCGGCACGGGCAGGAGGACCTCGAGGAGATCTGGCGGCGCCTCGTCGACGAGCGCCTCAACGGGATGACCATGCTCGGACGCCACCTGCTCGACACCGGCCAGCTGCGCCCGGGAATCGAGCTGGACGAAGTGCGCGATGTGCTGTGGACCTATATCGCGGTCGATCTGTACGAGTTGCTGGTGCTGGGTCGAGGCTGGACCGTTGAGCGGTATGCGCAGTGGATCGCCCGCGCCATCATCGCCGCACTCACGTGAACACGGGGAACGGTGTCCCGGTCCGACGCTTCCGGGCACTCAGCGCCGGAACAGCTTGTTGCCCAGCCAGACGATCGGGTCGTAGCGCCGGCCCGCGACGCGTTCCTTCATCGGGATCAGCGCGTTGTCCGTGATGTGGATGTTCTCCGGGCACACCTCGGTGCAGCACTTGGTGATGTTGCACAGTCCAAGACCGTGCTGATCCTGCGCGGCGTCGCGCCGATCGGCGACGTCGAGCGGGTGCATCTCGAGTTCGGCGATGCGCATGAGGTAGCGGGGCCCGGCGAATGCGGACTTGTTGTCCTCGTGGTCGCGCACGACGTGGCACACGTTCTGGCACAGGAAGCATTCGATGCACTTGCGGAACTCCTGCGAGCGCTCGACGTCGACCTGCTGCATGCGGTACTCCCCCGGCGCCAGGTCGGGTGGCGGCGTGAACGACGGGATCTCGCGGGCCTTCTCGTAGTTGAACGACACGTCGGTGACGAGGTCGCGGATGATCGGGAAGGTGCGTACGGGGGTGACGGTGATCGTCTCGTCCGGGTCGAAGGTCGACATCCGTGTCATGCACATCAGCCGGGGCCTGCCGTTGATCTCGGCCGAACACGACCCGCACTTGCCCGCCTTGCAGTTCCAGCGCACCGCCAGGTCCGGGGTCTGGGTGGCCTGCAATCGGTGGACGACGTCGAGCACGACCTCGCCCTCGTTCGCTTCGACGGTGTAGTCGTGCAGGTCGCCGCCGTCGGCGTCCCCACGCCACACCCGGAAGGCCGCCTGGTAGCCCATGTCAGGACCTCCGTCCCGGATGATCGGCGAGTTCCTCGTCGGTGTAGTACTTGCCCAGTTCGTCGATGTCGAACAACGCGAGCAGATCCGGTCGCATCGGCTGCTGCCGCTCCGGGGTCACCGTCACGTCCGGGATGGATCTGTCGCCGCCGTCGGTGCGGCACACGAGCAGCGTCCGCCTCCACTCCGCGTCCATCGAGGGATGGTCGTCACGGGTGTGCCCGCCGCGACTTTCGGTGCGCAGCAACGCTGCTCGCGCCACGCACTCGCAGACCAGCAGCATGTTGCGCAGGTCCAGCGCGAGATGCCATCCGGGGTTGAACTGCCGGTTGCCCTCGACCGCGACGTTGCGGATCCGTTCGCGCAGCGTGGCCAGTTCGGCCAGGGCCCGTTCGATCTCGTCGGCGCGGCGGATGATGCCGACCAGATCGTGCATCGACTGCTGCAACTCCGCATGCAAGGTATACGGATTCTCGGCGCTGTCCGGGGCGGCCGGATCGAACGGCGACAACGCGGTCCGCGCGGCCGCGTCGATCGCGGCATCGGTCACCTGCGGCCGTTCGGTCAGCCCCTCCACGTAGTCCGCGGCCCCGATCCCGGCCCGCCGCCCGAACACCAGCAGGTCCGACAGGGAGTTGCCGCCGAGCCGGTTGGATCCGTGCATGCCGCCCGAGCATTCCCCGGCGGCGAACAGGCCGGGCACCGACGCGGCCGCGGTGTCCGGATCGACCTCGATACCGCCCATCACGTAGTGGCAGGTGGGGCCGACCTCCATCGGTTCCTTCGTGATGTCGACGTCGGCGAGCTCGAGGAACTGGTGGTGCATCGACGGCAGCCGCCGCACGATCTCGGCGGCCGGCATCCGGGAGGCGATGTCGAGGTACACCCCGCCGTGCGGGCTATCGCGACCGGCCTTGACCTCGGAGTTGATGGCTCGGGCGACCTCGTCGCGGGGCAGCAGATCCGGGGTGCGGCGGTTGTTCTCCTGGTCCTCGTACCAGCGGTCGGCTTCCTCCTCCGTCTCGGCGTACTGCCCTTTGAACACCGGCGGGATGTAGGAGAACATGAACCGCTCGCCCTCGGAGTTCTTGAGGACCCCGCCGTCGCCACGTACCCCCTCGGTGACCAGGATGCCCTTCACGCTCGGCGGCCAGATCATACCGGTCGGATGGAACTGGATGAACTCCATGTTGATCAGCGCCGCCCCGGCCCGCAGCGCGAGCGCGTGACCGTCCCCGGTGTACTCCCACGAATTCGAGGTCACCTTGTACGACTTGCCGATGCCACCGGTGGCGATGACGACGGCGGGCGCGTCGAACAGCACGAACCGGCCGGATTCACGCCAGTAGCCGAACGCCCCGGCGATGCGGCCCGACTCGTCGACGAGCAGTTCGGTGATCGTGCACTCGGCGAACACCTTCACCCGGGCCTCGTAGTCGCCGTGGGCGGCGTAGTCCTCCTGCTGCAGCGACACGATCTTCTGCTGCATGGTCCGGATCAGTTCGAGTCCGGTGCGGTCGCCGACGTGCGCGAGCCGCGGATAGGTGTGCCCGCCGAAGTTGCGCTGGCTGATCCGCCCGTCGGGGGTGCGATCGAACAGCGCCCCGTACGTTTCCAGTTCCCACACCCGGTCCGGGGCCTCACGGGCGTGCAGTTCGGCCATCCGCCAGTTGTTGAGGAACTTCCCGCCGCGCATCGTGTCCTGGAAATGCACCTGCCACGAATCGTGGGGGTTGGCGTTGCCCATCGCGGCGGCGCAGCCGCCCTCGGCCATGACGGTGTGGGCCTTTCCGAACAGCGACTTGCACACGACCGCGACACGCAGCCCGCGTTGCCGCGCCTCGATGACCGCGCGCAGCCCCGCGCCGCCCGCCCCGATCACCACGACGTCGTATTCGTGCCGTTCGACCTCCGGCATCGCTGCCCTCCCTGTCCCCTGGTGCCCCCGACGGTGCCGTCAGCCGACGAACCGCAGATCCGAGATGGTGCCGCTCGCAACGAGCATGATGTAGCAGTCCGTGATGATCAGCGTGCCCAGCGTGATCCAAGCGAACTGCATGTGCCGCGTGTTCAGTTTCGACACGAACGTCCAGATGCGGTACCGCACCGGATGTTTCGAGAAGTGCTTGAGCCTGCCCCCGGTGACGTGCCGGCAGGAATGGCACGAGAGCGTGTATATCCACAGCAGGATCACGTTGACCACGAGGATCACGTTGCCGAGGCCGAAACCGAATCCGCCGGGACTGTGGAACGCGACGATCGCGTCGTACGAGTTGACCACCGAGATCACGACGGCCACGTAGAAGAAGTAGCGGTGCACGTTCTGCAGAATCAGCGGCAGCCGCGTCTCCCCCGTGTAGCGGGCGCGCGTTTCGGCGACCGCGCAAGCCGGCGGCGACAGCCAGAATGACCGGTAGTAGGCCTTGCGGTAGTAGTAGCAGGTGAGCCGGAATCCGAGCAGGAACGGCAGCGACAGGAATGCGAGTGGGATCCACATGGGTAGCTCGCCCACCCACACCCCGAAGTGACTCGACCCGGGGGCGCACGAGGCGCTGACACACGGCGAGTAGAACGGCGTCAGGTAGTGGTAGTCGTCGACCCAGTAGGCGGTGCGCACGAACGACCGGATCGTGGCGTAGACGACGAAGATCGTCAGGCCCAGAACCGTGAACAGCGGGGTCAGCCACCAGCGGTCGGTGCGCAACGTTCGTTCCGCGATCCTCGCCCGGGTCGCGGAACGAACACCGGTGGCCGGCGGGGCGGTCACCGCTCCCCGTGGAGTCCGCCGAGTCCTTCGTCGTCGACGTCGACGCCCCGGAACAGGTTGTCGTCGTACGGCGCGTCGGGAACCGGGATGCGCTCACCGGTGTGCCCGCGCACCTCGGCCGGCGGTGCGCTGTCGAGCTCCTTCGCGTCGATGTCGAGTCGATCGAGATCGTTGGCCAGACGCTTGACCGCAGGGGCATCACCGTAGCGCGAGCGCAGTGATCCGACGCATTGCCGCAGGTGACCGATGGTGCGTTGCAGGTCCTGCATTTCGGTGGTGGACATCCGAACCTCCGAGCGGGCGGGTCGGCACGTCGGGCCGGCCGACACGATGTGACGCCATTCACAGTACGACAAACCTGGCGTCCGATCGGCGGGTTCCCCGCAATCGTCACCGCGCGCCCGTTCCGTCTCTACCATCGCGGCGACAGGTGGAACGGGAAACGGGGGTACCGGCGTGAAGGAAGCGAACGCAATCGTCGTCGGCGGCGCATCGGGGATCGGCTGGGCGACGTGCCGGCGGCTGCACGCGCGCGGAACACAGGTGATCGTGGCGGACGTGAACGCCGACGCCGCGCTGCTGCGCGCCGGAGAACTGGGCGCCGGTGAACTGGGCAACAGGGCCGTGGCGCGGCACGTCGACGTGCGGGACGAGGACAGCGTCGAGCGATTGTTCGACGAGATCGCATCCGAGTTCGGCGACATCGGCACGGTGATGGACTGCGCCGGGCTCAGCGTTCCGGGAGCGATCACCGACCTGAGTCTCGACGGCTGGCGCACCACCCTCGACGTGTGTCTCACCGGCGCGTTCCTCGTGGTCAAACACGCGGGCCGGCGGGTGGTCGACGGCGGCAGCATCACGCTCATCGCCTCGCTCAACGGCCGGCAACCGGGCACCGGGATGGCCGCGTACTGCTCGGCGAAAGCGGGGGTGCTGATGCTGACCGAGGTCGCCGCGCTCGAACTCGCGCCCCGGCGGATCCGGGTCAACTCGATCTCCCCCGGCCTCGTCGACACGCCGCTGGTCGCCGGGGTGTCGCTGGTGCCCGGGCTCACGGAGGACTACCTCGAGAACACGCCGCTCGGCCGCAGCGGACGTCCCGAGGAGATCGCCGAGGTCGTGGCGTTCCTGGCGTCGGATGCGGCGGCGTGGATGACCGGGGCGAACATCGACATCAACGGTGGCGCCCACACCCGCCGGTATCCCGACCTGCTGGCGCACCTGGCGGCCATGGCTCCGTGACGGTCAGGCCCGGCATCACGTAACGGCGCAGAAACCGCAGCACCGCGGCCGGATCCTCGGGATCGAGGGTTGCGCCGGGCACGGTGGCGATGCTGATCAGCACCCGCGCAACCCATTCGGCCGCTTCGGCAGCGTCGATTCCGGGGTCGATCTCGCCGCGCTCGGCCGCCGCGACGAGATAACGGTTCCAGAATTCGGCCAGGTGCGGGACGAGTTCGTGGACGCCGGCGCCCGCGCACGCCGCGAACTCCTCCGGTTCGTCGGTGCGCAACCGGATCGCGAGCGCGCCCGGGTCGTCGTACGCGGACCGGCCGATCCGCACGCCCGCCGCCAACTGCTCGACGAGTGAACCGCATTCGGCGAGCGTCGCGTGCGCTCCGGCCCAGTAGGCCGTGTCGAGGCGGACGATGACGCTGCCGACCAGGGTCGCCTTGTCCGGGAAGTGCCGGTACAGCCAGGCCCGGGACACCCCCGCGGCTTCGGCGACCTCGAGCACGGTGGTTGCTCGGATCCCCTTGTCCCGCAGGCATTTCTCGGCGGCGTCCAGCAACCGTTCCCGCACCGTCGTCGCTTCGGCTTCCGTGCCCATCGTGCCTCCGCACCGGTCCCGGCCCGGTGCCGTGACACAACCGCGACGATACGCGCAGTAGACAGTTTTCGAGATCTGTTCACACCGGAGGGAAACATGTTCTAGATTGGCGGGCACCGCGCCGGAACCGCTCCGGCAGCAGGATCGAGGAGCTGACGCATGCCGGCACCGACCACGGCCGTCATCGGAGCAGGAATCAGCGGGCTGACGACCGCAAAGATGCTGGGCGACTACGGCATTCCCTACACCTGTTTCGAGACCTCCGATCGCATCGGCGGCAACTGGGCATTCGGGAACCCGAACGGCCACAGCAGCGCCTACCGGTCGCTGCACATCGACACCTCGAAGCATCAGTTGTCCTTCAAGGACTATCCGATGCCCGACGAGTATCCGGATTTCCCGCACCACACCCAGATCAAGGCATACTTGGACGGGTACGCCCGCGCGTTCGACCTCGAGAAGAACATCGAGTTCCGCAACGGTGTGGTGCACGCCGAACCGGTGGAGAGCGGCGGCTGGGACCTCGACCTCGAGGACGGCAGCACCCGGCACGCCGATTTCCTCGTCGTCGCCAACGGCCATCACTGGGATCCGCGGATGGCGGAGTTCCCCGGCGAGTTCACCGGCACCGAGATCCATTCGCACCACTACATCGACCCGCAGACCCCGCTGGACTTCACCGGCCGGCGGATTCTCGTCGTCGGCCTCGGCAACAGCGCCGCGGACATCGCCGTCGAGCTGTCGTCGAAGACGCTCGGCAACGAGGTCACCCTCTCCACCCGGTCGGGTGCGTGGATCGTGCCGAAGTACATCGCCGGCAGACCCGCCGACAAGTACTACCGCACCAGCCCGTACCTTCCTCTCGCGTGGCAGCGCAAGGTCGCGCAACTCGGCCAGCCGCTCCTGTCCGGCCGCCCCGAGCGGTACGGCCTGCCCACCCCGAATCACCGCTTCTTCGAAGCACATCCGACCCAGTCGGTGGAACTGCCGCTGCGCCTGGGTTCCGGTGACGTGATCCCGAGACCCGATGTCCGCCTGCTCGACGGCCGGACGGTGCATTTCGAGGACGGGACGTCCGGCGAGTTCGACATCATCGTCCACGCCACCGGGTACAACATCACGTTCCCGTTCTTCGACGAGGACTTCATCAGCGCGCCGGGCAACCGCATCGACCTGTACAAGCGGATCTTCGTACCCGGCATCGACGATCTCGCGTTCGCCGGGTTCGCCCAGGCGACCCCGACACTGTTCCCGTTCGTCGAATCCCAGGCGCGGCTCATCGCCGCCTACGCGGCGGGCCGTTACCGGCTGCCGCCGATCGCCGACATGCGGCGGGTGATCGCCGAGGACCAGCAGAAGTACACCGGTCACATGCTCGACCGGCCGCGGCACACCCAGCAGGTCGACTATTTCCTCTACGAGCACGACCTGCGCACCCGCGAACTGCCGGAAGGTGCGGCCCGCGCGGCTCTCGTGGCAGCCGCACCGCCCGACGACCGGTGCGCAGCGCCGGCCTTCTCGGCCTCCTGCCGCAGCGTCACGTTCGCTTCGTCCGGAACCCCGTGCGACGCCTGGTATTTCCGCGCCTCCGACGACCGCCTCGCGAACGACCGGGGCCGGCCGATCGTGGTGATGGCACACGGGCTCGGCGGCACGAAGGACTCCGGGTTGCAGCCGTTCGCGCAGCGGCTCGCCGACGCCGGACTCGACGTGTTCGTATTCGACTACCGCGGGTTCGGCTCCTCGGGCGGCGCGGTGCGTCAGCGTGTCGACGTGGCCGATCAGCTCGACGACTACCGGGCCGCGCTGTCGGCCGCGGCCGCACTCGACGGCGTCGATCCCGGCCGGGTCGCGTTGTGGGGGGTGTCCCTGTCGGGCGGACACGTGCTCGCGGTGGCCGCCGGCCGCACCGACGTCGCCGCGGTGGTGTCGATGACCCCGCTCGTCGACGGCCGCGCCGCCTCGGTGACCGCGCTGCGTCACCACAGCGTCCGGACGCTCGCGCGCTCGGCCGCGATCGGTCTGCGCAGCCGCGTCGGCGCCCTCACCGGGCGGACCGGCATCACGATCGCGGTTGTCGGCCGCCCCGGCGAGCCGGCGGCACTGAGCCTGGACGGCTATTTCGAGGACTACACCGGCATCGCCGGGCCGACCTGGCGCAACGAGATCGACGCGGACATCACGATGCAGCTCGGGTCGTACCGGCCGGCGAAGCAGGCGAAGAACGTGCGGTGCCCGGTGCTGATGCAGATCGCCGATTTCGATCGCAGCGCACCCCCGCACTCCGCGGCCGTCGCCGGGTTCGCCGCCCGCGCCGAGGTCCGGCACTATCCGTGCGACCACTTCGGTCTCTACGCCGGTCACCGCGGATTCGACGCTGCGGTCGAGCATCAGGTCCTGTTCCTCGCACGGCACCTCGGAACCGTCCCGGACGAGGCTGCCGAGGTCACGGCAGCCGCCCCGGAACCGGCCCGCGGCCGGCACGCCGCCCCCACGACACGAAGGTAGGACGATGGCCGAGACCGTCCAGCAGGTACTGCGCGAGCGCCTCGACGACACCACCGTCGCGCTCGTCCACGGCGACCGCACCTGGACCTGGCGGGAACACCTCGGCGAGGCGTCGGCGCAGGCCGCCGCACTCCTCGCCATCGCCGACCCGGCTCGGCCCGTGCACGTGGGCACCCTGCTCGGCAACACCCCGGACATGCTCACCGCGATCGCCGCGGCCGGCCTGGGCGGGTACGTGCTGTGCGGCATCAACACCACCCGCCGCGGGGACGGTCTCGCCCGGGACATCCGGCGCGCCGATTGCCAGATCGTCGTCACCGATGCCGAACACCGGCCGCTGCTCGACGGTCTCGACCTGACCGGAGTGCGGGTGTTCGACACCTCGACACCGGAATGGGCCGAGTTGATCGCCTCGGCCGGGGACCTGACCCCGCACCGCGAAGCGGCAGTCATGGACACGTTCATGATGATCTTCACGTCCGGCACCAGCGGCGATCCGAAACCCGTGCAGGTCGCGCACCTCACGGTGCTCTTCTCCGGCCGCAACCTCGTCGACCGGTTCGACATCACCGGCGACGACGTCTGCTACTTGTCCATGCCGCTGTTCCACTCCAACGCGATCGTGGCGGGGTGGAGCGTCGCGATCAACAGCGGGGCGGCGATGGTGCCGGTGTCGTTCTCGGCGACACGCTTCCTCGACGACGTCCGCCGCTACGGCGTCACGTACATGAACTACGTCGGCAAACCCCTCGCCTACGTTCTCGCCACACCCGAACAACCCGACGATCGCGACAATCCGCTGCGGGTGGCGTTCGGCAACGAGGCCACCGACCGCGACATCGACGAGTTCTCGCGTCGTTTCGGCTGCACGGTCTTCGACGGATTCGGGTCGACGGAACTGGCCATCATCATCACGCGCGAGCCGGGCACCCCACCCGGGTCGATCGGCCGCGGTCTCGACGGTGTCGCCGTCTATGATTCCGACACCCTCACCGAGTGCGAGCCGGCGGAGTTCGACGAGAACGGCGCATTGATCAACGCGGACAAGGCAATCGGTGAACTCGTCAACACGCACGGTGGCGGGTTCTTCTCCGGCTACTACAACGATCCGGACGCCACGAACGAGCGGATGCGCGGCGGCATGTTCTGGTCGGGCGACCTCGGCTACAGGGATGCGGTCGGGTGGATCTATCTGGCCGGACGCACCGCCGACTGGATGCGCGTCGACGGCGAGAACCTCGCCGCCGCCCCGATCGAACGGATCCTGCAGCGCCTTCCGGCCCTGAACCGGGTCGCCGTCTACGCGGTCCCCGACGAGACCGTCGGCGATCAGGTGATGGCGGCGATGGTGCTGCAGGACGATGCCGACCTCTCCCCCGACGAGTTCGAGCAGTTCCTCGCCGCGCAGTCCGACCTGTCCCCGAAGGCATGGCCGCGCTGGGTGCGGATCGACCGCGACCTGCCGGTCACCGCGACGAACAAGATCCTCAAGCGCGAACTGAAGGCACAGGGCGTCACCGCGGGCGGTGGTGTGCTGTGGCAGCGGAAGGGTCGCACGCACTTCGAGGAGGTCGCGCGCTGAGCGCCTCGCCCGGAACGTGTGACAGGCACTCGTAGGACGCGATTTCCCTGTCTGCACCTGCGCGGTCACCGCAATTCGACCGAAACTGGCACGAGCACCCTCCTCGGCGTACACTGCCGTGACGCGGGTCACACCACACCCGCGATGGCTGCCCCACGTCTTTCACACAACGCATTCGCGCGGGGGGACCAGAGAAGTAGAGGTGCTGCTTACATGGCGATGGAACCCCTTGCCGGTTGCACTCAGTTCCGCACCGGAGACCTCGATGTGATCCGCGATGTCGGCGCCCGTCTCCTGGTGCCCCACAAGGTGCAGGCCTTGGGCGCGGTGTCCTCGAATGCGCGGATGAACGCCGCCAAGCTCGGCCACATCACTCTGGCGTACCTGAAGTACGAATCCCGTATCACGCTGGAGGCGCCGACGACCGAGGCGCAGTACTTCTTCACTCTGCCCCTGACGGGAAGCGCGGAAGCGCGGCGGGGCCGGCACGAAACCGCTGTGTCGATACCGAACCACGGCGTGGCCTATCGGGCGGACGACCCCTCGATGATCGCCCTGACCCCCGACTACAGCATGTTCTTCGTCCGCATCGAACGCCACGCTCTGGAACGGCAGCTTGCAGGCCTGCTGGGCTGCGAGATCAAGGCGCCGCTGTGCTTCGACTTCGGCATGGACCTGACCACCCCGCCGCTGCACACCTGGGTCGACAGCGTCAGGCTGCTGCAGGCCGAGATGGAACGCGACGCGGAGATCGGTCACCAGCCGCTCCTGGTCGCACGCGTCGAAGAACTGGTGATGACGGGCTTGCTGGTCGGTCAGCCGCACAACTATTCCGAACAGCTGCTCAGCACACACGGACCGGCACGGCCGCGTGTCGTGAAGCAGGCGATCGACCTGCTCGAACAGCAGCCGGAAGAACCATGGACGATATCGGAACTCTCCCGCGCGATCGGGGTCAGCGCCCGAACGCTGCAGTCCGGGTTCCAGCGCTACGTCGGCGTATCCCCGACCACCTATCTGCGTGAAGTCCGCCTTCAGCGTGTGCACGCGGAACTCTGCAACCCGGAGGTGCAGACGTCCGTCTCGGACAGTGCGTTCCGATGGGGCTTCACGCATCTCGGGCGGTTCGCCGCGGCCTATCGCAACAAGTTCGGCGAGACACCGTCCGAGACTCTGCGCAACAGGGAACCACAGAGCTCCCTGTCGCCGACGTGGTGAGGCGAGCGTCGACGCGGCTTTCGAACTCGTTGCGCAATCCGGCCAGACCCTGCGCCGGGCGGATATTCCTCCCTCTGTGATCCACCTAACATTTCTTCCACGCGAGCGGGAATCCACCGGAACGAAGGCGCGACAGCGAGCAAAGCGCGTGGCCGGAACTCCCGCCCCGAAGGGGACGCGGTCCAACCGACGTCCCGTCCGGAGAAGAAGAAGAGGGATTCACATGTCCGTCATCAGCGTCGAGCCTCCCGCAGCCCGTTCGACACACCTCGCATCCCCCGCAGCACTCACGGTGAACGAATTCGACAGCGAGGCAATCGAACTCCTTCTCGCAGGCGAGATCGTCGGCGACGACGGCGCCGCCGTGACCGACGCCGTCGTCGGAGTATGGGGCGTGCTCCTCGACGCCGAACCCGAGGGAGTCTTCGAGATACTGGCGCACGGTTCGCGCGCCGCTACCGATGCGATCGAAATCCACGTCAGCGCACCCGGATACGACCGGTGCACGGTCTCGCTGGTCGTGGACGACACGATCCCGATCGACAAGGCAGAGGTCGCGATTCGGCCGTCTCGCCTCAGGGACGGCACGCTCGTCGTCCTGTACACCTTCGAATTGCATCGGACTCCCGGATAGCAGGAATCGAACCATCACGATTCCGCTGCAACACCTTTCGCCGCAACGCGGCGTGCACACACCAAGCACGACAGTAAGGGAAACGACATGCCCAAGTTGGCGCGATCGGAATGGTACGACCTCACGCGGGACATGAACTGGACACTTCGATACGTCGAGGAGGACCAGGTGTGGCCGCAGGTCCAGTCCAACAGTTACGGAATCCCGACGGAGCAGTGGTGGATCTGGGACGAACCGTACAAGATCACCTACCCGGAGTACGTCCACAACCAGGTCGACAAGGACACGTCCGTCTACGCGGTCAACTCCATCCTGGCCCGCTCGGCAATGTACGAAAACCTCGACCCCGGATGGAAGTCGGCGATCCTGGCGCACTACGGCGCCATCGCGGTTCCCGAATACATGGCAGGTATCGGTGAGGCCCGCATGGGCCGGTTCGGCCGGTCGGCCGCGTGGCGGAACATGGCCACCTACGGAACGCTCGACGAGACTCGACACGGCCAGATCCAGACCTTCTTCCCCCACGGACTCCTGCCGGAGGAACCCCGAGCCGACTGGGCGCACAAGGCATTTCACACCAACGAATGGGGCGTGATCGCAGCACGCAGCCTCTTCGACGACATGTTCACCGCCAACGACGCCGTCTCGACCGCGATCCAGCTGACCTTCACCTTCGAGACCGGCTTCACCAACCTGCAGTTCCTCGGCATGGCCGCCGACGCGATGAAGGTCGGCGACGTCGACTTCGCATCGTTGATCTCGTCGATCCAGACGGACGAGGCCCGGCACGCCCAGCAGGGCGAACCGACGATCAAGGTCCTCATCGCCAACGGTCAAGCGGACGTCGCGCAGAAGCTCGTCGACCACATGTTCTGGCGCACCTGGCACATCTTCGCCCTGCTGACCGGGCTGTCGATGGACTACTACACCCCGCTCGAGCACCGCAAGCACTCGTTCAAGGAATTCATGAACGAGATGGTGATCAAGCAGTTCGTGGACCAGTTCCGCGACTTCGGTCTCGAGGTGCCGTGGTACTGGGAGAGCCATTTCCTGCAGGAACTGGACTGGTACCACCACGGTCTGCATCTCGGGGTGTGGGGCTGGCGGCCGACCGTCTGGTGGAATCCCGACGCCGGGGTCTCCCCCGAGGAACGGGATTGGCTCGAGGAGAAGTATCCCGGCTGGAACGACACGTTCGGCAAGGTGTGGGACGCCATCACCGCGAACATCCGCGCCGGCAAACCCGAACTGACCCTGCCGGAAACGTTCCCGATGGTCTGCAACATGTGCCAGATCCCGCTCGTGAACCCGGCCGGCCACCTGGTCGGCAAGCTCGACAGCCCCGAGCCTCTGATCCTGGACACCGACGGCCGGCGCCGGCTCTTCTGCTCGGAACCGTGCAAGTGGGTCTACGAGCAGAACCCGGAACGCTTCGCCGGGCATCTCAATATCATCGACCGCTTCCTGAGCGGAGTCATCCAGCCACCGACCATCGAGGGCGCTCTGAACTACATGGGTCTGTCGCCGGCAGAACAGGGACAGGACGCCACGAACTACGCCTGGGCATTCGCCGGACAACCCGGCAGCCGGCAGGCCAGCTGAGAGAAAGGATCTCGACATGGCACTGTTTCCCGTGCAAGGGATCTTCGACGGCGACTTCGTCGTTCTGCTCGTCCCGATCGACGACACGGACCCGATGTCGGTCGTCGCCGAGAAGGTGGCGTACCACGCCGCCGGCCGCCGCGTCGCAGCCCAGCCCCGGCCCCTGCAGGTCCGGTTCCAGGGCCGGGTACTCGCCGACACCGCCACCGTGACCGACGCGGGAGTGGGCCCGCTCGACGTGCTGCAGGTGGGATACCGATGAGCGCCCCCGAAGTCGGCTGGACCGACGCACTCGAAACCGACGAACTGTGGGAAGGCGACATCCTCGACGTGGAGGTCGAAGGAGAGCAGATCCTGCTGGTCCACCACAACGGCGGCGAGATCCTGGCTTTCCAGGGCATGTGCCCGCACCAGGAAGTGCTGCTCGCCGACGGTGAGTGGAACGACGAAGCAGGCACCCTCGAATGTCCCGGACACAAATGGGAATTCGACATGCGCACCGGAGAAGGACTCAACCCCACCGGCTGCAAGCTCTTCCGCTTCCCCGTCCGTGTCACCGACGAGCAGATCCAGGTCGGTATCCCGAACGACGGCAAACGCCACTACAACCGGGCCAACGAAAGCTAGAAGGCGGAGATGACAGACCTGACACCCAAGATGGTCGGACCGCTCATGCGCGGCCTCGACATGGACCTCGCCGATGCCGTCGCCGACGCGATCATCGCAGACAACCCGGACTCGGACGTTCAAGTGTCCGACGAGGGAGGGTACATCCGCATCCAGGTACCCGAATACTGCCGGCTCACCCGGCAGAGCCTCGAACTCGAACTCGGACGGGAATTCCCACTGGTCGAGCTCGAACCGGCACTGAGCGGATTCGCCGGTCGCATGAAGCAGGTCGAAGACGACGAGATCGTCTGGTTTCTGGAAAGGAAAGATTGAGATGGCATCGAACGCGCGAATCAAGGCCAAGCCCAAGACCTGGAGCCTGCTCGGCGACGTGCGCCGCAAGCCGTCACCCTACGAGGTCGTCACCTCGAACTTCCACACCCACTTCCGTCGTGATCCGCAGCCGTTCGAACACCCGGGCATGCCCCTCAACGGCTGGTACCTGCAGCACCGGGAAGGATCACCCTTCCAGGTCGACGACTGGGAGCAGTTCCGCGACCCCTTCAAGCTCACCTACAGGGACTACGTCGCCTCGCAGGACGAGCGGGAAGTGTTCGTCGACAAACTCATCGACCAACACGAATGCGCGGAGTCGGCTCCGAACCTGAACCCGGAATGGGTCGCAACGCTCGAACGCTTCTTCGTACCACTGCGCTTTCCGCTGCACATCCTGCAGATGACAGGTCTGTACGTCGGCCAGATGGCACCGTCGTCGTTCATCACCAACTGCGCCAACTTCCAGGCCGCGGACGAGATGCGCCGCATCCAGCGCCTCGCCTACTGGACGAAGGTTCTCGCGAACGCTCACGGGGACCGGCTCGCGTCCACGGAGGTCGCGCGGACCGCCTGGGAACAGGATCCCCTGTGGCAGCCGCTGCGCGAGGCCTTGGAACGGCTTCTGATCGCGTACGACTGGGGTGAGAGCTTCGCGGCCCTCAACCTCGTGGTCAAGCCGCTGCTCGACACGCTGCTCAACGTGCAGTTCGCCGCGCTGGCCGGGCAGAACGGCGACGAGTTCCTGCGGAGCCTGTTCACCGACTTCGGCGAGGACAGCAAGCGCAGCCAGACCTGGTCGGCCGCCCTCGTCCGCTACTCCATCGAGCGCGACCCGCAGCTGAAGGACGTGCTCCTCTCCTGGATCGCGCAGTGGCAACCGCTCATGCTCGAAGCAGTCGGAGGTCTCGGTCAGCTGCTGGAGAAGGCGCCGAAGCCGATCGCGGCCGTCGACCTGACCGAAGCCGTCACCGCCACACAACACGAATACCTGCAGGCGTGCGGGCTCCTGGATCCGCCCGGGGACGAACAGTGAACTCCGTATATCGAGTACGAGTGACGCCGGGCGACACGGAATTCAAGATCCGTGAAGGAGAGAGAATCCTCGCCGCCGCCCGGCGCTCCGGAGTGTGGCTTCCCTTCGAATGCGGCTGGGGCGCGTGCGGGACCTGCAAACTCACCCTCACCGAGGGTGAGATCGACCCGCTGTTCGACACCGCACCGGCGATTCATCCACGGGACGAAAGGCGGAAGCGGATCCTGGCGTGCCAGAGCGCGGCCTGCTCGGACCTCGTCGTCAAGGCGACCTGGACCGACGAGTCCCCGCGCGCTCATCTCGGCACCGGCGACTACACCGCGCAGCTGGAGCAGGTGGACGAACTCGGCCCCGACATCCACCGCTTCCGATTCCGGCTCGATCGGCCGGCCGAGTATCGGGAAGGCCAGTTCGCGCTCCTCGAACTCGGCCCGGATCTGCGGCGCTGCTATTCGATGGCGGCCACGTCCGGACAGCATCACGTCGAGTTCATCGCCAAGCGCTACGACGGCGGTCCCGGGAGCGAACGGCTCTTCTCCCTGCCTCTGGGTTCGGTTGTTCCGATGGAACTGCCGTACGGCGACATGTGGCTACGCGAGGACGCACGGCCGATCGTCCTGATTGCCGGTGGCACAGGGGTTTCGGCGATCCTCGCGCTTGCGCGGCAACTGGCGGCGGCCGACGACCCCCGGCCGGTGCGAGCCTTCTACGGTGCAGGAAGCGTCGACGAACTCGTCGGCCGGTCGGAACTGGCACATCTCCTGGCGGGACTGCCGAACGGCCGCCTGCACGTCACCACATCGACTCCATCCGGTGACGACTCCACGCCCAGCGGCTATGTCACCGACGCGCTCGCCGCACAGGCCCACAGCCTCACCGGTGCGCGCGTCTACCTCGCCGGACCACCACCCATGGTGGATGCGGTCCTGCAGTTGCTGAGCACGAACGGCCATCCGATCGACACCATCCACTACGACCGTTTCGGGTGACTCGACTCGAAACGCGGGAAAGGAGGCAGACCTTCAGGCCGACGTTCACAACGAATAAAGATCCCCTTTCCGGAGGCGGGCGATGTCGTTCGACGATCGCCCGTCTCCGCTGTCACGGGCATATCATTGGGGCATTCGACCAACCCCGGTTTGATATGGACGAGGCAGCCGATGGCGGAGATCGATCCGCAGGCGACGCAGCGGAAGGACCCGCCGCGAATCGTGGCCGAACTGATCGCGGCCGGGTTCGAGGACGTGCACGAAATCGGCCGGGGTGGTTTCGGCGTCGTCTACCGGTGCCGGCAGCCGGCACTCGACCGCACCGTGGCCATCAAGGTGCTGACCTCGGAACCGGACCCCGACAATCTCGAACGCTTCCTGCGGGAGCAGCGCGCGATGGGGCGACTGTCCGGCCACCCGAACATCGTCACCGTCCACGAGGTCGGTGCCACCGCATCCGGTCAGCCGTACATCGTGATGGAGTACCACCGTCGCAACTCGCTCGAAGCCCAGCTCCGAGCGCAGGGACCCATGCGCTGGGAGGACGCACTCGGGATCGGTGTCAAGATCGCCGGCGCGCTGGAGACCGCCCACCGCATGAACATGCTGCACCGGGACGTCAAGCCGGCGAACATCCTGCTGACCGACTACGGGGAGCCGCAGCTGACCGACTTCGGGATCGCGCGGATCGCAGGGGCCTTCGAAACCTCCGACGGCGCGATCACGGGATCTCCGGCGTTCACCGCCTCGGAGGTGCTCTCCGGACAACCCCCCACCCGCTCCGCCGACGTCTACGGGCTCGGCGCGACCCTGTTCTGCCTGATCACCGGGCACGCGGCGTACGAGCGGCGCCGCGGCGAATCGGTGGTCGCCCAGTTCCTCCGGATCACCGGCGGACCGGCGCCGGACCTGCAGGGCGGTATCGACATCCCCGAGGACCTCTGCACGGTGATCGAGCGCGCGATGGACCGGGATACGGCTACACGCATCGGCACGGCAGCCGAACTCGGCGAGCAGTTGCGAACGGTCCAGCAACGTCACGGACTGCCGGTGGACGAGCTCGCGGTGCCCGAGATCGGTGATTCCGTCGGCTCCGGCACCACTCGTTTCGGTTCCACCACCGGATCCGGTTACCGCCGGCGAACCGGTTCGGGGCCGCTGACCCCTCCGGTGCCCGCCACGCGACTGCGTCCTCCGTCCGCGACTCGTCCCCTGGTGGTCCGTGAGCGACTGCTGCAGCTCCTGCGTGCGGGCGGGCCGCGCACGCTGACGGCCATCACCGCTCCACCCGGGTTCGGCAAGACCACCCTGGCCGCACAGTGGTCGCGTGAACTTGCCGGCACCGGCGTCCAGGTGGCCTGGCTGTCCGTCGACAACGACGACAACAAGCCCCTGTGGCTCCTGGCGCATCTGGTCGAGTCCCTCCGCCGAGTGCGGCCGGACCTCGCCCAGGACCTCGGCGCGGTGCTCGAGGAGCACGGCGACGGCGCAGCTCAGTACGTGTTCACCACGTTGATCAACGAGCTTCAGCAGTCCGGGGAGCAGGTCGTCCTGATCATCGACGACTGGCACAGAATCTCCGACTCCGAGGCCATCGCTGCGATGGCGTTCCTGTTGGACAACACCGACCCCGGTCACCTCCGGGTGATCGTGACCAGCCAGGCGCGCACCGGTCTGCCCCTGAGCCGTATGCGGCTGCGCGACGAGCTGATCGAGGTCGACGCTGCCGCCCTGCGGTTCGATCCGGCGGAGGTGCGACAGCTGCTGGTCGAGCGGGCCGGACTGCGCCTGACCGACGAGGACGTCGACGCCCTCACCCGCGCGACCGGCGGCTGGGTGGCGGCGCTGCAATTGGTCTCTCTGTCCCTGCGCGACAGCGACGACCCAGCGGACCTCATCCACGGAATCACCGGCAGCCACCATGCGATCGGGGAATACCTCGCCGAAAACGTCCTCGACACACTCGAACCCCGAATTCTCGATTTCCTGCTCGCCACGTGCATTTGCGAATTCGTTTCCGCCGAGCTGGCCACCGCGCTCACCGGCGAGACACGATGCCAGTCGCTGCTCGAGGAAATCGAGGACCGGGGCCTGTTCCTACGCCGAATGGACAAGGAGCGCACCTGGTTTCGCTATCACCACCTGTTCCGGGAGTTCCTGCAGCGCCGGATCGAACGCGAGACCCCTGACCGCGTGAGGCAACTGCACCACACCGCGGCCCGGTGGTTCGCCGAACACGAGATCATCCGTGACGCGGTGACCCACGCCCAGGCCGCGGGAGATCAGGAGATGGCCGTCGACCTGGTCGAACGGCACGGCACGATCCTGCTCGAACTATCCCAGGTGGCATCCGCGGAGGCCCTCCTCGACAAGCTGCCCCCGTCCGTGCTGACCACCCGTCCGCGCCTGCAGCTGATGCGGGCCTGGACCGCCGTCCTGTCGAACCGAGTCCGACCCGCCGAGCAGGCCGTCGATGCCGTCGAATCACTTCTCGCCACCGCTTCCCTTACTGCCGACGAAGCCGAGGACCTGCGCGCCGAGTGCGGGATGGTGCGAGCGGTCATCGAGGTCCGGTGCGACCGCTTCGACACCGTCGACGAGCTGATCCGCCCCGCAGTGGCCCGGGCCGGCTCGCTGTCCCCGTGGGTGGTGTCCGCGGCCGCGCACCTCGCCCTCATGGCCGCGGTCTACCGGTTCGATTTCGACGCGGCGGAACGGCTCCAGGAGTGGGCCGAGCCGTATCACGCCCGCAGTCACGGTCCGTACATCCGGACGCACAGCTATTGCTACCTCGGCATCGCCGCGCACGAGCGACTCGACATCACCGCCGCCGAGCAGCGGTTCCGGCAGGCCCTGCGGGTTGCCCGAAGCCAGGGGGACGAGCACTCGGTCGCGGTACGGCTCGCGGAGTCGCTGCTCGGCGAACTGCTGTACGAGCAGGGCCGCCTCGACGACGCCGAACGTCTCCTCGACGAGGCCTACCTCCTCGACTACGGAGGCGGGAGCGTGGAGTTCAAGGCGGCCCGGTACGCGATCGGCGCCCGGGTCAAGGCCCTTCGGGGCGATCGCGCAGCGGCGGCGCAGCGCCTGGAGGCGGGCGCCCGAGCCGCCCAAGCGCTGACGTTGCCCCGGCTGCGGGCCCGGATCGAGGACGAACGTGTGCGGTTGGGCCTGCCCCCGGCCGCGGGCGTGCCCCCGTCCCCACCGATCACCCATGCGCAGCGACGACGGCCCGTCCACGGGGTCGACGCGCTCACCGCCCAGCTCGACGAGGCCGTCGCCATCCGGGCACTGCTCGACGAGGGCACGCCGACGGCAACGGAACTGGCGTGCATCTGGGCACAGGAGTGGGTGGACATGCTCGCCGATGCCGGCCGACCGCGGGCGCTCCTGCAGGCACGCCGACTGCTGGTCGACATCCTCGCCGCGGCCGGACGCACCGACGAGGCGAAGGGGTTGCTCGCGACGATCACCGCACAGTGCGCCGCCCTCGGCATCGTGCGCTACCTGCTCGACGGCGGCCCGCACCTGAGGGCGTTGCTCGAGGATCTGCGCGCGGACCGCGAGGCCGGACGGTGGCGAGACGACTGGCCTCCGGTGCCCGACCGATTCTGGGACGCGCTCACGACCGAACACTGATGCCTTGCGCCACAGGGACTTTGCATCGTTCACAACCGCGTCGTCCACCACCGCGTGAACGCATCCGCCTCATCGCGCTGTGCGCCTGTAACGCGCGTCGGATCCGCTGCGATGCCACTTCATCAGCCACGCACAGAGGACAAGGCCATGAGAAGGATCCAGGTGTGGCTCGCGATGCTCGCACTCATCGCGGGGATCGGACTGATCAGCCCGACCGCGTCCGCCGCTACGCCCTATTGCGGCATCTACTGGGGTTCGCAGGACAAGTCGAATCCGACGATGGTCACCTCACCGGTCACCGCGGTTCGCTCGGGCCGGCACGAGTGTTTCGACCGGATCGTCGTCGACCTCGCCGGGCCCGCGGCCGGGTACCGCGTCGGCTACGTCCCCGCGGTGTACGAGGACGGGTCCGGGTTCTTCGTGCCGCTGCGCGGCGGAGCCTACCTGCAGGTGGTCGTCCTCGCGCCCGCCTACTGGGCACCGGCGAACCGCGGCGAAGTCGTCGACGTCACCGGCTACCGCACCCTGCGGCAGGTCGCGTGGGCCAACAGTTTCGAGGGGCAGACCACCCTCGGCGTCGGGGTTCGCGCCCGGCTGCCGTTCCGGGTGTTCACGCTCGACGGCCCCAACGGCTCCCGGGTGGTGCTGGACGTCGCACACCAGTGGTGAACCGTTTGCCGTGCTCCAAACCGGGACGTCCCGCCGCGGTCAGCGCCGCCGCGCGCACAGGATGGTGTCGTGGACGGTGACGGCGCGCCCCTCCGGGTCGGTCGCCTCGTGCGGCACCGCGGCGTTCGTGCGCACCTGCCAGGAGTCGGGTTCCAGCAGCGCGACGAGATCGTCTCCGGTGAAGAACAATTCGGGTCGCGGGGGCCGTGGCATCGTCGTCTGCAGATCGGACGGGTGATGCCCGACGACGAGCAGTGTTCCGCCGGGCGCGACAGCGGAGGCGAGCCGCCGGTACAGCTCGTCGCGCGGGCCGGCGGGCAGGTGCAGGTACTGCGCCGTGACCAGGTCGAACCGGTCGTCGCCGGGATCCCAGTCGGTCATGTCCTGGTGCCGCCAGGTGATCCGGTCGCGGATCTCGGCGGGTTCGGCGGCCGCGTGTGCGGCCGCACGTTCGAGGGCGACCGAGGAGATGTCGATCGCGGTGACGGTCCAGCCGCGTCGCGCGAGCCAGATCGCGTCGGCGCCTTCACCGCTGCCGACGTCGAGCGCGGTGCCGGGAGCAAGGTCGGCGATCTCCGCGACGAGGTGCCGGTTGGCGGCGCCGCTCCAGAGGGCGGTGCGCGAGCGGTAGCGTTCGTCCCACAGCTCTTCGTCGGTGCGATCCTGCACGATCGGGTCCCTTCTCTCGACAACCCTGCCGAATATACCCGCAGGGGTATATCGCTCATTCCGGTTCCGATCTCGGTACATTGACGGGATCGGATTCGCACCACGGCTGAGGCGGGGGCGCCATGCGACAACCGGACAACGAGACGGTGGGCCGGATCTTCGACACGCTGTCGAGACGGTATGACACACAGATCGACTGGTGGGAACGCCGCGTCATGGGTCTGCCCCGGCAGTGGGCGGTCCCGCGCGCCGAGGGTCGCGTACTCGAACTCGCCGTGGGCACCGGATTGAACCTGCCGCTGTACGGCCCCCAGGTGACGAGCGTCCTCGGCATCGACCTGTCCGAGAAGATGCTCGACATCGCCCGCGCACGCATCACCGATCTGCAGTTGAACCACGCGACCGTGCGCCGCGGCGACGTTCAGGCGCTCGACCTGCCGGACGACAGCATCGACACGGTGGTCTCGACGCTGACGTTCTGCACCATCCCGGATCCGTTGCAGGCGAGCCGCGAAGCGTTCCGGGTACTGGTGCCCGGTGGCCGCATCGTCCTCGCCGAGCACGGGCCGGCCACCAACCGGGTGGCTGCGGCGCTCATGCGGATGGTCGAACCGCTCACGGTCCGGTTCGGCGCCGATCACCTCACCCGTGATCCGGTCCCCTATCTCGAGGACGCGGAGTTCGTCGTCGACGAGGTGCACCGGGTCGGTGCCATGGGTATGGGGTTCCGGGTGGTCGCGCACAAACCGGCGGACCGCGATGCGAACCCGTGAGGGGAAGCGCCGGTCGGGGCGCGCGAGGTCCTCTACGGTGGATTGATGGCGGAGCGTGGTGCACGTCCGAAGGTTCCGAAGGCGCGACGACGGCTGCTGAAGGCTGTGCGGCATCTGTTCACCCCGTTGCGCCCGGACGACTACCTGGAGTTGATCAACCCGCTGTGGACCACGCGGGAATTGCGTGGACGTGTCGAGCGGATCGAACCGGCCGGCGAGTCCGCGGCCACGATCGTGATCCGGCCCGCCCACGAATGGCCCGGGCACCGAGCCGGACAGTACGTTCGCCTCGGTGTGGTCATCGACGGCGTCTACCACTGGCGCGCTTATTCGTTGACGTCCGATCCCCACGCCGACGACGGTCTGATCAGCGTGACCCCGAAACTGGTTCCCACCGGCACGGTCTCGCCGTTCCTGGTCCGTGGGATCGCCCCCGGCGACATCGTCCGGCTCGGCGAGGTCGAGGGCGTGTTCACGTTGCCCGACCCGATCCCGGACCGGATGCTGTTCGTCAGTGCAGGCAGCGGCATCACTCCGATCGTGAGCATGTTGCGTCATCTCGACCACCTGGACGCCCTCGACGACGTGGTGGCCGTGCATTCGGACCGGACCGCCGGGCAGATCATGTTCGACTCCACCTTGCGCGAGTTGGATCGTCGTCGGGAAGGCTTCCACCTGCACGTGCGGCTGACCGAGACGGAGGGCCGCATGCAGCCTGCCGAACTGGACTCACTGTGCCCGGATTGGCGCGAGCGTGAGGCGTTCGTCTCCGGTCCCGGAGAGATGCTCGACGCGCTGGTGGAGCACTGGAACGCCCACGGCGACCCCGCGAAGCTGCACCTCGAACGCTTCCAGCCCATCATCGGCGGCTCCGCAACCGCCGGTGCGGGCGGAACCGTCCGTTTCCTGGAAAGCGGGATTGAAACCCACTGCGACGGGGGTACCCCGATCCTGGTTGCCGGCGAGCAGGCCGGAGCCGAGTTGCCTTTCGGGTGCCGGATCGGGATCTGCCATACCTGCACCGGGACATTGAAATCGGGACGGTTGCGGGATCTGCGCACCGGGGAGGTTGCCGATTTCACCGGTCAGGTGGTGCGGACCTGCATCAACTCCGCGGAAGGCGACATCGAGATCGAGCTGTGAACGAAGGGACCACCGAGGTGAGTATCGACGTGGAAAGCCCCCTCGCGCATCTGAGCGAAGAAACCGTCGAGGCGTTGGCCGAGGAGTTCGACGCCATCCACGACGAGGTCTACGCGGACCTCGGCGAGCGGGACCGGCGCTACATCAAAGCGGTGATTGCCGCCCAGCGGCAGTTGGCCGTGGCGGGGCGGGTGCTGTTGCTGGGTTCGGCCGCGAAACCCGCGTGGTGGGCAGGCACCGCGTGTCTGGGGATGGCGAAGATCCTCGAGAACATGGAGATCGGTCACAACGTCATGCACGGCCAATGGGACTGGATGAACGACCCCGCCATCCACTCCTCGTCGTGGGACTGGGACACCGCGTCGACCGCGAAGGCGTGGAAGCACTCGCACAACTACATCCACCACACCTTCACCAACATCCGCGGCAAGGACAAGGACCTGGGCTACGAGATCATGCGGATCGACCCGCACCAGAAATGGCATCCGGTCTACCTGGCCCAGCCCTTCTACAACGTGTTGCTCATGGCCTTCTTCGAATGGGGGGTCGCGCTGCACGACATGGACCTCGAGGCCGTGCGGGCCGGCGAGAAATCCTGGCCCGAGGTCTGGGAGGACCTCAAAGGGATCGCGGGCAAGGCCCGGGCACAGATCGTCAAGGACTACGCCGGCTGGCCGTTGATCAGCGCCGGCGCATTCGGCCTGGCCCAGCTCGCCTTCCGCGGCCGGCTCGGCCAACCGGAAACCTCTCGGCTCGGTCGGCTGCTGCGGTCCCTCCGGCCGACCGGACGAGGGTCCGGCGTCGCCGACATCCTCGATCGCACGGTCCCGGGCGTCGAGCGCACGTTCCTGGCCACCCTGGTGGCGAACGCTACCGCGAACATCATCCGCAATGTGTGGGCACACGGCATCATCTTCTGCGGCCACTTCCCGGACCAGACCTACACGTTCAGTCCTCGCGAGGTGGAGAACGAGACCCGCGGCGGCTGGTACGTGCGCCAGCTCGTCGGTGCGGCGAACATCGAGGGCAGCCCGCTCTTCCACATCATCAGTGGAAATCTCGGATACCAGGTCGAGCACCACCTGTACCCGGACATGCCGAGCAGCCGCTACGCGGAGATCGCACCCAAGGTGCGGGAGATCTGCCAACGGTACGAACTGCCGTACAACTCCGGAGGGCTGGTGAAGCAGTGGTCCATGGTGCACCGAACCATCCTGCGGCTCGCGTTTCCGGGCGGAGCACCGCGCCCGAAGCCGGGTCCGTACCGCGGTGAGCTCGACCCGGGCGGCGCGACCGGCCCGAGTGAGGCGGCGCGGTTCCGGCAGCGGGTCCCGGCGGGCAGCGCGGCTGCGGGTCCCGAACACGACAGCGGGGGCGTGAACGTCTCCCTACCCCCACGCGGACAGGACTAGCCACCAGGCCGATCGGTGAGCCGACGTCACCCGAGCGGCCGAAGAAGTGGGTCGACCGGCTCCGGCAGCAGTCCGCAGGCGGCCAGCCACTCCCCCGCACCGGCTCCGAACTCCTCCGGAGCGACTGAGCCACTACCTTCGGGGATACGCCCGAGCAGGGGTACACCGGTGACGTCGGGCAGATCCTCGAGATTGCACTGCTGCGCGAGATCCGGTGCCGCAGGCCATGATCCGATCACCGTGCCGATGCACCGCACACCGGCCGACCGCAGCGCCGCGACCGTCAGGGCGCTGTGGTTGAGGGTGCCCAGACCGGCCGCCGCCACGACCAGCGCCGGCGCGTCCAGTGCCGCCGCGACATCGGCGAGGGTGAAGCCGTCGGCTCCGATCCGGACCAGCACTCCCCCGGCGCCTTCGACGAGTGTCAGGTCGTGGGTCGCGTCGAGCTCCCGTACCGCGGCAACGACATCGAGCAGGCTCAGCAGCGGTCGTCCGCTGCGTCGGGCCGCGGTGTCCGGCGCGAGCGGTTCGGGATAGCGGGCCAGTTCGAGGGTGTCGATGCCGGGACCGGCGAGGCGGGTGATCTCGGCGAGGTCGCCGGGTTCGTCGTCGGCGACGCCGGTCTGCGCGGGTTTGCACACCGCGACCCGCAGACCGGCCGCCGCCGCAACCGCGGCAACTGCCGCCGTCGTCACGGTCTTACCGACGTCGGTGGAGGTACCGGTGACGCAGAGAACGCTCACACGCGTGCCTCCGCGAGGACGTCACCGAGCACCGACTCGATCATCGCGAGATCGTCGGCGTCCAGGTTCGCGCGGGCGGTCAGGCGCAGCCGGGACGTACCCGCGGGAACGGACGGGGGCCGGAAGCACCCGACGTGCAGGCCGCGTTCGCGGCACGCCGCGGCGGCACGGACGGCGACCATCGGGTCCCCGAGGATCACCGAGACGACCGCGGATTCGGGCGTGTCGACACCCGAGATGCGGGCGAGATCGGCGGCCCGGTCGAGCACCGCGGTGGCACGCTCCGGCTGCTCCCGGAGGATGCGCAGGGCGGCGCGGGCGGCGCCGACCGCCGCGGGTGCGAGCCCGGTGTCGAAGATGAAGGTCCGGGCGGTGTCGATGAGATGTTCCCGGATCCTGCTGTCGCCGAGGACGATTCCGCCCTGTGCGGCGAGCGACTTGGACAGCGTCGCCGTGATGACGACGTCGGGCTCGCCGGCGAGGCCCATTTCGTGTACGAGTCCGCGTCCCCCTACACCGCGGACGCCCACACCGTGGGCCTCGTCGACGAGCAGCAACGCGCCGTGCGCCCGGCACACCCGGTGGAGTGCCTGCAGCGGCGCGAGGTCACCGTCGGCGCTGAACACCGAATCGGTGAGAACGAGGGCGCGCGGTTGCGCGCGCGCAGCGAGGACTGCCTCGACGAACTCGACGTCGCCGTGGGGCGCGACCTGGATCCGCGACCGCGACAGGCGGCATGCGTCGACGAGCGAGGCATGGCAGCCGGCGTCGGAGACGATCAGGGTGTCCGGGCCGCCGAGCGCGGTGACCGCGCCGAGGTTGGCGGCGTATCCGCTGGCGAACACGAGACCTGTTTCGGCGCCGACGAATTCGGCGAGTTCACGTTCGAGCAGTTCGTGTTCGGCGGTGGTGCCGGTGACCAGCCGGGAACCGGTCGCGCCCGCACCCCAGCGGCGCAGTGCGGCCGCGGCGCCGGCGACGACCTCGGGATGCCGGACCAGGCCGAGGTAGTCGTTGGACGCCAGATCGACGAGACGGGAGCCGGACGTGCGAGGCAGCAGTGTGCGGTGCAGTCCCGCGACGCGGCGCTTCTCGGCGGCGTCGTCGAGCCAGGCCAGACTGACGGGTGCGGTCATGGAACGACACCATACTTGAACAGCGTTCAAGTGGCCAGACGAGACGAGCTACCCGACTGTCACCGGTCGGCTCAACCACCGACCCCCTCAGGCAGGCGCGTCCGACCGGGCGTTCTCCTGCAGTTGCCGGATGGCGTCGACCAGCGGCGCGAGTTCCGGCTGGGCAGTAGCCTCGTCGAGCGCCTCACGCAGCGCGGCGTTGTGGGTGGGCCGGGCTTCCTCCAGCAGGCTCCGCCCGGCCTCGGTGACGTCGGTGTAGATACCGCGCCGGTCGGTGGGACACAGGTAGCGCGCAAGCAACCCGCGGTCCTCCAATCGGGTCACGAGCCGGGTGGTGGCACTCTGACTGAGGACGACGGAGTCGGCGACCTGTCGCATCTGGAGATGCCCACCCTCACCGTCGTGCTGGCGATCCAGCACGTCCAACAGCGAGTACTCGCGTGCGCTCAACCCGTGCGCCGACTGCAGCGCGCTTTCGATCCTGTTCTCGATTCGCCCGTGCAACAGCGAGAGCGCCGACCAGCTGTGTGCCAGCGCGGTCATCGTCGGGTCCGTGGCGGTCATCGTCGGCTCCCTCGATCCGTCGTGTGAACAGGTGACGCCGGCAGTCGACCGGCGTGATCATCACGCCCGACTATACCCGCGCTTGCAAATAGTCGGCGTCTGCAATTATTGTTGACGCCTGCAAAGCGCGTACGCGCATTTCTTCATCCGATCAAAGGATCGCTTCTCATGCCGCTCGCACTGCTGGCCCTTGCTGTCGGGGCCTTCGGAATCGGCACCACGGAATTCGTGATCATGGGGCTGCTGCCCCAAGTGGGAACGGATCTCGGGGTGTCCGTGCCGACGGCCGGATACCTGGTCACCGGCTACGCCCTCGGGGTTGTGATCGGCGCCCCGATCATGACCGTCCTCGGCACCAAGATCTCTCGCAAGAACATGCTGATGCTGCTCATGGGCCTGTTCATCCTCGGCAACATCATCTCCGCCGCGGCCCCGGTCTTCGCCGTCATGCTGATCGGCCGCGTGGTGGCGTCCCTGGCCCACGGCGCCTTCTTCGGGATCGGCTCCGTCGTCGCCGCCGAACTGGTGGCGCCACAGAGGAAGGCGGCCGCCATCTCGCTGATGTTCACCGGACTGACCGTGGCGAACGTCGTCGGGGTGCCGATGGGCACGCTCGTGGGCCACACCGCAGGCTGGCGCATGACCTTCCTGGTCGTCGCCGCTCTCGGCGCCGTCGGCCTTGCCGGCGTCGCCAAGCTCGTACCCGACCTCCCCAAGCCGCCGGGAGTGCAGCTGCGGCACGAGATCGCAGCCTTCGAGAACATTCAGGTCGTGCTGGCCATGACGATGACCGTCCTGGGCTTCGGCGGCGTGTTTGCGGCGATCACCTACATCGCGCCGATGCTCACCGAGGTCGGCAACTTCGCGGACTCCTCCCTCACGTGGCTGATGGCCGCCTTCGGGACGGGGATGGTCGTCGGCAACCTCGTCGGCGGGCACTTCGCGGACCGCAAGCTCATGCCGATGCTCTACACCGCCCTCGCAGGCCTGGCACTGGTCCTCGGCCTGTTCACCTTCCTGGCCTCCGACAAAGCCGCGTCCGTCGTGGCCGTCTTCCTCATCGGCGCACTCGGTTTCGCCACCGTCCCGCCCCTGCAGAAACATGTCCTGGACCACGCACACGGTGCACCGACACTGGCCTCGGCCGCCAACATCGGCGCCTTCAACCTCGGCAACGCCCTGGCCGCCTGGCTCGGCGGCCTGGTGATCTCCGCCGGTCTCGGCTACACCGCACCCAATGCCGTCGGGGCGATCCTGGCCGCCTCCGCCCTGGTTCCGGCCGTTATCTCGCACCGGCTGCAGCGCCGCTCCGCCCGCGCCACCGCGACTCCTGCACCGGCCGCTCCCGACCTCGGCCGCGCCGCTCACGCCACCGCGGGAGCCGTCCACTCCTGACCCTGTCACTCGAAACCCTCACCCAGCGAACATCTTCGAAGGATTCCCTCATGGCACCCTCCACGATCCCCACCGTGAAACTGAACAACGACGTCGAGATCCCCCAGCTCGGCTTCGGTGTCTTCCAGGTCCCCCACGACGCAACCACCGCGGCCGTCACCGCCGCACTCCAGGCCGGTTACCGCAGCATCGACACCGCCGCGATCTACGGCAACGAGACCGGCGTCGGCCGCGCCCTGGCCGCCTCCGACGTACCGCGCGAGGAACTGTTCGTCACCACCAAGGTGTGGAACGCCGACCAGGGTTACGACGCCACCCTCCGCGCCTTCGACGCGAGCCTCGCCAACCTCGGTCTCGACTATCTGGATCTCTATCTGATCCACTGGCCCACCCCCGCCCGCGGCCTCTACCCGGATTCGTGGCGCGCCCTCGAACGCCTCGCGGAGGAAGGACGCATCCGCGCCGCGGGCGTATCGAACTTCCAGCCGACTCACCTCCAGCGCCTGCTGAACGACAGTGCGCTGACCCCGGCCGTCAATCAGATCGAACTGCACCCCGGTCTGCAGCAGGCCGAATTGCGTGCCTTCCACACCAAGCACGACATCGCCACCGAGGCATGGAGCCCTCTCGCCCAGGGTGCCGTTCTGGACGATCCTGCCATCGCAGCGATCGCTCGACGCACCGGCAGATCACCCGCTCAGGTGGTTCTGCGCTGGCATCTGCAACTGGGCAACATCGTGATCCCCAAGTCGGTCACTCCGGCCCGCATCCGCCAGAACCTCGACGTCTTCGACTTCCGGCTCAGCGACACGGACATGGCCGCGATCACCGCGGCCGACCGCAACCTGCGCACCGGACCCCACCCGGACGAGTTCAACTGACGAACGACCGTCCCGCCGAGCCGGCAGGCTTCAGCTCCGCGAGCGTGCCGCCGCGAGCATCCCGCCGGTGATCGCCGCGACGTCGTCCGCGGTGCACACGTACGGCGGCATCGCGTAGATCAGGTTCCGGAACGGGCGCAGCCACACCCCGGCCGCGACCGCGGCGTCGGTGGCGGCGCGCATGTCGACGGATTCGGCGAGTTCGAGCACGCCGATCCCGCCGAGCACCCGCACATCGGTCACCCCCGGCAGTTCCCGGGCCGGCTCGAGTCCGCTCACGAGGCCGGCGTTCAGGGCCGCGATCTCCGATCGCCAGTCGCGCGAGAGCAGCAATTCGACCGCCGCGACCGCGACGGCGCACGCCAGCGGGTTGCCCATGAACGTCGGCCCGTGCATGACCCCGCCACCTTCCCCGGCGCTGATCACCTCGGCGATCCCGGAGGTGCACAGGACCGCCGCCAGGGTGACGTATCCGCCGGTGAGGGCCTTGCCGACGCACATGATGTCGGGGCTGATCCCGGCGTGACCGGCGGCGAACAGCTCACCCGTGCGACCGAATCCGGTGGCGATCTCGTCGAGGATCAGCAGCAGTCCGTGTTCGTCGCACATGCGGCGCAGCTCGCGCAGATAGGCGGGATCGTGAAAGCGCATGCCGCCGGCGCCCTGCACCACCGGTTCGACGATCACCGCGGCCAGTTCGTCGGTGTGCTCGTTCAGTATCTTCTCGAACTCGGCGACGTAGGCCGGATCGAAGTCGCGCGGCGGTGCGGGGGCGAACACCTGCCGGGCGAGCACGTCGGTCCACATCGAGTGCATGCCACCCTCGGGGTCGCACACGCTCATCGGAGCGAACGTGTCGCCGTGATAGCCGCCGCGCCACGTCATCAACCGGTGACGTCCCGGACGCCCGAGTGCGCGCTGGTACTGCAACGCGAGCTTGATCGCGACCTCCACCGACACCGACCCGGAGTCGGCGAGGAAGACCTTGTCGAGCCCGTCGGGGGTGATCTCCACCAGCAGTTCGGCCAGGCGCGCGGCGGGCGCGTGGGTGAGTCCGCCGAACATCACGTGGCTCATCCGTCCGAGCTGCTCGGTGACGGCCGCGTCGAGCACCGGATGCCGGTAGCCGTGCACCGCGGCCCACCACGAGCTCATACCGTCGACGAGCTCTCGCCCGTCCGCGAGAACGAGCCGGGTGCCGTGCGCGTGGTCGACGACGAGGGGCTCGGTGGAGGCCGGGAACGCCCCGTACGGGTGCCACAGGTGTGCGGCGTCGAGTTCCGCGATGCGGGCTGCGGGCAGAGACGGCGAATTCACAGCCCCGACTGTAGGCGGTTTCATGCCCGTACGAAGCAGCGCATAGGGTGGCTGCCCGTACCTGTGTGCTTTCGTCACAGCAACAGCTCGGTGCCCGCCTCCGAGTCCGACCGGCCCGGAAGGGAGCTCGATGCCCGTCACGACGTTCACACCACGGCTGCGGTCGGCCGACGGCGGTGCCGTCATGTCGGCTCAGCGCGACCGTGCCGTCGCGTCGGCCCGGCGCGCCGATCTCGACGGCCTCCGTGGCCTCGCGATCGCTCTGGTCGTGGTGTTCCACGTGTGGTTCGGGCGGGTGTCCGGTGGTGTGGACGTGTTCCTCGCGCTGTCCGGTTTCTTCTTCGTCGGGTCGCTGCTGCGTGTTACCGAGTCGGCCGCGCCGCTCGATCCGCGGCCGGTGCTGCGCCGGGTGGGCCGGCGGCTGCTGGCACCGTTGGTGCTGGTCCTGGCCGCGGTGGCGGTGGCCCAGGTCGTCCTCACCCCGCCGACCGGGTGGTTCTCGGCAGCGGAACAGCTGTTCGCGTCGCTGACCTTCCTGCAGAACTGGCATCTGGCGCGCACCGCGAGCGACTATCTGGCGGCCGATCCGTCCGTGAGCCCGCTGCAGCATCTGTGGTCGATCGCGGTGCAGGGGCAGTTCTACCTCGCCGCCGTGATCGTGGTGTTCGCCCTGGCGTGGGTCCTGCGGCGCCGCGGCCTGCCCACGCGGATGCCGCTCACGGTGCTCCTCGCCGTGGTCACGGCCGCCTCGTTCGGCTACGCCGCGTTCTCGGGCGCGGACCGGACCTGGCTGTACTACGACAGCGCCACGCGCCTGTGGGAGCTGACGCTCGGCGGGCTGCTCGTGTGCCTGCTGCCGTGGCTGCGGGTTCCGCGGTGGGCCGCGGCGACCCTCGCGGTGCTCGCGCTGGTCACGTTCCTCGGCTGCGGCGCGGTACTCGACGGCCGCGCACAGTTCCCGGGACCGTGGGCGCTGGTACCGGTCGGGGCGGCGCTGCTGCTGGTCGTGACCGGCGCGACCGGATCGACCGCGGTGTCACGTCTGCTGGCGTCGGCGCCGCTGGTACGGCTCGGTTCGATCGCCTACGCGCTGTACCTGTGGCACTGGCCGGTGCTGATCACGTACCTGATCCTGCGGGACCGGCTCACCGTCGGAGTGCTCGGCGGTGTCGGGGTGATCGCCCTGTCGCTGGTGCTGGCCGAGGCCACCACCCGGCTGGTGGAGGACCCGATCCGAAAGGGCGTCCCGTCGCGCGGACGTACCTCGCTCGTCGCGGCTCTGACGAGCGTCGGCGTGGCACTGGCCGCCGTCTCCGCGGGGTGGGTCCAGTACGTCGAGCGTTCCGCCCGGCAGATCGCCGAGCTGCCGAACCTGTCCACCGATGTGTATCCCGGTGCCGCCGTGTTCGACCTGCTGACCGATCCGGTGAGCGCACCGGTGAAACCCCCGCTGACGATCGCCGATCGCGACCTTCCTGCCACCACACTCGAGGAGTGCATCGCCGTGAACGGACAGCAGGAGCCGCTGTCCTGCACCTACGGGGATCCGACGGCGAGCCGCCGGATCGCACTGACCGGCGGCTCGCATTCCGAGCACTGGCTGCCCGCCCTGGATCTGCTCGGCGTCGAGCATCACTTCCGCGTCGACACGTACGTCAAGGTGGGGTGCCCGCTCTCGGCTCCGACGACTCCGCCGGCCGAGGACTCGGCGACCTTCGACTGCGACACATGGTCGACGAATGTGCTGGCCGAACTGGCCGCGAATCCGCCGGACTACGTGTTCACGACGTCGACCCGTCCCCGCGAGGCAGGCGAGGGTCCGGGCGACTACACCCCCGACCGGTACGTGGCGCTGTGGGAGACGCTGACCTCGTACGGCATCCCGGTCCTGGCGATCCGGGACACCCCGTGGCTGAAGGACGACGGCATCCCCTACCGCGCCTCGGACTGTCTCGCCCACGGTGGCGACGCGTACGCGTGCGGCGTCGCGCGGTCCGATGCACTCGACATCGTCGATCCCGCCCAGGACGCGGCCGCGCACCTGCCGACGGTTCATCCGCTGGATCTGTCCGATGTGGTGTGCCGCCCGGAGCGGTGCCTCGCGGTGGAGGGCAACGTCCTGATCTATCGCGATCGCGACCACCTCACCGCCTCGTACGTGCGCACCCTGGCGCCCGAACTGGGCCGCCGGATGCGCACGGTCACCGGTTGGTGGTGACCTGTCGCGCTCGCCGGGATAGTGGGGGCCGTTCCGATTAGGGTGAGCGAGTATGGACCCCAGCGAAGCGACCGCGCCCGGTGACTCCTCCGAGGAGGAACTGCTGGTCTGGCCGGGCACCCCGTATCCGCTCGGCGCCACGTACGACGGCGCCGGCACGAACTTCGCGGTGTTCTCCGAGGTCGCCGAGAAGGTGGAGTTGTGTCTGATCGCCCGCGACAACACCGAGACGCGTATACCGCTGGAGGAGGTCGACGGGTACGTGTGGCACGCGTACCTGCCGATGGTGTCCCCCGGGCAGCGCTACGGCTACCGCGTCCACGGACCGTACGACCCGGCGCAGGGGCTGCGCTGCGATCCGAGCAAGCTGCTGCTCGATCCGTACGGCAAGGCGTTCGACGGCGCATTCGACGGCGACCCCTCGCTGTACTCGTATGCGGTCGCGGTGCCGGAGGCCGACGACAGCGTGCCCGAAGCCGGGGACGACGAATCCGGGGCGGACGAATCCGGGGCCGGCGAGGACGCGGCCGCCGAGGAGGACACCGCGCTCGAAGCCGAGGGTCCGGAGCCCGCCGACGAGGACCCACCCGCCGAGGACGAGACGGGCGACGAACAGTCCGGTGACGCCGACGGTTTTCCGCAACTCGATTCGCTCGGGCACACCATGACCACGGTGGTCATCAACCCGTTCTTCGACTGGGCCACCGACCGCCCACCGCGCCGGCCCTATCACGAGACGATCATCTACGAGGCCCACGTCAAGGGCATGACGGCGACACACCCCGGGATCCCGGAACAGCTGCGCGGAACCTATGCGGGACTGGCACATCCGGTGATCATCGACCATCTGCGCGATCTCGGGGTGACCGCGATCGAGTTGATGCCGGTGCACCAGTTCATGCACGACCAGGTACTGCTCGACCAGGGCCTGCGAAACTACTGGGGTTACAACACGTTCGGTTTCCTCGCCCCGCACACCGAATACTCGTCGTCGACGAAACCCAGCGCTGTCGTCGCGGAGTTCAAGGCGATGGTGCGCGCCTTCCACGAGGCGGACATCGAGGTGATCCTCGACGTCGTCTACAACCACACCGCCGAAGGCAACCACCTCGGGCCGACCATCAGTTTCCGCGGCATCGACAACGCCGCCTACTACCGGCTCGTCGACGACGACAAGGCCCACTACATGGACTACACGGGCACCGGCAACAGCCTCAACGCCCGTCACCCGCACACCCTGCAGCTGATCATGGATTCGCTGCGGTACTGGGTGCTCGAAATGCACGTCGACGGGTTCCGGTTCGACCTGGCGTCGACGCTGGCCCGGGAACTGCACGACGTGGACCGGCTGTCGGCCTTCTTCGATCTGGTGCAGCAGGACCCGGTCGTCTCGCAGGTCAAGCTCATCGCCGAGCCCTGGGACGTCGGCGAAGGCGGCTATCAGGTGGGCAATTTCCCCGGGCTGTGGACGGAATGGAACGGCAAGTTCCGCGACACGGTCCGTGACTACTGGCGCGGTGAACCCGCGACCCTCGGCGAGTTCGCGTCCCGCCTCACCGGGTCGTCGGATCTGTACGAGGCGACGGGCCGGCGTCCCGGCGCGTCGATCAACTTCGTGACCGCACACGACGGGTTCACACTCGCAGATCTGGTGTCCTACAACGAGAAACACAACGAGGCCAACGGCGAGGACAATCGCGACGGCGAATCGCACAACCGGTCGTGGAACTGCGGCGCCGAAGGACCCACCGACGATCCGGAGATCCTGGCGTTGCGGGCGCGGCAGCAACGCAACATCATGGCGACGCTGATGCTGTCGCAGGGCACCCCGATGCTCGCCCACGGCGACGAGATCGGCCGGTCGCAGCGCGGCAACAACAATGTCTACTGCCAGGACAACGAACTTTCGTGGATGGATTGGTCGCCCGAGAGCGTGGACACCGACATGCTCGCCTTCACCCGCAACGTGATCCGGATGCGTCGCACTCATCCGGTGTTCCGGCGGCGCCGGTTCTTCGAGGGCCGGCCGATCCGCAGCGGCGACCAGTCCCGCGACATCGCGTGGCGCACGCCGGGCGGCGACGAGATGACGCCGGAGGACTGGGACAGCGGCTTCGGCAAGTCCCTCGCGGTGTTCCTCAACGGTGACGGCATCCCCGAGCCGGACCAGCGCGGGCAGCGCGTCGTCGACGACACGTTCCTGCTGTGTTTCAACGCCCATCACGAGCCGATCGACTTCGTCACCTCGGGCGGACCCGACGACCCCGACTGGACGGTGGCGCTGGACACGGACACCCCCGACGGTCTGCGGGACCTGACGGTCGCCGCCGGCGAGTCGGTGCAGGTGCAGGCCCGGTCGTTGCTGGTGCTGCGGCGTCCGCGCAGCCAGGACTGACGGCGCTCCGCGCCTCGTGCGCGGTTTCGGTAGCGGCAGCTGCCAAAACCACGCACGAGGCAGCGGGCTGTCGGTGGGTTCCTATTCCTCGGAATCGATGACGGACCTGAGGGTCGCGAGGTCCTCGGGGGTCGTTCCCTCCGGCCGCAGGACGGCGTTCCACCCGTCGACGTACTCGGTCGTGTACTTGTGGCCGTGCCCGCCGGGAACCCCGGTCGAGAACGGTAGATCCGCGGTGACCTGCCAGAACGTGACGAACGGCATCCAGACCATGTCCTCGAGCACGTCCGTGCCCGGAGCCTCACCGATCCAGTCCGGCTCGTTCAGGATCAGGTGCGGACTCCACCACACGATCGGGTCCGACGGGTGCATCAGGTACATGACCCTGTTGCCGTCCCACGGCCGGCCCGCGGGCGGGATCCCTGCCTCGGCGTCGTTCGTGAACCGCACCGTGCGCCCGTTCTTGTAGATCGGTTCGACCTCCGGGCTGCCCGGCTCGCGATTATCACTGAAGTCACGGAACAGAGTGTTGAAGTTGGGCGGGCCGGCGAACAACGTACCCGCCGTGCGGTTGCTCAGGTCGCGTTCCCCGCTGAAGGCCGTTTCCCCACCGAACGAGCCGAGGCTCTCCCCCGCAACGAACAGCCGGGGACGGCTGTCCGGCGGCAGTTTCAGCCACTCCTCGTAGACCGCGTCGAACAGGTCCCGGCCGGCTTCACGAGCCTTCGACTGGTCGACCAGATAGGAGATCCACGAGGGCAGGTACGAGTACTGGATCGCCACGGTTGCCGCATCGCCGCCGGTGAGATATTCGAACGAGTCGACCAGGGCCGGGTCCACCCAGCCGCTGCCGGTCGTGGTCACCACGAGCAGGTTGGCGCGTTCGAAGCCGCCGGCCCGGGTCAGGTCCTCGACGGCCAGTGCCGCGCGGGCCTCGGTGTCGTCGGCGGATGCGAGCCCGGCGTAGATCCTGATCGGCTCCTCGGCGGGCCCGCCCACGAACCCGCCGATCTCGTCCACGGAGGGGCTGTCTCCGATGAAGGCGCGCCCCTGGTAGCCCAGCGTGTCCCACGGCACCACAGACTCCGGGCCGCCCGATCGCAGACCGGTCGTGGGCTGCTGCACCCCCTCCGGCGTCTGCGTATCCCTAAGCGAGAACGCCGAATTGGCGACATTGACGAAACCGCTGAGCAACACCCCCGAGACGACCAGGTAGACCAGTGCGGCCACCAGCACCCAGCCGACGGCGGACGCCGCACTGCGGCCGATCCAGCGATCGAGCAGCGTCGCGATCCAGCGGTAGATACCTCGGATGCCACGGCCCATCGCCACCAGAAGGGCGAAGACCACCACCGCGATCACGGGTGAGAGAACAACGAGCGGAATGTTGTAGTCGGTGACCCCCATCAACTCCCGAATCCGGTGCTGCCAGTACTGCCCGAATCCGAATGCGACGGCGAACAGCACCACCGCGGTGACGGCGAACACCAGCCACGCACGCCGGCTCGGACGCCGCGGGCCCCGGTCGGCGAACGCGCGCCACACCCATGCTGCGAGCACACCGAGTCCGTACCCGATCGCCGCGGTGATCCCGCAGACCAAGCCCTGCAGGAGCCCTCCGCGCGGGAGCAGGGACGGGGTGAACGACAAGCACGCGAAGACGAGCGCACCCCAGCATCCGGGAAGGGTGACGTACAGCAACCTGCGGCGCGACCCTGCGGGAGCCGACTCTCGGTCGTCGACCTCGGTTCCGGACCGACCCGGCTCGGCGTGCCCGACATCGGCCGGGATCTTCTGCTCCATGGCGACCTCCGCGTCAATGATCGCCCGCGCCGAACCGTTGCGCCGGTTTTTCCGGGTTCTACCACCGGTGCATGTGCCGCACCTGTCGGGGATCTTCGATAGGTTTCCCGGCATGGCGACCCCTCACGATCTCGACGTGCTCGTGCTCGGTCCCGAAAACCCCCGGGGCATCGTGCTTTTCGGGTCGGGATCCGGCGGGGATCCGGCCCGGTACCGGACCGTGCTCACCGCGCTGGCGGACGCCGGTTACCGGGTGCTCGCACCGCGCCACACGCGGTTCGCCCCCGACACTGCGACACCCGACGAGTTCGTCGAGCGCCCCCGGGGACTGAAGGACGCGCTGGCACGGTACGACGAAAGCGGGGATCTTCCGGTGTTCGCGGTGGGGCATTCGATCGGCGGCTGGGCCGCCCTGTGCCTGGCGGGTGCCGTCCCCCGGGAAAGCGACCCGATCACTCCGCCCGCCACGATCGAGATCCTGCGCCGCAGCCGCGGGCAGGTCGACGCACAGGTGCTGCCCCGGGTCGGGCACTTCGATTTCATGGACACACTGCCGCCGGGTGTCGAACCGGATCCGGCGCTGGATCGGGCCGCGTTCCTGCGGGATCTGGGCGAGAGCACCGTCGCGGCGCTCTCGCACTGACCCGGTGACCGCCTGGCTGTCCCTAGCGCAGGAGACGATGCAACTCCACACCACCCAGTGCACCGTCCTCGATCGTCGCGGTCATGTACGTGCAATACGGCTGCCGACGCCGATCCGTCGGCGAACCCGGATTGAGCAAGCGCAGACCACCGGGGGCCGTGGTGTCCCACGGAATATGGGAATGGCCGAACACCAGTACATCCGTGTCCGGATAGGCCGCCGCCATGCGCTTCTCCCTGCCCGCCGAGGGCCCGGTCTCGTGCACCACAGCGAGCCGAACACCGTCGAGCGTCACCCGAGCGATCTCCGGAAGCCGCTCCCGCAGGGCAGGGCCGTCGTTGTTGCCCCAGCACGCGACGAGTCGTACGGCGCGTTCCTCCAGAGCGTTCAACAATCCGATCTCGATCCAGTCTCCGGCGTGGACGACGACGTCGGCGCGGTCCACCTCGTTCCACACCTCGTCGGGCAACCGGCGCGCACGGGCAGGGACGTGGGTGTCGGCCAGCAGCAACAACCTCATGGGCTCAGTGTGCCGCTCCCGCCCTGGGGTACACCCCGAACATGACCGTTCCAGCACACGACAGACTCGCCGTGATCACGGGCGCGGACTCCGGCATGGGCAAGGCCACCGCCGAACTGCTCGCCTCCGAGGGATTCGACGTCGGCATCACGTTCCATACCGACGAGGCCGGGGCCGACGACACCCGTGCCGCCGTCGAGCAGCGCGGAAGACGGTGCTTCGTCACCCGCCAGGACCTGACGAGCCCGGACACCGCCGATGTGATCGACGACCTCGCCCGGCAACTCGGTGGGCTCGGCGTACTGGTGAACAATGCCGGCACCGGACATCGCGACGGAGTCCTCGACCTGTCCTACGACCGGTGGCGGGAAGTGCTTGCCACCGACCTCGACGGACCGTTCCTGTGCGCACAACGAGCAGCACGGCACATGGTCGACGCCGGTCGGGGAGGACGGATCATCAACATCACGAGCGTCCACGAACACGTACCGCGTTTCGGTGCGTCCGCGTACTGTACGGCCAAGGCGGGACTGGGGATGCTGACCCGTTGTCTCGCACTCGAACTCGCACGGCACGGCATCACCGTCAATTCGGTCGCTCCGGGTGAGATCGCCACCCCGATGACCGGCATGGACGAATCCGAGGCCTTCCACGAGGATCGTCCGGGCAACCCGACCGGCCGCCCCGGTCACGTCAACGAGGTCGCGTCCGTCGTCGCGTTTCTGGCGTCGCCGCGCGCGTCGTATCTGACCGGCCGTTCGATTCCGGTCGACGGTGGTCTGATGCTCATGGCCGCGCACGGACACGACATGAACGACGCCAGTTGGCGCGAACTCTGACTAGTTCCCGGCCCGACCCCTCGCCCAGGCGGCCCACAGGGTGGCGTAGCGACCGCCGCTGCGGAGAAGCGCGTCGTGCGAGCCCTGCTCGACGATGGCGCCGCGGTCCATTAGCACGATCCGGTCGGCGGTGGCGGCCTGGCTGAGCCGGTGCGCGACGATCAGCGCCGACCGCCCCTCGAGCGCCGCCTCGGCGGACGCCTCGAGCAGGTTCGCGCCGGCGCTGCCGGCGTCGGCGGTGGCCTCGTCGAGGATCACCAGTGCCGGATCGAGCAGCACGAGCCGTGCCAGCGCGACCTGCTGGACCTGCATCGGCGACAGGTCGTGTCCGCCGTCGCCGACGATCGTCTCGATGCCGTCGGGCAGCAGCTCCACCCAATCCCATGCGTGTATCCGGCACAGGGCGTCGCGGATCTGCTCGGCGGTGGCGTCCGGTGCGGCCATCCGCAGGTCGTCGGCGAGCGAACCCGCGAACACGTGCGTTTCCTGCGTCACCAGCGCGACCCGGCGTGCACGCTCCGATTCGTCGAGTTCCGCGAGGTCGGCACCACCGAAGCGCACCACACCGCGCACGGGCCGGTGGATGCCCGCGAGAACCGCCGCGAGAGTGGTCTTGCCTGCGCCGGACGCACCGACCAGCGCGACGTGCTCGCCGTCCGCGATCGTCAGCGACACCCCGTCGAGCACCGGGTCCTTCCCCGGGTACGCGAACGTGATGTCCTGCGCTTCGAGCGCCCGGCCCTGCGGCACCGGCGTCGACGCGGCCGCGGTCCGGTCGGATCCGAAGCGTTCGCCTTCGACGGTCACTCCGACGATGCGCACCAGCGACGCCGCTGCGGACTGCAGGTCGTCGGTCACCATCAGCAGTTCACCGATCGGCCCGAACAGCCGCAGGAAGAACAGCATGGCCGCGGTCGCGGCGCCGACGGTGAGCCCCTCGTTCCCGACGAGCATGTAGCCGACGACGAGAATGGTTGCCATACCGACGAATTCGGCGAGGTTGATGCCCGCGAAGAAGCGGTTCTGCACGACGCGGGCGCGCAGCGTCCAGCGCACGACCTCCCACGAGCGTCCCTCGATCTCGGTGAGCAGCCGTCCGGTCAGGCCGAACGCGCGTGCCGAGTCGAGGCCGCGGATCGCGCCGAGCACCTCGTGTGCGCGTTTCGCCATCGCAGCACGCTCCCCCGTGTAGACCGGCGGTGCCTCGCGCACGTACCGCCGAACCGTGAAGATGTGCACCGGCAGCACGACCACGACGACGGCGAGGAACCGCCAGTCCAACGCGGCGAGTCCGACGACGGTCGCGGCGATGGTGAACACCGATGTCGAGATCGCCGGAACACCCTGGGAGATGGCGGTGCTCACGACCTCGACGTCGTCGGTGGCACGCGACACCAGGTCACCGCTGCCCGCGGCCTCGACCCGCGAGAGCGGCAGCCGCAGCGCCGAGGCCAGCATGCGTTCGCGCAGCCGGGCGAGGACCGTCTCGAACAGCTGGGCCGAGGCGGCGACACCGGCGCCGGTGAGCCCGGCACCCGCGACGGTGGCGACGACCATGACAATCGCGAGCCGCCACACATCGCCGGCGTCACCGCCGTCGATGGCGATGTCGACGATGCGGCCGAGCGCCCACGGCATGACCAGCCCGAGCACGGCGGCCGCGACGAGCAGCGCGACGACGCCGATCAGGCGTGCGCGGCTGCCGGACAGCGCGGCGAAGAAGTGCGCGGCGGTGGTGCGGGCGTCGGCGATGGGGAGAGGACCGGCCGGTGCGGTCTCGTGGATCGCGGTGCTGGTCATCGGTGGGCCTCCACGGGCGTACCGGCCGGGACGGCCGAGGACAGTGCGGGTACCTCGTCGGCGGCTCCGCGATGGACCAGGCGTCCCTCGGCGAGGACGATCACCTCGTCCGCTGCGGCGAGATGCGCCGGGGCGTCGGTGAACACCAGGGTCAGCCCGTCGGTGCGGGCCTGCCCCAGCCGCTCGGCGACATTCGATTCCGTGACGGAGTCGACCGCCGTGGTGGGGTCGACCAGCACGAGCACCGAGGAGTCCGCGGCGATCGCCCGGGCCAGCGCGACGCGCTGCCGCTGACCACCGGACAGCAACCGGCCCGCCTCCCCCACCGGGGTGTCGAGGCCGTCGGGCAGCACCTCGACGACGTCGTCACAGGCTGCGGCGAACACGGCACGGGTGATGCGGGTGTCGCGATCCGCGGCCTCCGGATCGACGGCGGCGGCGATGTTGTCGAGCACGGATCCCTCGAACAGCGCCGCGTGGTGCGGGGCGACGCGCACGGTGGCGATCGCGGTGTCCTCGTCGAGATCGAACAGGTCGGTCTCGCCGATCCGGACGGTGCCGTTCTCGGGCGGGGCCGACCGGGACAGCACCTCGACGAGCGCGGCGGTCGTCGGAGCGTCGGCCACGACCGCGACGAGTCCGGTCGCGGGCAGTTCGAAATCGAGGTCCCGGACCGGTCCGTGGGCGAGGCCGTCGAAGCGGAGCGGACCGGCGGTCGCGCCGACGGTACCGATCTCGGTCGCGGGCGGTGCCTGCAGAACGGTGAGGACGCGGCGCGCGGAGGCGAGCGCGCCGGCCCACACGGCACCGGCGTTGGTGCCGAGGGCGCTGAGCGGACCCATCACGAACTGGGTCAGGCCGACGACGGTGATCAACTGACCGACGGTCAGGCCGCCGCTGACCGCCATCAGGCCGGCGGCGACACCGATCGCGACGACGAACAGACCCGACACCGATTCCATGGCGGCGAGGTAGGCGCCCTCGGAACGGGAGGCGGCGAGCACTCCGCGCAGGGCGCGCCGGCTTGCCTCGAAGTAGCGGCGGGCGGCGACCTCCTCGGCGCCGATGCCCTTGACCACCCGGAAGCCGGTGACGAGATCGGTGGCGGTGCCGGCCGCTTCGCCGGCCATCTCCTGCTGGTGCTCGCTGCGCGCCCGCAGCGGGCCACCGGCCTTGTCGAGGATCCACAGGATCGTGGGGGCACCCACCAGGACCGCGACACCGAGCGGCCACGAGATGGTCAGCAGCACGATGCCGGTGAACACCACCGCGGCGATCTGTCCGATCGGGTAGACGCCGATCGCGCAGGCCATCGCGAGACGCTGCACGTCCGAGGTCGCGATCGACAGGGACACACCGGGAAGTCGTGCGGGCCCGGCCATTCCGCGCGGGTCGAGGATCCGGTCGGTGACCCGGGTGCGCAGCTGGTGCTGCACCGCCTGCATGCCGAGCAGCCCGAGCCGGGATCCGAAGCGGAAGGAGAACGAGAGCATCGCGAACACCGCGCCGAGCACCACCAGCCACAGCAGCAGCTGGGTGCCGTCGTGGGTCGCGATGGCCCGGTCGATCGCCAGGCCCATGACGACCGGGACCAGCGCCTCGCCGACCTGGTGGCCGATCATCAGCACCGCGGCGGGCACGGTCATCCGTCGTGCCGCGAAGATCGTGCGGACCGCGAGTCGGCGGGCGGTGGTGTCGTCGTCGACGCGGATCGGCGGGGTCGCCACCGGTCGGTCGCTACTGAACGTCAGCGGGCGCAGCTTCATGGCTCCTCGGGGGGTTGTGGCACCTGGCGGTTCCGGTCAGGCGTCGTCGCCCTCGTCGTCGTGGTGGTCGAGATTGACGACTCCGCGCTTCCAGTAGCCGTCGATGTCGACCCGTTCCTTCGGCAGACCCAGCTCGCGGCGGAAGTACCGGCGGATCGGCTTGAGTGAGGTGGCTTCGCCGGCGGCCCACACGAAGTAGGGGTCGGTGGGAAGCTCGGCAGCGCGGATCGCCTCGATGAGCAGGTCGGTGCTGCCGGGTGCGGCACTGCCGCGGTGCAGGTAGGTCAGCCGCGCTTCGGCGGACCGCTCGAGATCGAGTTCGTCGCTCGCGTCGCGGACCTCGACGAAGGCCTGGATCCGGGCGGTCGCGGGAAGTTCCTCGAGCCAGCGGGCGAGCGCGGGCAACGCGGTCTCGTCCGCGGCGAGGATGTAGGCGGGGTATCCGGTGGGGACCAGGATCGACCCGCGGGGGCCGAGCACGCCGAGGGGGGCTCCGGCTTCGGCGGTCGCGGCCCAGCGGCCCCCGGTGCCGTGCTCGTGCAGGACGAAGTCGAGGGTGAGTTCACCGGCCTCGGGATCGAACGCGCGAACCGTGTAGTCACGGAACTCGAGACGCCGGCCCGCGGGTTCGATCCACTTGCCGTCGCCTTCGATCTCGGGCATCGCGACGTCGCCGGTGTCGTCGGGGAAGAACAGCTTCACATGGTCGGTGGGCCGCCCGGTGCCGTGCGGGAAGCCGGCGATCTCCGGACCGCCGACGACGATGCGCCGCATCCGCGGGGTCAGGTCGACCGTGCGCAGAACCGTCAGCCGACGGGGCACGAGATCGTGCATCACGATCTTCTCGGTCAGGTCGTCGAGGCTCTCCGCCGCGGTCATCCGGGTGCTCCGTTCTTCGAGGGGTGGGTGGGCGAGGCGCCGCCGGACGCGTACGTGCCGTCGCCCCGGATATGGGGCGACGGCACGAAACTACGTCACGGCTGAGCGTCGGCTCCCTGGTCGACAGCAGCCGAGAACTGCGGGCCGTACTCCTCGATGACCCACTTCAGGCTGATCGGGGACGGGAACGCAGCGGCGCGGGGGGTGCCGTCCTCGCTCGGGGTGATCACGACGGATCCGCGCTGGACGACCGGCAGTGCGGTCCACACCGGGTTGGTGTCGAACACCGAGGTGTCGGCGGTGTTCGGAACGACCCACAGCATGTCGGCGTCGAGCTTGGACGCCTCCTCCCAGCTGATCTGACCCTTGCCCCAGTTGCAGTCGACGGTCTGCGCGTAGTCGCTGAGCTTCATGCCGAGCGAGGTGAGCACGCGGGCCATGTTGTCGTCGTTGGAACACAGGACCCACAGGCCCTCCGCGGACGGGGATACGACGGCGTGGAAGGTCTTGCCCTCGAGTTGCGGGTTCTGCGACTTGACCTGGGCGACAGCGGCTTCCGTCTCGGCGATGGCCTCGTCGGCCTCGGCGGTGCGTCCGACGGCCTCACCGATGCGGCGGGTGCTGTCCTGCCACGAGTCGGAGTTGGCTTCCTCGGTGTAGTGGACGACCGGCGCGATGGCGCTGAGCTTGGCGTAGACGTCCTCGTCCAGCCCGTAGAACGTGGTCGCGACCAGCAGATCGGGATCGAGGGCGGCGATCGCCTCGAAGTTGACCTCGTCGTTGTCGTCGGTCACCGCGATGGCTTCGATGTCGGCCGGGAAGTGTCCCTGCTCCCACGGGTAGCCGGCGGGCACGTCGAGACCCGGATCCGGATACGCGATGGTGTCGACACCGATCGACGCCAGGATGTCGGCGTCGGTCTCGGACAGCGCCAGCACCCGCTCGGGCTGCTGCTCGATGACCGCGTCGCCGAAGGCGCCGTCGATCGTCACCGTGGTCCAGTCCGAGTCACCGCTGCCGGAGGCCGTGTCGTCGGAGTTGCTCGAACATGCCACGGGCAGCGTCACCACTGCGGCGAGCGCCATCAGCCGCGCGGCCAGGCCTCGGGAAGCACTGATCTTCATTCGTCACTCTCAGGGGTCAGGTTAGGTTAGGGTCAGTTAAGGAACGCCTCACAGTAGCAGCAGTGGGCGATCCGTCTCAATCGGTTCATTTGCCGGGTTGAGTCACAAGCCCGACGCGCCGAATCACTCGAGATAGCCCGCGCGACCGGCGAAGAAATCCTTTGCGTCGACCTCGGTTCCGTCGTCCAGACGCAGGCGTTCGAGCACCAGCGCGGGGTTCCCACCGTTCCATGCGTCCGGGCCGCACACGACCGCGATGCCGTTGCCCTCTGGGACCGTGACACGGCCGGGTGTGCCGCCGAAGAGCCGCGGCGAGACCGAGGCCTTCAGGACACGCAGGCGCTCGCCCTTGTAGTAGGTGAACGCGTTCGGGTACGGATCCGCCTGCGCCCGCACCAGGCGCTCGATGGCGTCGGCCGGCCACCGGAAGTCGATGTGGCTGTCGCGCTCGGACCGCTTGTGGAAGTAGGTCGCCTGCGCGGGATCCTGCGCGGTGAAGTCGGTGCGCCCGGATTCGAGCAGATCCAGCGCGTGCAGAAGCACCGGCTCGATGAGATCGACCGTCGCGTGGAACAGATCCGTCGTGGTGTCCTGGGGGCCGACCGCGACGGCCTGCTGCGCGACGATCGGGCCGCCGTCGAGCGAGTCGTCCATCAGGTGCGCGGTGACACCGACGTGGGACTCGCCGTTGATGAGCGCCCAGATGAGCGGCGAGAAACCCGCGTACTTCGGCAGCAGGGAATCGTGCACGTTGAGCGTGCCGAACCGGGGCGCCTGGTAGATCTCCCGCGGCAGCCACGTCCGCCAGTTGTTCGCGATGATCAGATCGGCGTCGGCGTCGCGCACCGCCTGGATCAGCGCGTCGTCGGGGCGCTTGCCCACGAACACCGGGATGCCGTTCTCGCGGGCCAGGTCCTCGACGGAGTCGGACCACATCTGCTCGTACGGATGGTCGCTCGGCGGATGCGTCACCGACAGCACCACCTCGTGCTTGGAGCCGAGCAGCGCCGACAGCGTCCGGTGGCCCCAGGTCTGGTAGCCGAAGGTGATCACTCGCATGGTTTCTCGTTTCTCCTCTGGTTGCGGCCGACGCGTGTCGGCTCGATTCGTTCGGCCCGGGTCGCCGGGCCGGTCGGTCAGTCGTCGGCGAGCGGCAGACCCGTGTGGTCCGCCCACCAGCGCTGCCAGCGGTCCAGGGCCGGACCGGTGTTCAGGTGTTCGTGGTCGATGTCGACGGCGAGCACCTCGACCGGTCCGGCGAAGTACTCCGACCACCGCTCGCATCCGCCGCCGCCCTCTGCGGCGTGTTCGGCGCCGATGACGACGTGCCCGCGGGCACGCACGGGCCCGTGGGTGGGTTCGGTACCCATCAACCGCAGGCAGCGGTCGAACGAGTCCATGAGCGCCGCCGCGTCCCGGTCACCGAGGACCGACAGCGGACCTGCGCCGGCGCGGTTGCGGGCCTGGACCGAGGCGCGGGTCTCCCCCGCGATCTCCTCGAGGCCGGCGAACTCGGCGAAGGCGCGGACCACGTCGGCCTCGCGTTCCTCGTCGGAGCGCACCCGCACGTTCCCCTCCGCGACCGGCGGCGAGTCGAGGATCGTCACGTCGGCGACCTCGAGTCCGCGCGATTCGAGTTCGCGGGCCACCGCGAACGCGATGTGCCCGCCGTACGACCAGCCCATCAGGTGGTACGGGCCGTCCGGCTGGGACTGCACGACGACATCCGCGTAGGCGACGGCGAGTTCGGTCGCGGTCTCGAAATCCCGTCCGTCGCGGGCGTGCGCGGGATCCTGCAGACCGATCACCCGGACGTCGTCCGCCATCCGCGCCGCGAACTCCGCGTACACGGTCGAGTAGCCGGATGCTGCGTGCACCGCGAAGACGGTGTGCCCGCCGTCGCGGCCCGGGGCCAGGACCACCGGGATGCCGTCGCCGCCGCGCACGCCGATCGAGGCACGACCGGCGATCTCGTCGACGAGGCCGGCAATCGTCGGATTCTCGAACACCGAACGCAGCGCCAGCGCGATGCCGAAGTCGTCGTCGATCGCCGCGACCAGCCGGGCCGCGGCGAGCGAATGACCACCGAGTTCGAAGAAGTTGTCGTCCACAGAGATTCGCGTGTCCTCGGGTAGCGCGAGGATCCGGACGATGTGCCGGGCGAGCACGTGCTCCTGATAGGTCTGCGGCAGTCGGCCCGAACCCGCTGCGAGCGGGGCGACCTCGGGCAGTGCAGCGATGTCCGCCTTGCCGTTGACCGTGGTCGGGATCGCGTCCACCACACCGATCGCCGCGGGAACCATGTACTCGGGCAACCGCGCCGACAGGAACGCACGCACCTCGTCGACGAGCGTGTCCGCGCGATCGGGTTCGAGTGCGGTGACGTAGGCCGCGAGGGTGTTCTGCCCGTCCGGACGACGGCGGGCGACGACGACGGCGGTGCGCACACCGGGGCAATCGGTGATCGCGGCGCGGATTTCGTCGAGTTCCACCCGGAACCCGCGGATCTTCACCTGATCGTCACACCGACCCAGATACTCCAACCCACCGAACGCATTCCA